>NZ_CP119133.2:7410796-7719093 GCF_001636945.3 Streptomyces sp. FXJ1.172 | reverse complement strand
GAGCGTCTCGGCGGACGCGGCGAAGGGCGTGTCCGACGCGGAACTCAAGCGCAGGATCGGCTCGGCGCTCGGCACCCGCGCAGGCACCGGCACCAGCGCCGGCACCTACGACCTGAAGACCGCCGGCGAGCAGGCCAAGTCGGCGGCCGCCAGCCTCGGCACGTTCCTGGACGTGATCAAGTACGTGATGCTGGGCTTCGCCGGAGTGGCGCTGCTCGTCGGTGTGTTCCTCATCGTCAACACCTTCTCCATGCTGATCGCCCAACGCACCCGTGAACTGGGCCTGTTGCGGGCCCTCGGCGCGGACCGGCGGCAGGTGCGGCGCTCGGTGCTCACCGAGGCGCTGCTGCTCGGGCTGGTGGGCTCGACGCTCGGTCTCGGGGCCGGGATCGGGCTGGCGCTCGGGCTGATCCGGCTGATGAGCGCGTTCGGGATGAACCTGAAGGCCACGGAGATGGTGATCGGCTGGGGGACGCCCGTCGCCGCGTACGTCGTCGGACTGGGCGTCACCTTCGTGGCCGCCTATCTGCCGGCACGGCGCGCGGCCGCGGTCTCGCCGATGGCCGCGCTGGCGGACGCGGAGGTCGCGGGCGTGGGCAAGCCGCTCAAGGTGCGGGCGATCGTCGGCGGGGTGCTGGGGGCGGCCGGGGCGGCGGCGCTGGCCGGGTGCGCGGCGGCCACGAGGACCGCGCAGGCGGCTTCGCTGCTGGGCGTCGGCGTGGCCCTGACGCTGATCGCGACCGTGGTCGCCGGACCACTGCTGGTGCGGCCGGTGATCCGCGTGCTGGGCGCGGCCTTCCCCGCGCTGTTCGGGCCGGTCGGCCGGATGAGCCAGCGCAACGCGCTGCGCAATCCGCGCCGCACCGGCGCCACGGCCGCCGCGCTCATGGTGGGCCTCGCCCTGGTCGGCGGGATGTCGGTGGCGAGCGCGTCGATGTCGGCGTCGTTCGACCGGCAGATCGACCGGACGCTGGGCGCCGATTTCGTCATCCAGAACGCCAACTTCACCCCGTTCACGAAGCAGGTGCGGGACGTCGTGGCCGCCACGCACGGTGTCGGGCTCGTCGTCCGGCAGCGGCTCACCCCGCTCGCCGTACGGCTGCCGGACGGGGAGCGCGTGGAGACGGCCGCCGGCGCGTACGGCCCCGGGCTGGACGACGTCGCGCACATCACCTACACACGGGGAGGTTCGGCGGCGGCGCTGGCGGACGGGCACCTCGCCATGGACGCCGGTTTCGCCAAGGACCACGGTGTGCGGCCGGGCAGCGTCCTCCCGGTCGAGTTCCCGGGCGGGCGGCACACCGAGCTGACCGTCGGGGCACTCACCGACCAGGAGACGGCGGACGGTTTCGGCACCCAGGGCGGCATCTACGTCGGCCTCACCACCTTCGAGAAGTACGTGCCGAGCGGCCAGGACTCCGCGCTCTACGTCAACGCGGCCGCCGGCACGAAACCGCAGGACCTGCGTCCCCGCCTGGAGCGGGCGCTCAAGCCGTTCCCGCAGGTCCAGGTGCGCAACCAGGCCGACTACAAACAGCTGGTCCACGACCAGATCGCCGTGCTGCTCTATCTGGTGTACGCGCTGCTCGCCCTGGCGATCGTCATCGCCGTGCTCGGGGTGGTCAACACCCTCGCCCTGTCGGTGGTGGAGCGGACCCGCGAGATCGGGCTGCTGCGGGCGATCGGGCTGGGGCGGCGGCAGTTGCGGCGGATGATCCGGCTGGAGTCGGTGGTGATCGCGGTGTTCGGCGCGGTCCTCGGGCTGGCGCTGGGGCTGGTGTGGGGTGTGTCCATGCAGCGGGTGCTGGCCCTGCGCGGGCTGACGGCGCTCGCGATCCCCTGGGGCACGATCGTCGCGGTCGTGATCGGTGCGGCGGTGGTGGGCGTGGTGGCGGCACTGCTGCCGGCCCTGCGGGCGTCGCGCTTGAACGTGCTGGCGGCGATCGCCCACGAATGACATCCGGCCGGCCGGCGATCGCTTCACGACCGACGCCCCTTGGCGGCTCGCGGCACTCGTCCAGGTCCGCATGTCGTCCAGGTCCGCATGGTGGAATTCGCCGGGGGCGGCACACCACCCGTGTTCTGATGATCACATGACCGATCTGCGGATACGCCCTGCCCTCGCCGACGATCTCGACACCGTGCTCGCCTTCTGGAAGACGGCCGCCGAGGGCACCAGCATCAGCGACGACCGCAGCGGGGTGGAGCGTCTGGTCGCCCGTGATCCCGAGGCGCTGATCCTCGCCGAGCAAGGCGGCGAACTGGTGGGCACGGTGATCGCCGGCTTCGACGGCTGGCGCTGCCATCTGTACCGGCTGGCCGTCCATCCGCAGCGTCGCCGGCAGGGCATCGGCTCGGCGCTGCTGGCCGCCGCCGAGGAGCGCTTCGCACGGCTCGGCGGGCGGCGCGCGGACGCGATGGTGCTCGTCCGCAACGAGACCGCGCACCACGCCTGGGGCGCGGCCGGGTACGGCCCGCAGGAGCAGTGGCGGCGCTGGGTGAAGCCACTCGCCGGCCTCACCGACTGACCCCAGCAGAGCATCTTTGCTCATCCTTTACCATTGAGGGAGCACTCGGCCCTCGATGAAAGGTTGTGAGCGTCCGCCCATGGGCGAGCCTCCCGGTCCGCGACACCGCGCGTTCGGTCCTGCCCTGTCCGATCATGGGACGGGGGTGACCCGATGACCGAAGTGCTGCTCCTTCTGGTGGCGATCCTGCTGTCGCTCACCTGCGGCGCCTTCGTGGCGGCGGAGTTCTCGCTGACCACCGTCGAGCGGGGCGAGCTGGAGCGCGCCGCCGAGCGGGGCGAGCGCGGTGCCCCGGGTGCCCTGAAGGCCGTACGGAACCTGACCTTCCAGCTCTCCGGCGCCCAGCTCGGCATCACCGTGACCAATCTGGTCGTCGGCATGCTCGCCGAGCCGTCGATCGCCAAGCTGCTCGCCGGTCCGTTCCGGGCGGCGGGGCTCTCGGGCGGCACGGCGGCATCGGTCGCGCTGGTGCTCGGTACGGCCCTGTCGACGGTGTTCCTGATGGTCGTCGGCGAGCTGGTGCCGAAGAACTGGGCGATCTCCTCGCCCCTGGCCATGGCCAAGCGGGTGGGCAACGCGCAGCGCTGGTTCAGCGCGGCCTTCCGGCCCTTCATCACGCACCTGAACAACACGGCCAACCGCGTCGTGCGCCGGCTGGGCGTCGAGCCGGCCGAGGAGCTGGCCTCCGCCCGCGGCCCGCAGGAGCTGGCGGCCCTCGCCCGGCACTCCGCCAAGGAGGGCGCGCTGGAGGCGGACACCGCCGAGCTGTTCGTGCGCACGCTGAACCTGGCCGACCTGACGGCGGAGAACGTGATGACCCCGCGTGTCCAGGTCATCGCCCTGGACGCCCAGGCGACCTGCGAGGACGTGGCGAACGCGACCCGGGCCACCGGCCTGTCCCGGTTCCCGGTCTACCGGGGCGGCCTGGACTCGGTCGTCGGCGTCGCCCACGTCAAGGACGTCCTGGCCGTACCCGCCGAGGACCGGCCCCGCCGCCCGGTCTCCCAGGTGATGCGCGAGCCGCTGCTCGTGCCCGAGTCCCTGACCGTCGACCGGCTGCTGGACCGCCTCGGCGGCCGGCGCACCATGGCCGTCGTCATCGACGAGTACGGCGGCACGGCCGGCGTGGCCACGCTGGAGGACATCGTCGAGGAGGTCGTCGGCGAGGTGCGCGACGAGCACGATCCGCACGAGACACCCGACCTCGCCCCCGCAGGCGCGGACGAGCAGGGCCGGGCCCTGTACTCGGCCGACGGCGCCGCCCGCACCGACCAGCTCGCGCGCGTGGGACTGCGGGTGCCCGAGGGGCCGTACGAGACCCTGGCCGGCCTGGTCGCCGCCCGGCTGGGCCGGATACCGCGGGCCGGTGACACGGTCGAGGTGACGGGCTGGCGGCTGGACGTGGTGGACGCCTCGGGCCGCCGGGCGGCCCGGGTGCTGCTGCACGCGCCACTGGACGACGAACAGACCCACGAGCACCCCGAGGGGGCGCGATGACCGCCGTACAGCTGCTGATCGGGCTCGCGACGCTCGTCGTCAACGCCTTCTTCGTCGGCGCGGAGTTCGCGCTGATCTCCGTGCGCCGCTCGCAGATCGAGCCGCTCGCCCAGGAGGGCGACCGGCGCGCGAAGGCCGTGCTGTGGGGCCTGGAGCACGTCTCGGCGCTGCTGGCCGCCGCCCAGCTGGGCATCACGCTGTGCACGCTGGTGCTGGGCGTGGTCGCCGAGCCGGCGATCGCGCACCTGCTGGAGCCGGTGTTCCACGCCGTCGGAATCCCGCAGAGCGCGGGCCACGTCGTGTCCTTCGTGATCGCGCTGACCCTGGCGACGTATCTGCACATGCTGCTGGGCGAGATGGTCCCGAAGAACATCGCCCTCGCGGAACCGGTGCACAGCGCGCTGCTGCTCGGCCCGCCGCTGGTCGCCCTGTCCCGGGCGCTGCGCCCGGTGATCTTCACGGTCAACGCGTTCGCGAACGGGCTGCTGAGGCTGCTCAGGGTGCAGGCCAGGGACGAGGTCGCGGCGAGCTTCACGGACGCCCAGCTGGCCGAGATCGTCAAGGACGCCGGTGAGGCGGGCCTGATCGACGACCGGGCGCGGGAGCGGCTGCACGACGCCCTGGAGCTGGGCAGACGCCCGGTGCGCGATGTCGTGGTGCCCCTGGAGCGGGTGGAGTACGCGCGCGTGGGCGTGACCCCGGAGGCGCTGGAGCGGCTGTCCGCCGAGTCGGGCTTCTCCCGGTTCCCGGTGGTCGACGTGGGCCGCCGGATCGTGGGCTACCTGCACGTCAAGGACGCGCTGGACGCCTCGCCGCGGGACGTGCCGTTCCGGCTGCGCGACATGCGGTCCATCGCGCGTGTACGGGAGAGCACCCCGCTGGACGACGTGCTCACCGCGATGCGCGGCAGCCGCACGCATCTCGCGGCGGTGCTCGGTGACGACGGGCGCCTGGCCGGCCTGGTGACCATGGAGGACGTCCTGCGGCAGCTGTTCGGGCAGCCTGCTCCGGGCTGACACCGTCCGGTCCCGGGGCGACCGACCGGCGGGTATGGAGCCGGGATACCATCACTGACGCCATGCAGACGAATCCCGCATCTCCCCCGTACAGCAGCCTGGTCTCGGTCGGCGACTCGTTCACCGAGGGCATGTCGGACCTGCTGCCCGACGGCTCCTACCGGGGCTGGGCCGACGTGCTCGCCACGCGGATGGCCGCCCGCACACCGGATTTCCGGTACGCCAACCTGGCCGTGCGCGGGAAGCTGATCGGGCAGATCGTGGACGAGCAGGTGAACGTGGCGGCGGCCATGAACGCCGACGTGGTCACGCTGGTCGGCGGCCTCAACGACACCCTGCGGCCCAAGTGCGACATGGGCCGGGTCAAGGGCCTGCTGACCGAGGCCGTGGAGCGCCTCGCGCCGTCCTGCGGGCAACTGGTGCTGATGCGCAGCCCCGGCCGCCAGGGCCCGGTGCTGGAGCGGTTCCGGCCGCGCATGGAGGAGCTGTTCTCCTGCGTGGACGAGCTGGCCGCACGGCACGGCGCGGTCGTCGTCGACCTGTACGGCGCCCCGTCGCTGAGCGATCCCCGGCTGTGGGACGTGGACCGGCTGCACCTGACGGCGGAGGGGCACCGCCGGGTCGCCGAGGCGGTGTGGCAGACGCTCGGGTACGAGCCGGAGGACACCGAGTGGCGGGTGCCGATGCCCGCCACTGCCCCGCCGGGGTGGGTGACGCGCCGGGTCGCGGACGCTCGCTTCGCCCGGCAGCACCTGCTGCCCTGGATAGGCCGCCGGCTGACCGGCCGCTCCTCGGGCGACGGCCGCCCGGCCAAGCGCCCCGAGCTGCTGCCGTACGAGGGCCGGGCGTAGCGCCCTCCGGCCGGCGACGGCAGACGGCTTTCCACGACTTGCCCACGACATGCTGTCCACGACGTGACGGGCGTCTCGTATCTTCCGCTGAACCGGGGCGCGGCGCTGGCCTGCACAAATCACCAGTAGAATCCGTACACGTGACTTCTGCGCCCGCCAAGCCCCGCATCCCGAACGTCCTCGCCGGACGCTACGCCTCCGCCCAGCTCGCCACGCTCTGGTCGCCCGAGCAGAAGGTGAAGCTGGAGCGGCAGCTCTGGCTCGCCGTGCTGCGGGCCCAGAAGGACCTCGGCATCGAGGTGCCGGAGGAGGCGATCGCCGACTACGAGCGTGTCCTCGACACCGTCGACCTGGCCTCGATCGCCGAGCGCGAGAAGGTCACCCGGCACGATGTGAAGGCGCGGATCGAGGAGTTCAACGACCTCGCCGGGCACGAGCACGTGCACAAGGGCATGACCTCCCGTGACCTCACCGAGAACGTGGAGCAGCTGCAGATCCGGCTCTCGCTGGAGCTGATGCGCAACCGCACGGTGGCCGTCCTGGCGCGTCTGGGCAAGCTGGCCGGCGAGTACGCCGAGCTGGTCATGGCCGGCCGCTCGCACAACGTGGCCGCGCAGGCCACCACCCTCGGCAAGCGCTTCGCGACCGCCGCCGACGAGCTGCTCGTCGCGTACGGCCGCGTCGAGGAGCTGCTCGGCCGCTACCCGCTGCGCGGCATCAAGGGCCCGGTCGGCACCGCGCAGGACATGCTCGACCTGCTCGGCGGCGACGCCACGAAGCTCGCCGAGCTGGAGGACCGGATCGCCGGGCACCTCGGCTTCTCGCAGGCGTTCACCTCGGTGGGCCAGGTCTACCCGCGCTCGCTGGACTACGAGGTCGTCACCGCGCTGGTGCAGCTGGCGGCGGCGCCGTCCTCGCTGGCCAAGACGATCCGGCTGATGGCCGGGCACGAGCTGGTCACCGAGGGCTTCAAGCCGGGCCAGGTCGGCTCCTCGGCGATGCCGCACAAGATGAACACCCGCTCCTGCGAGCGCGTCAACGGCCTGATGGTCATCCTGCGCGGCTACGCCTCGATGACCGGCGAGCTGGCGGGCGACCAGTGGAACGAGGGCGATGTGTCCTGCTCGGTGGTGCGCCGGGTCGCGCTGCCGGACGCGTTCTTCGCGCTCGACGGTCTGCTGGAGACCTTCCTGACGGTCCTCGACGAGTTCGGCGCCTTCCCGGCGGTCGTCGCCCGTGAGCTGGACCGCTATCTGCCGTTCCTGGCCACCACCAAGGTGCTCATGGGCGCGGTGCGGGCCGGTGTGGGCCGTGAGGTCGCGCACGAGGCGATCAAGGAGAACGCCGTGGCCACCGCGCTCGCGATGCGCGAGCAGGGCGCCGAGCGCAACGACCTGCTGGACAAGCTCGCCGGCGACGAGCGCCTCCCGCTCGACCGCGAGCAGCTGGCGGCGCTGATGGCCGACAAGCTGTCCTTCACCGGTGCCGCCGCCGACCAGGTCGGTGTCGTCGTCGGCCGGATCGAGGGGATCGTCAAGCAGCACCCGGAGGCGGCCGGGTACACGCCCGGAGCGATCCTCTGACCCGCCTGACGAGGACCGACCTGGAGGCCGCCCGCGACCGTCTCGTACCGGACGTCGTCGCGGACGGCCTGCGGGTGCTCTTCTGCGGCATCAACCCGGGGCTGATGACGGCGGCGACCGGTCACCACTTCGCCCGCCCCGGCAACCGCTTCTGGCCGGTGCTGCACCTGTCCGGCTTCACGCCGAGGCTGCTGAAGCCGGCGGAGCAGCAGGAGATGCTGTCGTACGGGCTGGGCATCACGAACGTCGTGGCGCGGGCGACCGCGCGGGCCGACGAGCTGACCGCCGAGGAGTACGCCGAGGGCGGGCGGCTGCTCACCGAGAAGGTCGCGCGGCTGGGGCCGAGGTGGCTGGCCGTGGTCGGGGTGACCGCGTACCGGGCCGCGTTCGGCGAGCGCACGGCCCAAGTGGGGCCGCAGGAGCGGACGTTCGGGGACACCCGGGTCTGGGTGCTGCCCAACCCCAGCGGGCTGAACGCGCACTGGACGACGCAGACGATGGCGGAGGAGTTCGCCCGGCTGCGGGTCGCCGCGCGGGCTTGACCGGTCAGGGAGGGGGTGTCTCCGTGACCGTGGCCAGGAGCCGCGTCTCGTCGGCTTCGTCACGGTGGGCGACGCCGAGGGCCACCCAGCGGCCGGTCTCCGGCTCCTGCCACAGGTCCAGTTCGTCGGTGAGCAGAGCGAGGGTGGCCCAGGGCTCCGGTATCTCCTCGCCGCGGCTCAGGCGCACCCGCACCGTGAGCTGACCCCACAGGGCCCGCCGGCCCCAGCGGTGATCCAGCCGCTCCGCTATCGCGTCCCGGCACGCCTGGAAGTCCTCCGCGGTCCGCTCCCGCGTGCGGGCGAGGTCCTCCCGGGTCTCGTGGCTCGTCTCTAACTCCACGGTCCGGTATCCGGCGCCTGCCGCACCCGCCTGCGAGCCGCCGTCCTCGAGGGGAAGCTCCCCCGCGCAGAGCGACCCGATGACGCTCAGGCACTTCGCGATGTCCATGTGATCCAGTAAAGCGGTCGGCACTGACAATTGGCGGGCCGTCAGGCGGGCGGGCCCACGGGCCGGGCCGGGCCCGTGGCTCGCGGGTGCGGAGCCCGGCACTCGCCGGGGTGCGTCCGGCCGAGTACGATCCGCCCAACACGCCCGCGAGCTGGAAGGACGGACGGTGGCGCAGCTGACCGGCGGCGATCCCTCGCTGCTGCGAAGGATCAATTCCGCGGTGGTGCTGCACGCGCTGCGCGCCACGGACTGCGCGACGCTCACCGAGATCACCCGGGTCACGGGGCTGTCCCGGCCGACCGTCGAGGGCGTCGTCGAAGGCCTCATCGAGGGCGGGCTCGTCGTCGAGACGGCGGCCGACGAGGGCACCGCGCGCCGTCAGGGCCGGCCCGCGCGCCGATTCCGGTTCCGCGCCGAGGCGGGGCACCTGCTGGGCCTGGAGATCGGGCCGCACCGGGTCGCCGCGCTGCTGTCCGACCTGGACGGCCGGGTGCTGGGCGCGCAGGCCAAGGATGTCGACGAGGCGGCTGCGGCGGACGAGCGCCTGGACCGGCTGCGCGGCGCGGTCGCCGAGCTGCTGCGCCGGGCCGGGGTCGCGCGCGGTTCGCTGCGGGCGGTGGGCGTGGGCACGCCGGGCATCGTGGAGGCCGACGGCACGGTACGGCTGGGCACGGCGCTGCCGCAGTGGACCGGTCTGAAGCTCGGCGAGCGGCTCAGCCGGTCCTTCAAGTGCCCGGTGCTGGTGGAGAACGACGCCAACGCGGCGGCCGTCGCGGAGCACTGGAAGGGTGTGGCGACCGAGTCCGAGGACGTGGTGTTCGTGCTGGCGGGGCTCAGCCCGGGTGCGGGTTCGCTGATCGGCGGACGGCTGCACCGGGGGTACGGCGGGGCGGCCGGGGAGATCGGCGCACTGCATCTGCTGGGCCGGGAGGCGACGCCCGAGACGCTGTTGTCCACGACCGACGAGCCGCTGCACCCGCTGGACGAGCAGGCGGTCGCCGAGGTGTTCGCGCTGGCGCGCAAAGGTGACCAGCGGGCGCGGGCGGCCGTCGAGCGGTTCATCCAGCGGCTCGTGCACGATGTCGCCGCGCTGGTGCTCGCCCTGGATCCCGAACTGGTCGTTGTCGGCGGGTGGGCCGCCGGGTTGGACGGTGTCCTGGAGCCGTTGCGGCGTGAACTGGCCCGGTATTGCCTGCGGCCGCCTCAGGTGGCGTTGTCCTTGCTGGGCGAGGCGGCCGTGGCCACAGGGGCGCTGCGGCTGGCTCTGGACCACGTCGAGGAGCAGCTGTTCGCCGTGGAGGGAACGGTGACGGCCCGGCGGTGAGCCGTTCTCCATACGGGTTGGCCCCGCCCGGCGTTGCCCGGACGGCCCGGGCACCCGGGAATGCTCAGGACGCCTGGCGTTGCGGGTCGTGGTGTATCTCCACGCCCGCCGAGTCCCCGAAGGTCAGTCGGCAGGTGTCGGCGCGGTAGGTCGCGACGGACAGGGCGGCGGTGCGGCCGCCGGCAGTGAAGCGGGTGGTGACGACCAGGACGGGTGAGCCGGGCAGGCGGTCGAGGTCCTTGGCGTCGTCCGCGCGGGCGGAGCCCAGTTCGACGGAGCGGTTCTGGCCCTCCAGGGTCAGGCGCTGCAACTCGCGCAGCACCGCACGCGCGCGTGCCGGGCCGGACGGGGCGTCGATCGCGGTGAGGTCGGGCACCGAGGCCGCCGGGATGTGGAGCAGCTCGGTGGCGACGCGCTGGCCGTGGGACATGCGGGAGCGGCGCACCGTGTGGACCGGCTCGTCCGCTGCGATGTCCAGGGCCGCGGCGACGGCCGCGGACGGCGCCGCGTGCTCGCAGTCGACGGACTGCCAGGCGTCTTCGGCCGCGCCCGGCCAGGCGTGCTGCTCGGTGCCGACGGCCACGCCCACCCGCGGCGGCGCCACGGTCGTACCGACACCGCGGCGACGCTGCAGCCGGCCCTCCAGCTCGAGCTGTTCGAGCGCCTGGCGGAGCGTGGCGCGGGCGACGCCGAAGCGGGCGGCGAGGTCGCGCTCGTTGGGCAGGATCTCACCGACCGAGAACTCGGAGTCCAGTGCCTCGCTGAGCACGGTCTTGAGGTGCCAGTACTTCGGTTCCGGCACCGATTCCAGCTGCGTGGTCCCCACCCTGTCCTCCGCAAGTGCCGTGGTCCGGCGGTTTTTAGCGCCCTTGTTTATTAAAGGTTGTTGCACTTCTCTGCGACCATAGGGCGGCCTTCACCCTTGGTCAAGACCAATCCTCGATCCCTTGGGGAACACACGGCGACGCTGCCGCGCAGCGTTCACGAAGCGTTCGTACGCGCGCGCGTGTGTGCGGTCAGCGGACAGCCAGGTGCTGAAGTTTGTCCGGATTGCGCACGATGTACACGGTCGCGACGCGGCCGTCGGCGATGTCCAGCTGGATCAGACTGTCGGGCTTGCCGCCGGACAGGACCAGCACGGCCGGGCCGCCGTTGGTCTCCACGGAGCGGTACGTCGTGTCCGCGGGCGCCTGGGGCGCGACGGCGGCCAGGAAGCGCCCCACCTTGTCGGCGGTGTTGACGATCCGGGCCGGCGCCTTGGCCTTGCCGCCGCTGTCGCCGACCAGACGGACATCGGGGGCGAGCAGGGACATGAGCCCGTCCAGGTCGCCCTCCGCCGCCGCGGCGAGGAAGCGCTCGGTCACCTCGCGCCGCCGGGCGGGGTCGACCTCGTAACGCTGCCGCCGCTCCTCCACGTGCCGGCGCGCCCGTCCGGCGAGCTGCCGTACCGCCGCCTCGCCGCGGTCGAGCAGCGAGGCGATCTCGGCGTACGGGTAGCCGAACGCCTCCCTGAGCACGAAGACGGCCCGCTCCAGCGGGGACAGGGACTCGAGGACGACCAGCACGGCGAGGGAGACGCTGTCGGCGAGCACGGCGCGTTCCGCGGCGTCCGGGGCGGTGTCGCCGAACTCGGTGAGACAGGGCTCCGGCAGCCACGGCCCGACGTAGGCCTCGCCGCGCGACTGCACCTGGCGCAGCCGGTCGATGGCCAGACGGGTGGTGATGCGCACCAGATAGGCGGCCGGTTCGCGGACCTCCGTGCGGTCGTCGCCGGACCAGCGCAGCCAGGCGTCCTGCACCACGTCCTCGGCGTCGGCCACGCGGCCGAGCATCCGGTAGGCGACGCCCATGAGCAGGGACCGGTGCTCTTCGAAGACGTCCGTCGCGGTGTCAGTGCTCACCAGGCCATCATCCCATCCGACACGGGCCGGGGGCGGCCACCCGGAATCGGCGCGTCCGGGACCGGTACGGATCACAATGACCGCGGACCGCCGGGGGCCGGCGGCCGGTGAGCCGGAGGTGGCCGATGCGGTACGGCGTGCTGGGCACGGGCGAGGTGGGCCGCACCCTGGCCGGCCGGCTGGTGGAACTGGGGCACGAGGTGACGCTCGGGTCGCGCACCAGGGACAACCCGGTGGCGGCGGAGTGGGCCACGGCCGCGGCGGAGCGGGCCCGCGCGGGCGCGTTCGCGCAGGCGGCCGCGGCGGGCGAGGTGGTGATCAACGCCGTGGGCGGTCCCGTGGCGCTCGACGCGCTGCGGGCGGCCGGCGCGGAGCACCTCGACGGCAAGGTGCTGGTGGACGTCTGCAATCCCCTGGCCTTCATGGCGGGCGAGGCGCGGCTGGACCCGGTGGAGTCGGACAGTGTGGGCGAGCGGATCCAGCGGGCCTTTCCGCACGCGCGCGTGGTGAAGACGCTGAACACGGTCAACTGCCGGGTGATGGTGGATCCGGGGCGGGTGCCGGGCGCGCACAACGTCTTCGTGAGCGGGGACGACGCCGAGGCCAAGGAGCAGGTGACGGGCATGCTCGGCGAGCTGGGCTGGCCGGCGCAGCGGGTGGTGGACCTGGGCGGGATCCGGTCGGCGCGGGCGGTGGAGATGTATCTGCCGCTGTGGCTCACCATGTTCCGCAACTCCGGGAGTCCGGACTTCAACATCGAGGTGCACTGGGCGGGTTGATGGTGACGCGCCATGGACGATCCGGGGGCTACCGGCCGGTAGCAATTGCTGACAAGCTGTCTACGGCGTTCGTCAGCACCCCGACCGTCCGTCAGCAGCCAGACGAGGAGCACCCCCATGTCCGCCACCGCCTCCTTCCCGGTCCCCGGTCCGCACGGCCCGCAGGACGTGACCATGTCCTACGCGCGCGTGGGCCGCGGCGAACCGCTGGTCCTGCTGCACGGCATCGGCCACCACCGGCAGGCCTGGGACCCGGTCGTGGACATCCTCGCCACCGAGCGGGACGTGATCACCGTCGATCTGCCGGGCTTCGGCGCGTCGCCGGGCCTGCCGGACGGCCTCGCCTACGACCTGTCCACCACCAACACCGTGCTCGGCGCCCTGTTCGAGGCGCTGGAACTGGACCGTCCGCACATCGCCGGCAACTCGCTGGGCGGCCTGCTCGCCCTGGAGCTGGGCCGGGACAAGCTCGTACGGTCCGTCACGGCCCTGTCCCCCGCCGGGTTCTGGACCGAGGCCGAGCGCCGGTACGCCTTCACGGTGCTGCTGACGATGCGGGCCGTCGCCCGGCGCCTCCCGCTGCCGCTGGTGGAGCGGCTGTCGCACACGGCGGCCGGGCGCACCGCGCTGACGAGCACCATCTACGGCCGCCCCGCGCGCCGCGCACCCGAGGCCGTGGTGGCCGAGACACTGGCGCTCGTAGGGGCCACCGGCTTCGACGCGACCCTGCGGGCGGGCCAGTCGGTCCGGTTCACCGACGAACTGGCGGGCCTGCCCGTCACGGTGGGCTGGGGCACCCGGGACCGGATCCTCGTACGCCGCCAGGGGGTGCGCGCCAAACAGCTGATCCCGCACGCCCGTCTGGTGCGGCTGCCCGGCTGCGGCCACTGCCCGATGAACGACGACCCGGCACTGGTCGCGCGGGTCATCCTGGACGGCAGCCGCTGACCGGGGCCGGGGCGCCGGCGCGTACGAAGCCGCGGCCCGCGGACCGTTGTTCACCTCGGGTTCGCGTGCGCGCCGCGGCGCCCCAGTAGGTGTGGCTGTGCACACCGGCCGGATCCCGTCCCTGGAGGCGCAGCCATGTCCCACCGTCCGCTCCCCGGCCGCCGCAGCGTCCTGCGCGGCTCCCTCGCCGCGTCGGCGGCCCTGACCCTGCCCGTGGGCCTCGGCGCGGCCCCGGCCTTCGCCCGCTCCGGGCGCCCCCAGGCGGGCTGGGGCGTGCAGGCGGGCGACGTGAGCGCCGACTCCGGTCTGGTGTGGGTGCGTTCGGACCGGCCGGCCCGGATGATCGTGGAGACCGCGGCCACCGAGTCGTTCCGCGCCCCGCGCAGATGGCACGGCCCGCTGCTGGGGGCCGGCACGGACTTCACCGGCACCACCCGGCTGCACGGCCTGCCCGCCGGCGAGCAGATCCACTACCGCGTGCTGCTCGCCGACCCGGACGACCCGCGCCGCACCGGCGAGCCGGTGAGCGGCACCTTCCGCACGGCTCCGGCCGAGCGGCGCCGGGGCGTGCGGTTCGTGTGGTCGGGCGACCTGGCCGGACAGGGCTGGGGCATCAACGAGTCCATCGGCGGCTACCGCATCTTCGACGCCATGGCGAAGGCCGATCCGGACTTCTTCCTGTGCAGCGGCGACAACATCTACGCCGACGGACCCATTGCGGCGAGTGCGCCCCTGCCCGACGGCAGCGTCTACCGCAGCATCACCACCGAGGAGAAGTCGCACGTCGCGACCACCCTGGCCGACTACCGGGGCAACTTCCGCTACAACCTCCTGGACGCGGCCCTGCGCCGGTTCAACGCCCAGGTGCCGAACATCATCCAGTGGGACGACCACGAGGTGCGCAACAACTGGTACCCGGGCGAGGTCATCGGCACCGGCACCCCCTACCCGGCCGGCACGAAGCTCGACGACCTGGCGCTGCGCTCGCGGCAGGCGTTCTCGGAGTACTTCCCGATCTCCACGATCAGCGGCCGCCCGGACGGCCGGATCTACCGCGTCGTCCATCACGGCCCGCTGCTGGACGTGTTCGTGCTCGACATGCGCACCTACCGCAACGCCAACTCCCCCGACGACCAGACCGCGGACCCGGTCGGCATCCTCGGCCGTGAGCAACTGGAGTGGCTCAAGCGGGAGCTGGCGAAGTCCCGCGCGGTGTGGAAGGTGATCGCCAATGACATGCCGCTCGGCCTGGTCGTGCCCGACCCGGTCGAGGGCAAGCCGGACTTCGAGGCGGTCGCGCAGGGCGACCCGGGCGCGCCGCTCGGCCGTGAGCTGCAGATCGCCGAGCTGCTGCGCTTCATCAAGCACCGGCGCATCACCGGCACGGTGTGGCTGACGGCCGACGTGCACCACACCTCCGCCCAGCACTACGAGCCCTCGCTCGCCGCGTTCAAGGACTTCGAGCCGTTCTGGGAGTTCGTCTCCGGCCCGCTGAACGCCGGCGCCTTTCCGGCCAACGCCCTCGACGGCACGTTCGGCCCGGACCGGGTGTTCGTGAAGGCACCGACGGCCTCCAACGTGTCACCGGCCGAGGGCTACCAGTTCTTCGGCGAGGTCGACATCGACGGCGACAGCGGCGAGCTGACGGTCCGGCTGCGCGAGTACGACGGCACGGTGCTGTTCACACAGACGCTCCAGCCGGGCCGGGTCGGCCAGTAGGCAGCGGCGGGGCCGCCGGTCCCGTACGCTTCTTCCCACACCGGGCCGCGCACCGGCGTCATCCCCCGTTGCGCGGCAAGGTTCCGCAGCGCCGACGCCCGGACGTCGGCAAGAATCGTTCAAAGCGGGACAAATGGTACGGAGCATGCTTTACCCATCGGTCACAAAGCGTTCGTGATCACGCAACACCTTTCCTTCACAGTGGCTGCATGACTCCAGAGATGTCCGATGTGACCCGGGCAAGGCACGGACGCCCCGTGCACCACTGGCGGCGCGACCTCGTCGAACTCGCCGCCCTGTTCACGGCCGTCGCGGTCGCCGACGGCGTGGCGAACCTGATCGGGCACGGTCCCGGCGGTCCCGCGCTGCTGGTGATCTCGGCGCTCGCGCTCGCCGCGACGGCCGGGTTCCACACGTGGTGGGCACGCCGCCACGGCCACGCACCGCCTGCCGACGATACCGGCGCCCGGCCGGCCGCCGGGTCGCGGCCGGCCGGGCCCGCCGAGCAGCCCGGCACCGCCACGGACGAGGTGGCCGGCGCCGCCGCGCTGTGGCGGATGCGTACGACGGTGAAGGACGAGCCTGGTTCGCTGGCCGCGCTGTGCGCGGCCCTCGCCGGGCAGCGCGTCGACATCCTCAGCCTGCAGACGCACCCGCTGGCCGACGGCACCGTGGACGAGTTCCTGCTGCGGGCGCCGGGCGCCGTCGCGGGCGCCGGGATCACCCGGGCCGTCTCGCTGGCCGGGGGTGTGGACACCTGGATCGAGCGGGCCGACGCCCACGACCTGGTCGACGTCCCCACCCGGGTGCTCGGCCTCGCCGCGCGCACCGCGCTGGACGCCGCCGAACTGCCGCTGGCGCTGCGCCAGTTGCTGGGCCGGTGCACGATCCGTTCACTGCCCGGGACCCCGGCCGGCGGGGGCCGCGGGCCGCAGCCGGTGCCGGTCGAGGGCGTCCTCGAGGACACCGTGATGCGGCTGCGGGCACCGGAGGGCGGGGTGCTCGTCGTGGAGCGGCCCTACCTCCCGTTCACGCCGACCGAGTTCGCGCGGGCACGGGCGCTGGTGGAGCTGGACAACCGGCTCGGTCCGCGCATTCCGCGCGGCCAGGACGTGCTGACGCTGCCCGAGGGCAACGACATCACCGTCCGCCGGGTCGACACCGGGGACCTGGCGGCGGCGAAGGCGATGCACGAGCGGTGCTCGCCGCGCACCCTCGGCATGCGCTACCACGGCCCCGTCGGCGATGCGGACCGCTATCTGAACCACCTGCTCAGCCCGCGCTTCGGCCGGACCCTGGCCGCGCAGACCGCCTCCGGCCGCATCGTCGGCCTCGGGCACCTGCTGTGGGACGGCGACGAGACCGAGGTCGCGCTGCTGGTCGAGGACGACTGGCAGCAGCGCGGCATCGGCGCCGAACTGCTCGGCCGGCTCGTGGCGATGGCCGCGGAGGCGGGCTGCGCGAGCGTGTACGCCGTGACGCAGGCGTCCAACACCGGCATGGTCACCGTGATGCGCGGACTGGGGCTGCCCCTGGACTACCAGATCGAGGAGGGCACCCTGGTCATCACGGCCCGGCTGGACGCGGCGCCCGCCGGTTCCCGCGACGACGCCCGCACCGCGCACACCCCGCTCAGGTGACCTTGCCGCGCCGGCGCTCAGCCACCGCGGAGCTGTCAGGCGGTGCCCGACCTCGCGTACCCCAGTGCCTGCTGATCCTGCGGAGCACCGAGCGCCTGGTCCAGGTCCGCCCACAGGTCGTCGATGTCCTCCAGCCCCACCGACAGCCGGAGCAACCGGTCGCTGACGCCGGCCCCGCGCCGGTCGTCGGCGTCGACGATGCGGTGGCTGATGGACGCGGGGTGCTGGATCAGCGTGTCGACGCTGCCCAGGCTCACCGCCGGGGTGACGAGGCGGACCCGGGAGATGACCTCGTGCGGGTCGCCGTACACCTCGAAGGCGATCATCGCGCCGCCCAGCCGCGGGTAGTGGACGCGGGCCACGCGCGGGTCGGCGGTGAGCCGGCGGGCCAGTTCGGCGGCGTTCGCGGAGGCGGCCCGCACCCGCACCGGGAGGGTGGACAGTCCCCTCAGCAGCAGGTAGCCGGCCAGCGGATGCAGGACACCACCGGTGGCGAACCGTATCTGCCGCAGCCGGCCCGCGAACTCCTCGTCACAGGCGACCACTCCGGCGAGCACGTCCCCGTGACCGCCGAGGTACTTGGTGGCGCTGTGCAGCACCAGCCGGGCCCCCTGCTCGGCCGGGCGCTGCAGGACCGGCGTGGCGAAGGTGTTGTCGGCGAGCAGCGGGACCGAACCGCAGGCGTGGGCGACGGCCCGCAGGTCGAGTTCGGCGAGCGTCGGGTTGGCCGGTGACTCGACCAGCACCAGACCGGTGTCCGGGCGCAGCGCGTCGGTGATCCCCGCCGGGTCGGTCCAGGTGACCTCCGTACCGAGCAGCCCGGCGGTCAGCAGATGGTCGCTGCAGCCGTACAGCGGCCGTACCGCGACGACGTGCCGCAGGCCCATGGCGGACCGGGCGAGCAGGACCGCGCTGAGCGCGGCCATGCCGCTGGCGAAGGCGACCGCGGCCCCGGTGCCCTCGAGCCGGGCCAGGGCGGTCTCGAAGCGGGCGACGGTGGGGTTGCCGAGGCGGCCGTACACGGGCGGCCCGGCCGGGTCGGCGCCGTCGGTGGCGAAGGCGTCGATGCGGGCGGCCTCGGCCCGGCTGTCGTACGACGGATAGGTGGTGGACAGGTCGATGGGCGGGGCGTGCAGACCCTGCCGGGCGAGATCGTCACGGCCGGCGTGCACGGCCTCGGTGGCAAGGGCTCTCGATGCGGTGCGTACGCCGTCGTAGGCACCGATGCTCGCTGTGTCCATGGCGGAAGGGTGAACATCGGACGGTTCCCCGGAATCGAACACCGTGCTACGTTCGGCCAATGGCCGAATCTGTCGTACTGGATCCGGTGGATCTCCAGCTGCTGCGGCTGTTGCAGAACGACGCCCGGATCACCTACCGCGACCTCGCCCAACAGGTGGGGGTCGCGCCGTCGACCTGTCTTGACCGGGTGACCCGGCTGCGCCGCTCGGGCGTGATCCTCGGGCATCAGCTGCGGCTGGATCCGGCCAAGCTGGGGCGCGGGCTCCAGGCGCTGCTCTCGGTGCAGGTACGGCCGCACCGGCGGGAGCTGGTCGGGCCGTTCGTGGAGCGGATCAGGGCGCTGCCGGAGGCGCGGACGGTGTTCCATCTGACCGGGCCGGACGACTATCTGGTCCATGTGACCGTCGCGGACATGGCCGATCTGCAGCGCCTGGTGCTGGACGAGTTCACCGCGCGGCGCGAGGTGGCGCGGGTGGAGACCCGGTTGATCTTCCAGCAGTGGGAGTGCGGGCCCCTGCTGCCTCCCGGCCACGCCCAGAGCTGAATCCCCCCGAACGTGGGTGACGCGGAGATCCTCGTCGTATGAGGATGGGCGCCATGTCTGAGACCAAGAGCCCGCTGCCCCGGCAGGTCGCCGACGCGTATGTGGACGACCTCATCGCCCTCGACCCGGTCACCGGCACCTATCTCGGTGTGCAGGAGAGTTCGAGCCGGCTGCCCGACTACTCGCCCGCGGGCCAGGAGGCCCTCGCCCGGCTGGCACGGACCACCCTCGCCAGGCTCGACGAGGCGGAGCGGCAGCCCGGCGCGGACAGTGACGCCGAGCGCCGCTGCGGGCGGCTGCTGCGCGAGCGGCTGACCGCCGAGCTGGCCGTGTACGAGGCGGACGAACACCTGCGCGCGATCGGCAACATGAGCACGCCCGGCCACTCGGTGCGGGACATCTTCACCGTCACCCCGCAGACCACGGACGAGGACTGGGCGGCGATCGCCGAGCGGCTGCGCGCGGTGCCCGGCGCGCTCGCGGGCTACCGGGCCTCGCTCCAACTCGGCCTGGAGCGCAAGCTGTTCGCGGCGCCGCGGCCGACCGCCACCTTCATCGGCCAGCTCACCGAGTGGACGGACACCGACGGCTCGGGCCGCGGCTGGTACGAGGACTTCGCCGCCGCCGGACCCGAGGCGCTGCGCGAGGAGCTGGCCGAGGCGGCCCGCGCCGCGACCGGCGCGCTGGTGGAACTCCGGGACTGGCTGCGGGACGAGTACGCCCCGGTGATCGAGGGCTCCTCGAACGTGGTGGGCCGCGAGCGGTACGCGCGCTGGTCCCGCTACTTCAACGGCACCGACCTGGACCTGGACGAGGCGTACGCGTACGGCTGGTCCGAGTTCCACCGGCTGCTCGGCGAGATGAAGCAGGAGGCGGAGAAGATCCTGCCCGGCGCGAAGTCGCCGTGGGCCGCGCTCGCGCACCTCGACGAGCACGGCCGGAGCATCGAGGGCGTGGAGGAGGTCCGCGAGTGGCTCCAGGGCCTGATGGACCAGGCCATCGAGGACCTGGACGGCACGCACTTCGAACTCGCCGAGCGGGTGCGCAAGGTGGAGTCGCGCATCGCGCCGCCCGGCGGCGCCGCGGCCCCGTACTACACGGCCCCGTCGGAGGACTTCTCGCGGCCCGGCCGCACCTGGCTGCCGACCATGGGCCAGACCCGGTTCCCGGTCTACGACCTCGTCTCGACCTGGTACCACGAGGGCGTGCCCGGACATCACCTCCAGCTCGCCCAGTGGGCGCACGTGGCGGAGAACCTCTCCCGCTACCAGGCCACGATCGGCGGGGTCAGCGCCAACGCCGAGGGCTGGGCGCTGTACGCGGAGCGGCTGATGGACGAGCTGGGCTATCTGAAGGGCCCCGAGGAGCGGCTCGGCTACCTGGACGCGCAGATGATGCGTGCGGTCCGGGTGATCGTGGACATCGGCATGCACCTGGAACTGCCGATCCCGGCGGACTCGCCGTTCCACCCCGGTGAGCGCTGGACGCCGGAGCTGGCGCAGGAGTTCTTCGGCTCGCACAGCAGCCGGCCGGCGGACTTCGTGGAGAGCGAGGTGACCCGGTACCTGACGATTCCGGGCCAGGCCATCGGCTACAAGCTCGGTGAGCGGGCCTGGCTGCTGGGCCGCGAGAAGGCACGTGAGCGGCATGGCGACGCCTTCGACCTGAAGGCCTGGCACATGGCGGCGCTCTCGCAGGGTTCCCTGGGCCTGGACGACCTGGTGGACGAGCTGTCGCAGCTCTGACCGCCCGGAGCCGGCACGGGCCCCGGGGCCGCGGCGCGAGAGCCGGGCACACGCTCCTGCACGGCCCGGGACGCGGCCCGCGACGCCCCGGGGCTCGGCCGTACGGCCCTGCCCCGGTGGCGCGGCCCGCGCCGGCACGGCTAGCTGGTGCCGGGGCCGATGGGTCAAGGAGGCGGGCCTGCCGTGCGGGAGATGCGCGAGATGCGGCCGGAGCAGGAGGCGCTGCGGGCACCCCGCGCGGCCGGGCTGGCGGGAGTCGTCTTCGCGCTGCTGCTGGCGGCGGTGATGGTCCTGGTGCGGCTGGGCATCCCGGAAGGGACCGAGGCGATCACCGCCCGGGGGTTCACCGACAGCAGCCGGCGCCAGGCGCTGCGCACGGCCCTCGCGCTGGTGCCGTTCGCCGGCATCTTCTTCCTGTGGTTCATCGGCGTGGTACGGGCGCATGTCGGGGCGCTCGAGGACAAGTTCATGGCCACCGTCTTCCTCGGCAGCGGGCTCGTCTTCACCGCCACGCTGTTCGGGGCCGCCGCCGCGGCCAGTGCCGTACTCGACGTCACGCACCCCAGCGGCAGCGCACCGGCGCTCGCCTCCTGGGACTTCGGCCGCCACTTCGCGTACCTGCTGCTGACGCAGTACACCACGCGGATGGCGGCCGTCTTCGTGTGCTCCATGTCGGTGATCGGCCACCGCCTCGGCGTACTGCCCCGCCCGCTCACCGTCCTGGGCTTCCTCACCACCCTGGCGCTGCTCTTCCTCGCGTCGAGCGTGCCCTGGGCGGAGCTGGCGTTCCCCGCGTGGTCGCTGGTGCTCAGCGCGTACATCCTGGTGGCGAGCGGCCCCGCCCGTTGACCCGGATGCGGTCGCCGACGAGCGAGGTGCGCGCCGGACTCTCATGCTGGCGAGCGGGACACGACCACCGTCCGGGCCGCCGCACGCACCGCGGGACGCGCACCGGACCTGGCCACGGGAAGGCGGAGCGTCGATGAGGCTCGTCGTCGATCTCAACAAATGTCAGGGGTACGCCCAGTGCGCGTTCCTCGCTCCCGACGTCTTCGCCATGCACGGCGAGGAATCACTGGTCTACAACCCGCACGCCCCCGAGGAGCAGCGGGAGCGGCTGGCGCGTGCGGTGGCCGCCTGCCCGGTGCAGGCGATCACGGCCGACGGGCTGGAGGACCTCGCGGGTGAGCCGGGCGCGGGAGCCGCCCAGGAGGCGTCCGATGTCCGCTGACCACCTGGACTGGCTCAGGCGCGAGGGCCGGATCCTCATCGTGGGTGCCTCCCTGGCCGGCCTGCGGGCGGCGGAGACGCTGCGCGCCGAGGGCTTCACCGGCGAGCTGACCCTGATCGGTGACGAGCCCTACGAGCCGTACGACCGGCCGCCGCTGTCGAAGTCCGTCCTGCTGGGCATGGCGTCCCCGCACCACACCGAGCTGCCGCACCGCTGGGAGGTCGACGCCAAGTGGCGGCTCGGCATCCCGGCGAGCGGTCTGGACCTGGCGGCCAAGCGGGTCAGGCTGGCCGACGGGGACGAGGTGCCCTACGACCGGCTGCTCATCGCGACCGGGGTGCGCGCCCGGCCCTGGCCGAAGGAGGACGAGGCCCGGCTCAGCGGCGTATGTGTGCTGCGGACGCGGGACGACGCGGCCGATCTCTACCAGCGCCTGAAGGCGGGACCGCGCCGGGTGTTCGTCATCGGTGCCGGGTTCGCCGGTTCGGAGATCGCCTCGGCCTGCCGCGAGATGGGCCTCGCGGTCACCGTGGCGGAGCGCGCGGGGGCGCCGCTGGTGGGCGCGCTCGGCGGAGTGGTCGGCGCGGTCGCCGCCGACCTGCAGACCGAGAGCGGCGTGGACCTGCGCACCCATGTCACGGTGACCGCGCTGGAGGGTGACTCGGTCGGCCGGGTACGGGCCGTCCATCTGTCCGACGAGAGTGTCGTCGAGGCGGACGTGGTCGTGGTCTCGCTCGGCTCGCAGCGCAACACCGACTGGCTGGCCGGGTCGGGGCTGGGCGCCGGGCCCAACGGCATCGCGTGCGACGCGGGCTGCCGCGCCTTCGACTTCCGGGGCATCGTCACGGACGACGTCTTCGTGGCGGGCGACGTGGCGCGCTCCCCGCACGCGCTGTTCGGCTACCAGTTCCTCTCGCTGGAGCACTGGGGCAACGCCGTCGCGCAGGCGGAGACGGCCGCGCACAACATGATCTGCCACGGCGCCGACCGGCGCCCGCACCTGTGGATGCCGGCGTTCTGGTCGTCGATGTTCGGCGTGAACATCAAGTCGGTCGGCGTCCCGCCCATGGGTGACCAGCTGATGATCACGCAAGGTTCGCCGGCCGAGCGCCGGTTCGTCGGCGTGTACGGCTACCAGGGCCGCGTCATCGCCGCCGTGAGCTTCGACAGCGCCCGGTGGCTGGAGTTCTACGCGCGGCAGATCGAGCGGGGCGCGCCGTTCCCGGTGGAGTTCCCGACGATGGACCGGCGTCCCGAGGGCCGGCAGCCGGTGGCGGCGGACTTCCCCGACCCGTCCCTGCCCACCCACGGCCCGACCGTGACACTCACCGGTTACTCACCGGCCGACCAGCAGCTGGTCTTCCACCCGGCGCTGCACTGATCGCCGCCAGGCCCCGACGCTCCGAGGACGTGTCATGACGCAAGCCCCGCTGTTCCAGCAGATCACCGACTTCGCCAACCGTGCCGACCCCTACCCGCTGTACGAGGAGCTGCGCAAGAACCCGGTCCTGCACGAGGAGGAGGGCGGCCCCTACGTCTTCAGCTCGTACTACGACATCGAGGCCCTGCTGCACGATCCCCGGATCAGCTCCGACGCCGCGAACCTCGCCGCCGCCGGAACCGACACGCTGGCCCAGGCGGAGGAGACCGGAGGACTGCCGCCGTCCTTCCTGCGGCTCGATCCGCCGGAGCACGACCGGCTCCGGCGCATCGCCAACAGCGCCTTCGGACCGCCGCACCGGCCGCGTCGGGTCGAGAACATGCGGGGCGACATGGCGGCCATCGTCACGGAGCTGATCGACGGCTTCGGGGACGCGCGGCAGATCGACCTGGTCGACCGGTTCGCCTATCCCTTCCCGGTGACCGTGATCTGCCGGCTGCTCGGGGTGCCCCGGGAGGACGAGCCCCGCTTCCGTGCCTGGGTCGATCCGCTGGTCGCCAGCCTCGACCCGGAGACCCGGCAGGGCGCGGACGCCGAGTTCACGAAGGCCGCGCAGGAGGCGCGGATGCAGCTCGGGATGTACCTGTCCGGGCTGGTCGAGGAGCGCGCCAGGGAACCCCGGGACGACCTGTTGTCCGACCTGGTCAACAGCCGTGGTCCGGACGGCGCCATGACGATGATGGAGGTGCTCAGCACCGCGGTGCTGCTGCTGATCGCCGGTCACGAGACGACGGTCAACCTGATCACGAACGGCATGCTCACCTTGTTGCGGCACCCCGCCATCCTGCAGCGGCTGCGCCAGGACCCGGGTCTGTCCGTGAACATCGTGGAGGAGTTGCTGCGCTACGAGCCACCGGTGCAGATCGTGCCGCAGCGCACCTGCATCACCGACATCGAGGTGCGCGGGGTCACCATCCCCAAGGGTTCGCGCCTCTGGCTGGTCCTGGCCGCGGGCAACCGTGACCCGGAGCGGTTCAAGGACCCCGAGCGCTTCGACCCCGACCGCGGGGACATCCAGCACCTGGGCTTCGGCAGCGGCATCCACAGCTGCTTCGGCGCTCCGCTGGCCCGGCTGGAGACCCAGATCGCCCTGTCCGAGCTGGCCCGGCGGCTGGAGAATCCCCGGCTGGTCGAGGACCCGCCGCCCTACCGGCAGAACGCGGTGCTGCGCGGCCCCCGCCATCTGGAGATCGCCTTCGACGCACTGCGCTGACCGCCCCGCGGGCGCGGGAGTCCGGTCAGTCGGCGAGTCTGCTGAGCCGTACCAGCCCGATCCAGGTCTCGGGGCCCGGCTGGGCATACGCGGCCCGCACCGCGTACGTGCCGGCCGCCAGGGGTACCCGGAGGTGCTCGATGCGGCCGGCTGCCCGGCCGGGCCAGGCCGAGTCGAACAGCAGCACCGGACCGGGCACCCGCCAGTGGACCTCGCTCCCCCACACCGCCGTGTCGAGGGCCGCCGGGACGCCGGCGAGCAGCTCCGCCTCGGAGTGCGCGGCGGACCACCGTACGAACGTGGCGTGTTCCGGCAGGAAGGAGGTGGAGGCGGGGTCGTCGCCGAGCACCAGGGCCGCGCTGTCGCCGACGGGCAGCAGGCCGACGTGTCCGTCGACCTCGCACGCCCGGTCGTAGTCCGTGGCGAGGTCCTCGCTGTCGGCGCCGGCCCAGAACGGCAGCACCGTCTCGGGCACGGCTATCAGGGGGCCGCCGACCGACTCCACCCACTCCAGCACGCCTGGATCCGCGTATCGAGCCATGGGCCAAGAACCTACACGGGCCGCCGTCAGCAGCCGCACCCGCCTTCGACGGGTGCGGTCAGCGGATCCGGGTCACGGCGCACCGGGCCCTGCCAGGTCTCGTAGGCGAGGCCCTCGCGCGCCCAGTACTCGAAGCCGCCGAGCAACTCCTTGACCTGGTAGCCGAGTTCGGCGAGGGCGAGGGCGGATCGGGTGGCACCGTTGCAGCCGGGGCCCCAGCAGTACGTCACCACGGGCACGGACTTGTCGAGGAGCCGCTCGGCCTGTTCGGGGACGAGCGCGGTGGGCAGGTGGACCGCGCCGGGGATGTGGCCCTGGTCCCAGGACTCGGTCGAGCGGGAGTCCACGACGACGAAACCGGGGTCGCCGCCGGCCGCGAGCGCGGCGGCCACGTCGGAGACGTCGGCGTGGAAGGCCAGGCTGGCCCGGAAGTAGGCGGCGGCCTCGGCCGGGGCGGCGGGGGCCACGCGCAGGACGGGGTTCACGGGCAGGACGGGGTTCGCGGGCTGCTGCGAGGTCTCGATGATCATGGCTGGAAATTTACGGCCGCACGCCCGCTCCCTGAAGGGCCGATCCACGGGCTTCCCCTTGATGCCCCGGGGATTTCCCTGCTATCCATCCGGGATGACCGTGTATTCCCCGGACGCCACCGACTGGCGCATCCTCGAGGTCCTCCAGCGCGAGGGACGGGCCAGCTACGCCGAACTGGCGCGCGCCGTCTCGATGTCGCCGAGCGCCGTCACCGAACGGGTACGGCGGCTGGAGGAGGCCGGCGTGATCCAGGGGTACGCGGCGGTCGTGGACCCGGAGCGGCTCGGCCTGACGATCCTGGCGTTCGTGCGGCTGCGCTACCCGAACGGAAACTACAAGCCGTTCCACGATCTGGTGGCCGCCACGCCCGAGATCCTGGAGGCGCACCATGTGACGGGCGACGACTGCTTCGTCCTCAAGGTCGCCGCGCGGTCCATGTCCCATCTGGAGCAGGTCTCCGGGAAGATCGGCGCGCTGGGCTCGGTGACCACCAGCGTCGTGTACTCCTCGCCACTGCCCCGCCGCGCGCTGGGACACTGACCCGCTCAGACCCCCCGCTGCCGCAGTACCGACCCCGTCCTCCCCTTCACCACCTCCAGCTGCGCATGGATCCGGCGGCGCAGGTCCGGGACATGGCTGACGATGCCCACGCTCCGGTCCCGCTCCCGGAGTGAGTCGAGGACGTCGAGGACCTCGTCGAGGGTCTGGTCGTCGAGGCTGCCGAAGCCCTCGTCGATGAAGAGGGTGTCGAGGCGCACCCCGCCGGCCTCGTCGGTGACGACGTCCGCGAGGCCGAGGGCGAGCGCGAGCGAGGCGAAGAAGGTCTCGCCGCCGGACAGGGTGGCGGTGTCGCGCTCGCGCCCGGTCCAGGCGTCGACCACGTGCAGCCCGAGCCCGCTGCGGCCGCGGCCGGTGCGGTCGTCGGAGTGGACGAGGGTGTAGCGGCCCGAGGACATGCGCTGCAGCCGCGCGGTCGCGGCGGCGGCGACCTGCTCCAGGCGGGCCGCCAGCACATACGACTCCAGGCGCATCTTGCGTTCGTTGTCGGCGGAGGTGCCCGCGGTGAGGGCGGCGAGGCGGGCGACCCGGTCGTACTCCTCGCGCAGCGGTGCGATGCGTCGTACCGCCCCTGTGGCCCGCGCGGAGAGGCGGTCCAGCTCGGTGCGGCAGCGGTCGGCCGCGTCGCGCGCGGAGGCCGCCGCGCGCAGGCGGCGCTCCGCCTCGGCCGCGGCCCGCTCCGCCGCGGCCAGGTCGGCGGGCGGCTGCTGGGCGGCGGCCGCGGTGCCGGCCTCGGCCAGCACGGCCCGGACGGCCGCTTCCTCCGACTGCCAGGCGTCCAGGCGGTGTTGCAGCTCGCGGTGGGCGGCCGCGTCCAGGAGGGCGGCGGCCGCGGCCTGCGGGGTGTCGAAGCCGGCCCGGTAGGCGGCGTCGGCGAGGCGGGCGTCGGCGTCCTTCAGGCGCTGGGCGGCGTCCTCGGCGGCGCGCGTGGCTTCGGCGGCCTCGGTGAGCTGCGTGACCTGCCGCTCGAGCTGCGCGGCCCGCGCGGCCACGCTGTCGGCAGTGCCGCGCGCCTGCGTCAACTCGGCATCCAGCACCGCCTGTTCGCGCTCCAGGGTGTCGCGCCGGGTGAGCCGGGAGGCGGCCCGTACGGCGGCCTGCTGGCGGTCGGCCAGGCGCTGCTCGCGCTCGCGCTCGGCGCGCCGCAGCTCCTCGTGGGCGGCGTGCAGGGCCGAGGCCTCGCGGCGCGCCCGGGTGTACTCCTGCTCCAACGCGCGTTCTGCGGCTTCGAGTTGGTCGGTCGGGGTGTCGCCGGCCTCGGCGGTGGCGGCGGCCAGGGCCTCGCGCACGACGCCGAGCCGCCGCTCGTCCTCGGTGTGCTGCCGGTCGGCCTGCCGGGATGCCTGGTGAGCCCGTTCCTCCGCCTCGCGGTCGACGTGCCCCGCGACCTTGCGGGCCGGGGCGGGGTGTTCGGTGGCTCCGCACACGGCGCAGGGCTCGCCGTCGGTGAGCCGGTCGGCCAGCTCGGCGGCGATGCCGTTCAGGCGCTGTTCCTTCAGGTCGAGCCAGTGGGCGCGGGCGCCGAGGGCACGCTGCTCGGAGGCGAGCGCCCTGCGCCGTGCCTCCTCCAGGTCCGCGGCCAGCGCGTCCCGGGTGCGGGCCGCGGTGAGGCGCCCATGCATCGGTTCCCGCTGGACGGCGAGCTGTTCGGCGCGGGTGGCGGCCTCCTGGGCGGAGTCGACGCGCGCCTGGAGCGCGCCACGGGTGGTGTCCCAGCCGTCGAGCCAGGCGTCGGCCTCGCGCAGTACGTCCTCGTCGGCGCGCTCCTGCCGGTCGAGTCCGCAGCGCTCCTCGGCCAGCCGGTCGAGCCGCTGCTCGGCGCGGCGGGCCGCGTCCAGGCCGCCCAGTTCCCCGGCGGCCCGGCGGGCGGCTGCCGCGAGTCCGCTCGCGCCGGCGCCGGCGTAGCAGCCCGGCAGCGTCCCGCGCGCGTGTGCCTCGGCCGCCGCGGCCCTGCGGTGCTCCTTCTCGGCGGCCTCGCGCAGCTCCAGGGCGGGCGCGACCGCTTCGGCCTTGCGGGACCGCTCCATGCGCTCCTGGGCCTCGCGGTGGGCGCCGGAGTGCTGCTGGAGTCGCTCTGCGCGCTGCCGGGCCTCGGCGAACCTGGCCTGCAGCCGGGCGAGTTCGCGCGCCTCGTCCAGGGCGCGGCGGGCTTCGGTGTGCGCGGACTCGGCGGTGCCGAGGCGGCAGTGGGCGACGGTGAGCCGTTCCCGGGCGGTGGCGCGCGCCACGGCGGCGGCGCAGAGAACCGCCTCGGCCAGGCCCGGATCGCCGGGTGCCAGCTCGGGCAGCTGCATGGCGTCGCCGGCTTCCTGCTGCATGCGGTGGGCGTCGGCGAGCAGCGCCGCGTCGCCCTCACGCACGCGTGCCTCGGTGGCGCGGCGGCGTTCGGCGAGGCGCTTTTCGACATCGGCGAAGCGCTGGGTGTCGAAGAGCCGGCCGAGGAGCCTGCCGCGGGCCTCGGCGTCGGCGCGCAGGAAGCGGGCGAAGTCGCCCTGGGGCAGCAGTACGACCTGGCAGAACTGCTCGCGGCTCATGCCGAGCAGCTGCTCGAATTCGGTGCCGATCTCCTGGTGGGAGCGGCTGAGGTCCTTCCAGGTGCCGGTGATGCTGTCGTACTCGCGCAGCCAGCTCTGGGCCTTGTCGACCGTCGTGCCCGTGCCGCGCAGCTTGCGCCGCTCCCAGGCCGGCTGCCGGGTGACCTCCAGGCGGCGCCCCGCGACGGTGAGGTCCAGGCGGACCTCGGCGCGCGAGCCGGGCTCGGCGTGGTCGCTGCGCAGGTTCATGCCCTGGCCGCTTCCGCTCTGCCGGGCGCCGGGCACGGCGCCGTACAGGGCGTAGCAGACGGCGTCCAGGACGGAGGTCTTGCCCGCGCCCGTGGGGCCGTGCAGCAGGAAGAGCCCGGCGGCGGACAGGGCGTCGAAGTCGACGCTCTGGGAGCCGCCGAAGGGCCCGAAGGCCGTGATGTCGAGCCGGTGCAGCCTCACCGGGCCACCTCCCGTACGGCGTCGTCGGCGCGCACCTCGTCGAACGCCTCGCGCAGCACGTCCAGCTCCCCATCGTCCGGCCCGGCGCCGCGCACATGGGCGACGAAGTCCTGGGCGACCTGCTGGTCACTGCGGCCCGCGAGGCGCCGGGCGTACGACACCCCGGCGTCGTCCGGGGCGCGCTCGGGGGCGAAGACGAGGCTGAGGGTGTGCGGGAAGCGCTCGGTGAGGCGGGCCATGGGGTCGGCCGGGCGGGCCGGGTCGGTGAGCGTGGCCTCGACCCAGGCGTCCTCGTGGCGGGCCAGCGCCGGGTCGGCGAGGAGGTCGTCCAGGGTGCCCCTGATGCGGGCCAGGGGGCGCGGCACCGGGCAGTCGAGGCGCTCGGCGGTGACGGAGCCGTCGGCGCCGAGGTCGATCAGCCACATGCTCTTGCGGTGGCCGGCCTCGGAGAAGGAGTAGGCGAGCGGGGAGCCGGAGTAGCGCACGCGCTCGGTGAGGGTCTGGCAGCCGTGCAGATGGCCGAGGGCCGCATAGTCGACGCCGTCGAAGACGCCCGCCGGTACGGCGGCCACGCCGCCGACCGTGATGTCGCGCTCGCTGTCGCTGGGCTCGCCGCCGGTGACGAAGGCGTGGGCGAGGACGACGGAGCGGGTGCCGTCCGCGCGCGTGGCGAGGTCGGCGCGGACGCGGTCCATGGCGGCGCCGAGCACGGCCTCGTGCGCGGCCTTGTCCACCGCGAACTCGTCCTTCACCAATGCCGGTTCGAGATACGGCAGACCGTAGAAGGCGACATCGCCGTGGGCGTCGGCCAGCACGACCGGGGTGCCGGCGGCGGCCGGATCGGTGCGCAGATGGATGCCCGCGCGCTCGATGAGTCCGGCGCCGACGCCGAGGCGGCGGGCCGAGTCGTGGTTGCCGGAGATCATCACCGTGGGCACGCCGAGGCCGGCGAGGCGGTGCAGCGCGTCGTCGAACAGCTCGACCGCGGCGAGCGGGGGCACCGCGCGGTCGTACACGTCACCGGACACGACCACCGCGTCCACGGCGTGCTCACGCACGGTGGTGACGAGGTGACCGATGAACTCGGCCTGGGCCCCGAGCATGTTCACCCGGTGGAAGGCCCGGCCGAGATGCCAGTCGGACGTGTGCAGAAGTCTCATGATCCCCGAGATTAACGGCCGGGTCGGACATCACGGGCGGTTACTCCCGCCTTCGTCGCTTCGCACCTCTCCTCCCGTGCCGGCGAACGCAGCGGCCGTGGCGGCAGGGTTGGCGTGATTGTCCGGATCTGTCCTGACTCACGCGTCGCCGTACGCCTCCCCGCCCAGCTCGAACTCCGCCGTGCCCGCCGTCACATCCGCCAGCCAGGCGCGGAAGGCGTCCACGTCGGCGTCCGGCAGGCCGATCTCCATGGTGACGGCCTCGCCGTAGCGCACGTCCCGGACCTCGCGGCCGGTGGCGCGCAGGTCGTTCTGGACCTTGCCCGCGCGCTGGTGGTCGACGGTCACGGTGGCCAGCCGGAAGCGGCGCCGGGTGAGTGTGCCGAGCGTGTCGAGGGCCTCGCCGACGGCACCACCGTAGGCGCGGATGAGTCCGCCGGCGCCGAGCTTGACGCCGCCGTAGTAGCGGGTGACGACCGCGACGACGTAGCGCATCTCACGGCGCAGGAGCATCTGGAGCATGGGGACGCCGGCGGTGCCGCCCGGTTCGCCGTCGTCGCTGGCCTTCTGCACCGAGGCGTCGGCTCCGATGACGTAGGCCCAGCAGTTGTGCGTGGCGTCGGCGTGCTCCTTGCGGACGGCGGCGATGAAGTCCTGTGCCTCCTGCTCGGTGGCGGCCGGGGCGAGGGCGCACAGGAAGCGGGAGCGGTTGATCTCGGTCTCGTGCACGCCCGCGCGAGCGACTGTGCGGTACTCGTCCTGCATCCCGTCAGCCTATGCGGTGACCGGGAGCGCACCCACGCGCGCGTGCGGCGGCCCGCTTCCCGCCCTCGTTACTCCTTGCTCCCGCGCGGCACGGTCACCCACGTGAGCAGGGCCGCTCCGGGGACGAGCGCGGACCAGCCGGTGCCGTGCCAGGTGAGGACGGCGATCGCGGCTGTCGGGAACTTGGTCCGCACCCGCTCAAGCGTGTCGTCGAGGCCGTCCCCGGCCAGCTCGAGGACGAGTTCCTCCAGCCCGGGGTTGTGCCCGACCAGCAGCAGGGTCTCCACCTCGGACGGCACCTCGCGGACCACCTCCAGCAAGTCCGCCACACCTGCCGCGTACAGCCGCTGGTCGTAGCGCACGGGCGGTGGGGTGCCCCACTCGGCGGAGGCCAGCTCCCAGGTGCGGCGGGCGCGTACGGCCGTGGAACACAGGGCGAGGTCGGGCAGGCAGTCGGCCTCGGCGAGGGTGCGCCCGGCGGCCGGGGCGTCCCGCAGGCCGCGCGCCGCGAGCGGCCTGCGGTGGTCCTCGACGCCCTCGGGCCAGGCGGACTTGGCGTGCCGCAGCAGCACCAGCCGGCGCAGCGGGCCCGCCGCACCCGCCCGCGCACTCACGCGAGGCTCCCGAGGCCACGGGCGAGGTCGAGGGCCAGCAGGCGGTCGGCGTAGGCGTACGTCTCGAAGCGGGCGCCGTCGGCCAGGTCGGGAGCACTCGCCACGTCCCGCAGCACCCGCAGGACACCGGGCAGGTCGAGGTCGTCCTCCCACGCCGAGCGCAGCCGCGCCCGCACCGCGTCGGGCACCGGCCGCGACGGCTGCCGTGCCCACCCGGCCACGGCCCGCCGCCACCGCGCGAGCCGCCCGGCCGCCTCGCCCAGCGCGCCGGGGTCCAGCCGGGCGGTTTCGCTCCGGGGCACGGAGAGCAGGGCGAGCCGGAAGGCCTCGGGGTCGGCGAGGAGGAGGGGCAGCGCGGGGTGGGGGGCGTGTTCCGGGGCGGGCTCCGCCTCCCACCGCACCGGTGCCACCCGCACCACCGGCCCTTCCCCGAAGGTGTCCGGCGGGGCCGTCGTCACATGGATCGCCTGGGCCTCGCCCAGGCCCGCGGACAGGTCGTGGCCGTCCTCGAAGGGGCGGATGGCCAGGGCCGTGGCGGTCGAGCGGAGTTCGGCGGCGTGCTGCCGGGGTGCGGTGAGGGTCGCCCAGACCGGGGTGCCGCCCAGTTCCAGGGCGCGGACGAGGAGGTCGGCGGTGAGAAGGACCCGCAGGGCCGTCGGATCGAGGCCGGAGGCAGCGGTCTCGATGCGGGTCAGACCGCGGAGGGCGGGGGCGGCGGGGACGGACTCACCGGTTCGGGCGTCGCGGATGTGCAGCACGGGGCGAGCGTAGGCGGGTGGACGGCCGTACGCAGGCATCTTGCGCCGATTCCGGACATGGCGGCGCCTGCGGGGCGGGAATCCGGAACCGGCGCGGGCTGTTGCTCCGGCGAACGGTTCCCGCAACACGAGGAGGCGGCCATGGCGGCCCTGTACGGCGACGAAGCGACGATCCGCAGGATCCTGACCGAGCTGGGCGACACCTGGGCCGTGGTCGGCCTGTCCACGAACCGGAGCCGGGCCGCCTTCGGAGTGGCGCGGACGCTGCAGCGGTTCGGCAAGCGGATCGTGCCCGTGCACCCGAAGGCGGAGACGGTGCACGGCGAGAAGGGCTACGCCTCCCTCGCGGAGATCCCCTTCGACGTGGACGTGGTCGACGTCTTCGTGAACAGCGACCTGGCCGGCCCGGTGGCCGACGAGGCCGTGGCGAAGGGCGCGCGGGCGGTGTGGTTCCAGCTGGGGGTCGTGGACGAGGCCGCGTTCGAGCGGACCCGGGCGGCGGGCCTGGACATGGTGATGGACAGGTGCCCGGCGATCGAAATTCCCCTTCTGCGATAGCGAATCTTTCCTTCTTCTCACAATGCGGCGATGAATATTGACATTCGCACTAGGCATCTGAGCTGTGCCAAGGCTGTCACCGAGGGTGGGCTCAAGACACCTAAGATCCCGGGTCAAAATTTGGTTAACAGTCTTTTGCTCGCCGCGAAAGCGTCCCTAGCCTGTGGCCTCCTTCCCCGTTAAACCTGCGTTTACGATCTGAGAGGCCACTTGACATGGCGAATGTCGACCAGGCTGCACCGGTAGCCACAAGCGACACCGGTGGTGGTCTGCGCCGAGACGTCGGGCTCATCGGCCTGATGTGGGCCTCCGTCGGCTCCATCATCGGGTCCGGCTGGCTCTTCGGTGCCGAGAAGGCGGTCGTGGCGGCGGGCCCCGCGGCGATCATCTCGTGGGTGATCGGCGCGGTGGCCATCGTGCTGCTCGCCCTCGTGCACGCCGAACTCGGCGGCATGTTCCCGGTCGCGGGCGGCACCGCTCGCTACCCGCACTACGCCTTCGGCGGCCTGGCCGGTATGTCCTTCGGCTGGTTCTCCTGGCTGCAGGCCGCGACGGTGGCCCCGATCGAGGTCGAGGCCATGATCGGCTACGCCAAGCACTGGCACTTCGCCGACGGCCTGCAGAACGCCAACGGCACGCTCACGACCAGCGGCATCGCCGTCGCCGTCCTCCTCATGGCGGTGTTCGTCGCGGTGAACTTCCTGGGCGTCCGTGTCCTGGCGCACACCAACAGCGCGGCCACCTGGTGGAAGATCGCCGTCCCGCTCGCCGCGATCTTCATCATCGCCATCGGCAACTTCCACCCGGGCAACTTCACCTCCGAGGGCTTCGCGCCGTTCGGTGCCAAGGGCGTCCTGACCGCGATCAGCTCCAGCGGCATCATCTTCGCGCTGCTCGGCTTCGAGCAGGCGATCCAGCTGGCCGGCGAGAGCCGCAACCCGAAGCGTGACCTGCCGCGCGCGACCCTCGGTTCCGTCGCGATCGGTGCCACGATCTACGTCCTGCTCCAGGTCGTGTTCATCGCCGCCCTGCCGCACGCCTCCTTCGCGAAGGGCTGGGCGAACCTGGCCTACGCCGGCATCAGCGGCCCCTGGGCGGGTCTCGCCTCGCTGGTCGGCCTGGGCTGGCTGGCCTGGGTCCTGTACGCCGACGCGATCATCTCCCCCGGCGGCACCGGCCTGATCTACACCACCGCCACCTCCCGTATCTCCTACGGCCTGGCCAAGAACGGCTACGCGCCGAAGCTCTTCGCCAAGACCGACTCGCGCGGTGTGCCGTGGTTCGGCCTGGCGATGTCGTTCGTGACCGGTGTGATCTGCTTCGCGCCGTTCCCGAGCTGGCAGACGCTGGTCGGCTTCATCACCTCGGCGAGCGTGCTGATGTACGCGGGTGCCCCGCTGGCCTACGGCGTCTTCAAGGACCGGCTGCCGAACCACGAGCGTCCGTACAAGCTGCCCTTCGGCAACTTCATCTCGCCGCTGTCGTTCGTGGTCGCCAACCTGATCATCTTCTGGTCCGGCTGGGACACCCTGTGGCGCCTGGGCTGCGCGATCCTGATCGGCTACGTGCTGCTCGGCTCGTACGCCGGCTACGCGATCCGCAAGGGCCTGCCCGACGCTCCCCGGCTGGACTTCAAGGCCGCCCAGTGGCTGCCGCCCTACCTCGTGGGCATCGGCGTGATCTCCTACCTGAGCACCTTCGGCGGTAACGGGGACCTGCCGCTGTGGTGGGACATCCTGGTCGTCGCGGTGTTCTCGCTCGTCATCTACTACTGGGCCAAGGCGACCGCCTCGCAGCCCGAGGCGATCGAGCGCAGCATCGACGAGGTCGTGGTCACGGACGCGCCCGCGCACTGACCCCGCTCCCCCTGCTGTCCCCGGTGTCCCGTCAGCCGCATCCCGGCTGACGGGACACCGTCATAATGCGGGGGTGATCTCCCCCTCCCCCTCCCCCTCCCCTTCTCCCCACTCCAACTCCGCGTCCGGAGAAGCCCGTACGGACGAACGCCGTACGGACGAACGCCGTACGGTCGTCGTCGTGGGCGCCGGTCCCGCCGGACTCGCCGTCGGCAACATCCTGCGGGCCGCCTCGGTCGACTGCGTCGTGCTGGAGACCGAGAGCAGACAGTTCATCGAGACGCGGGCCCGGGCCGGCGTCATCGAGGAATGGGCGGTGCGCGAACTCGCCCGCCGCGGCCTGGCCGGACGGCTCCCGGAACGGGCCGAGCCGCACAGCGCCTGCGAGTTCCGCTTCGCGGGCGAGCGCTACCGCTTCCCCTACGCTGAGCTGACGGGCCGTCACCATTATGTGTATCCCCAGCCGTTGCTGGTGACGGACCTGGTGCGGGAGTACGCCGACGTACGCGGCGGCGACATCCGCTTCGGCGTGCGCGACGTCATGCTGCACGGCCTGGACACGGACCGGCCCTCGGTGTCGTACCGCTGCCCGGACACGGGGGAACGGCGGCTGCTGCGCTGCGACTTCATCGCGGGCTGCGACGGGGCGCGCGGGGTGACGCGGGACGCGATACCCGAACAGCACCGGCGAACAGCCCGGCAGGACGACGGAATCGGCTGGCTGGCGCTGCTCGCCGAGGTCCCGCCGTCGACCGACTGCGTCCTGTTCGGTGTCCATCCGCGCGGCTTCGCCGGGCAGATGCCCCGCAGCCCCGAGGTGACCCGGTTCTACCTCCAGTGCCCGCCGGGCGACGACCCGGAGAACTGGCCGCACGAGCGGGTCTGGACCGAGCTGCGAGAGCGGCTCGGCGCGGCCGGGGCACCGCCGCTCACCGAGGGCCGGCTGATCGAGAAGCGGGTGCTGGACATGCACCACTACGTCGTCGAACCCCTCGCCCACGGGCGGTTGTTCCTGGCCGGCGACGCCGGTCACCTGGTCGCGCCGATCGCCGCGAAGGGCATGAACCTCGCCCTGCACGATGCCTTCCTGCTCGGCGACGCGCTCGCCGCATGTGTCACCCGGGGCGAGAGAAGCGGCCTGGCCGGCTACTCGGCCGCGAGTCTGCGCCGGGTGTGGGACTACCAGGAGTTCTCGCAGTGGCTGTCGGACATCTACCACGGTCTCGCGTCGGGCGATCCGTTCCGCGCCGGCACCACGCTGGCCCGGCTGCGCCGGCTGTTCTCCTCGCCCGTCGCCGCGGCGGCCTTCGCCGAGCAGTACCTGGGCACGGCCTCGTCCTACTGACCCCGCTCGGCGAGGTGGTGGTCGGCGGTCTTGAGCGCCTCGTCCACCAGTCGGCGCAGGTGCCCGTGCGCGAGCGAGTAGACCACCCGGCGGCCCTCCTTGCGGGTCTTCACCAGACCCGCGAGCCGCAGCCGGGCCAGGTGCTGGCTGACGGCCGGGCGGGCGGCGCCGCACGCCTCGGTGAGCGTGGTGACGTCCGCCTCCTGCGCCGTCAGCGCGTGCAGCAGGGCGAGGCGCGTGCGGTCGCCGAGCAGGGACAGCAGCTCGGCGGCGAGCGTGAACTGCTCCTCGCCCGGGCTGCGCGGATGCGCATGGTGCGCAGGTGATAGGTGCATGCGTGCGCTCATACGCACATAATGGTCCCGTGGGCGTCCCGCGTCCACTCCGCACACCGGAAGGGGACCGACGTGAGCGACCGGCGTCCGCATCAGCACGGGCACAGCCACGACCACGCGGACGGGCACGGGCACGGGCGTGACCACGGGCACGCACACGGGCACGGGCATGCCCACGAGCACCACCACCCCCGCAGCCGCGCCGCCGCCCTCCGGCACCGCCTCGCGCACGTGCTCACCCCGCACTCCCACGAGACCGCCGACAAGCTGGACTCCGCCCTCGAGGCCTCGGCCCGCGGGATGCGGGCGCTGTGGGTGTCGCTGGCCGTGCTCGGGGTGACGGCGCTGACGCAGGCGGCCGTGGTGGCCGTCTCCGGGTCGGTGGCGCTGCTCGGCGACGCCGTGCACAACGGCGCCGACGCCCTGACCGCCGTCCCCCTCGGCATCGCCTTCGTGCTGGGGCGGCGGGCGGCGACCCGCCGGTTCACCTACGGATACGGCCGGGCCGAGGACCTGGCGGGACTGGTGATCGTGCTGACCATCGCGGCCTCGGCGGCCTTCGCCGCGTGGGCGGCCGTCGGCCGGCTGCTCGATCCGCGCCCGGTCACCCACCTCCCCGCCGTCGCGGTGGCGGCGCTGGTCGGTTTCGCCGGCAACGAATGGGTGGCCCGGTACCGGATCCGGGTGGGCCGGGAGATCGGTTCGGCCGCGCTCGTCGCCGACGGCCTGCACGCCCGCACCGACGGATTCACCTCGCTGGCCGTGCTGGTGGGTGCCGGCGGCTCCGCGCTGGGCCTGCGGACGGCCGATCCGGTCGTGGGGCTGGCGATCACGGCCGCGATCGTGCTGGTGCTGCGGGACGCGGCGCGCGAGGTGTTCAGGCGGGTCCTCGACGCCGTCGACCCGGCGCTGGTGGACCGGGCCGAGCGGGCGGTGGCGGCGGTGCCGGGCGTGCGCGCGGTGGGTGAGCTGCGACTGCGCTGGATCGGGCACCGGTTGCGGGCCGAACTCGCGGTGGTGGTGGACGGCGAGGCGACGGTGCGGCAGGCGCACGCGATCGCCGTCGAGGCCGAACACGCGCTGCTGCACGCCGTACCGAGGCTGACGGCCGCCCTGGTGCACGCCGACCCGGCACCGGCACCGGGCGAGAGCGACCCCCATCTGGCGCTGGCCCACCACCTGACGGCCTGACCCCGGACGCCGGCGGCCCAGCTCCGGATCTTCCGGCTCCGGCAGCCCGGTCTCAGGCGGCGCCCAGGCCCTCCAGCACCACGGCGCCGGGCAGGCCGGCAAGGGCCTTGCCGGGGACCAGCAGCTTGCCGCGCCGGCGTCCGCTGCCGACGAGGACGTAGGGCAGGTCGGCGACGGCCGCGTCCACCAGCACGGGCCAGCCGGCGGGCAGGCCGAGCGGGGTGATGCCGCCGTACTCCATGCCGGTCTCGCCGGTCGCCGTCTCCATCGAGGCGAACGAGGCCTTGCGGGCGCCGAGATGACGGCGCACGACGCCGTTGACGTCGACCCGCGTGGTGGACAGCACCAGGCATGCGGCGAGGGTGGTCTCGCCGCCCCGCTTGCCCGCGACCACCACGCAGTTGGCCGACTGCTCCAGCAGGTCGCGCCCGTAGTGCTCCACGAAGACGGCGGTGTCGGCCCAGCGCGGGTCGGTGTCGACGTAGAGGACGCGGTCGGCGGGGACCGCCCCCCGCCAGGTGCGTACGGCGTCGGCGACGGGCGCGGTCAGCTCGTCCAGGCAGTCCGGGACGGGGGTGGCGGTCTCGAAGTCTCCGATGGGTGCGCGCATGGCCGCACGCTAACAGCCCGCGCCCCGGCGGGGGTTCAGCGCACGGGAGGCACCGAGACGGCCATGACCATCTCCATCGGGACGTCGCCCTCGTTGCTGTAGGTGTGCTCGGTACTGGCCTCGAACGTGGCGCTCGCCCCGGTCGGCACCAGGTGGGCCACGCCGTCGACGGTGAGGGTCAGGTCGCCGGCGGTGACGTGGACGAGTTCCACCGTCCCCACCGGGTGGGGCTCGGAGGGGCTGGACTCACCGGGCATCAGCCGCCAGTCCCACATCTCGACCGGACCGGGGGCCTCGGTGCCCGCCAGCAGGCGGTTGTAGCTGCCGGCTTCGGTGTGCCACAGCCGTACCGCCTGCTCGGGGGCGACGATACGGACCTTGGGCCCCTGCTCGTAGTCGAGCAGGGTGGTGACGCTGATGCCGAGTGCGTCACCGATCTTGACGACGGTGCCGATGCTGGGGTTGGTCCGGGCCTGTTCGATCTGGATGAGCATGCCACGGCTGACTCCCGCGCGGGCGGCGAGCGCGTCCAGGGTGAAGCCGCGCTCGGTGCGCCAGCGCTTGACGTTGCGCGCCAGGGACTGGGTCAGCAGGTCGAGGTCCGACACATCACGTCCATCGGGAGAGGCGGGAGCGAGTTCGCGGGGTTCGCGAGGTCACGAGGTTCAAGGATGTTCAATTTATTGGATGACAGAGTTCAATTGGCTGAACTACGGTGAGGTGCACCCTAGCGTTCACCGAACTGTACTGCGAGGTCGGCCGTGACAGCATTCTTCGCCCTCACCACCAGCCTGCTGTGGGGACTGGCCGACTTCGGCGGCGGGCTGCTGACCCGGCGCAGCCCCGCACTGACGGTCGTGGTGGCTTCGCAGGCCGTCGCGGCGGCCGTGCTGGGCGCGATCGTCGTCGCGACGGGCGGCTGGAGCGAGGCCGGGCCCCGGCTGTGGTTCGCGTTCGCCGCCGGGCTGGCGGGCCCCGTCGCCCTGCTCTCCTTCTACAAGGCCCTGGCGCTCGGACCGATGGGCGTCGTCTCGCCGCTCGCCACGCTCAGCGTGGCCGTCCCGGTCGGCGTGGGCCTGGTCCTCGGCGAGCGCCCGCGACCGCTCCAGGTCGCCGGCATCGCGGTCGCCGTCACCGGCGTCGTCCTCGCCGGCGGGCCCCAGCTGCGCGGCGCGCCCGTGCAGCGGCGGACGATCCTGCTCACGCTCATCGCGGCGCTCGGCTTCGGCACCGTCTTCGCCCTGATCACGGAGGCGTCGACCAATGTCACCGGCCTCTTCCTCGCCCTGTTCGTGCAGCGGCTGGCCAGTGTCGCGGTCGGCGCTGCCGCGCTCGCCGTCTCCGTACGGCGCGGCGCGGACGCCGTGCCGTACGGCGGCTTCCGCTGGGCCTCGCTGCCCGCGCTGGCCTTCGTCGGGCTCGCCGACGTGGCCGCCAACGGCACCTACGCGGTCGCCGCCCAGCACGGCCCGGTCACCGTGGCGGCCGTCCTCGCCTCCCTCTACCCGGTGGTGACGGCGCTGGCCGCGCGCGGCTTCCTCAGCGAGCGGCTGCGCGCGGTCCAGGCCGCCGGCGCGGGCCTGGCCCTGCTCGGCACGCTGCTGCTCGCGACCGGCTGAGTCAGGCCTCGGTCTCGAGTTCCGCGAGCCGGGCCAGGTCGTCCTCGTCGAGGTCCGCCAGCGCCGCGAGCTGCCCCGGCGTCATGCCGTCCGGGATCGGTACCGGCGCCGGGGTCCTGAGCGGGGGCTGCCAGCCCTCGTCCGGCGTCCAGCGCCGTACGACCCGGGCCGGCGCCCCGGCGACCACGGCGTGGTCGGGCACCGTGCCGCGCACCACGGCACCGGCCGCGACGACCACGTTCCGGCCGATCCGCGCGCCCGGCAGGATCACCGCACCGGTGCCTATCCAGCAGCCCGGGCCGATCTCCACCGGCTCCATCCGCGGCCACTGCCTGCCGATGGGCTCGTGCGGGTCGTCGTAGGAGTGGTTGGTGGAGGTGACGTAGACGTACGGCCCGAAGTAGCAGTCGCGGCCGATGGTGACCGTCGTGTCCGCGATGACATGGCTGCCCCGGCCGAGGACCACTCCGTCACCGATGCGCAGGATCGGGTCCGGGCCGAGGTCCAGGTCCGGCATCAGACCGGCGGTCAGCGTGACCTGCTCGGCGATGATGCAGTGGGAGCCGAGGTGGATCCAGGGCTCGCCGAAGACGGTGCCGAGCGGGAAGGCCAGGCGGGTGACTTCGCCGATCGAGCCGAACCGGAACCCTGCCGGGTGCTCGGCCGTGACGGAGCCCGCGCGCTGGATCCAGGCCCAGGCCTTGTGGACGACACGTTGCGTTGCGCGGCGTCGCCGAAATGAGAACGTGTTCTTCCGCTGGGGCACGGGGTTACGTTACTAAGCGGGCGCTTTCGACGAGAGGGCCGCCTGCTGTGATCTTTGCCCCAGCCCGTGCCGTACGGTGCCCGGTACGACGACGTGAGGAGAACGGTGATGACGCAGCAGGCGCTGATCGTGGGCATCGGCGGCAAGGAGCCCCAGGTCGATCCCGAGGCGTTCGTGGCGCCTACGGCGTCCGTGATCGGGGACGTCACGCTGCATGCCGGGGCCAGTGTCTGGTACGGGGCGGTCGTGCGCGGTGACGTCGAGAGAATCACCGTGGGGGCGAGCGCGAATGTGCAGGACAACGTGACGCTGCACGCCGATCCCGGGTTTCCCGTCAGCGTGGGTGAGCGGGTTTCCATCGGGCACAACGCGGTGGTGCACGGGGCGACCGTGGAGGACGACTGCCTCATCGGGATGGGGGCGACCGTGCTGAACGGTGTGGTGATCGGGGCGGGATCGCTCGTTGCCGCGCAGGCCTTGGTGCCGCAGGGGATGGTCGTGCCGCCCGGGTCACTTGTGGCTGGTGTGCCGGCGAGGGTCAAGCGGCCCCTCTCCGAGGAAGAGCGGCAGGGGGTCACCCTCAACGGCACGATGTACGCGGAGCTGGCCAAGGCGCACAAGGATGTGCATCAGTAGGCGCGTTCGCGGGCCGGCTCACTCCCCGGCGCCGACCGGTTCCGCTTCCGGCTCGTGCTGCAGCTGGGCCTTCTTCGCCTTGCGCCTGACGAGGAGCATGGAGGCCAGCGCGACCAGGACCGCTGCCGCGAGGCCCACGTAGGAGAACTTCTTCAGCCAGCCCTCGGCGACCACGCCGACGTAGTAGATGACCGCCGTCGTGCCGCCCGCCCAGCAGATGCCGCCGAGGACGTTGGCGATCAGGAACTTCCAGTACGGCATCTGCAGGACGCCGGCGAGGGGGCCGGCGAAGATGCGCAGGAGGGCGATGAAACGGCCGACGAAGACGGCCCACATGCCCCACTTCTCGAACGACCGCTCGGCGGTGGCCACATGGCCGCCGCTGAAGTGTTTCGGGAACTTCTTGCCCAGCCAGGCCAGCAGCGGGCGGCCGCCCTTGCGGCCGATCGCGTAGCCGATGGAGTCGCCGAGCACGGCACCGGCCGTCGCGCACGCGCCGAGGACGACCGGATTGATGCCCGAGTGCTGGGAGGACATCAGCGCCGCCGAGACCAGGACGATCTCACCCGGAAGCGGAATGCCCAGGCTCTCCACACCGATCACCAGGGCCACCACGGCATAGACGGCGGCCGCGGGCACCGAGTCGAGCCATTCCTGGACGTGCACCGCGGGTTCCTCCCCTGTCGCTGTCCTCGCCTGCCGGGCGCCGCATGCAAAGGGCGCCCCAAGGGAAGGCTACCTGGTCAGCGGTGAACGGCGGCTAAGCACGCACCTCCCGCCGGTTCCCCGGTGGCACCGTCTGGCCCTCGGTCCTTGGGTTTTCGGACACCCCGGTGTCATGCGGGAAGGGAAGGATCCCCGCGGCTTCGGCCGCCTCCCCCAGGTCCCCGCCGCGGGGCCCGCCGCGGAAGGACGACGTCCCCGTGTCCACACCGTCCCCGTCCTCGCTCTCCCCGTCCTCACTCCCCCCGACCTCGCTCTCCCCGCTCTCCCCGCTCTCCCTGTCCCCGGCCTCCTCGCCCGCCCGGGGAAGGCCACCGGGAGCGGCTCCGCGCCGTCCGGTGTCCTTCCTGTCGGGCATGCCGGGCCGGCCCGTACGGCTGGCTCTGTGCCTTGCTCCGCTGCTGTTCGCCGGCGGCTGGGCGGTGACCAACCGGCCCTTGGTGTACGAGGGGGTACGGCGGCTCGTCGCGGCCGATCCCTGGTGGCTGCTGGCCGGCGGCGGTTTCACCTGCCTGAACTGGGTGGCGGCCTCCTGCGTCCGGCAGGGCGCGCTGCCGGACCGGTTGCCGGCGGGACCCCTGCTGGCCTCACAGTTCGCCGCCGGTGCCGCGAACCACGTGCTCCCCGGCGGGCTCGGCGCCCATGCCGTCACCGTGCGCTTCCTGCGGGCGCGCGGGGTGGCGCTGGACCGGGCGACCGCGTCGGTCGGGCTGTACTCACTGGCGAAGTCGTCGGCCAAGACGGTGGTGCTGATCGTGTTCCTGGCCGCGTCGCCGGCCTGGCGGCGGCTGGGCGCGCTGGTCCCGGACGGGCGGCTGCTGGTGCCGGTGGCCGCCGTCGCGGGCGGTGCCGTGGCCGTGACGGGAGTGCTGCTGACGGTCATACGGCCGTTGCGGCGTCCGGTGACCGGGCTGCTGCGCTGCGCCCTCGCCGATGCGCGGGAGGTGCACACGCGGCCCTGCCGGGTGGCCGCGCTGTGGGGCGGGGCGGTCGCGATGCCGCTGATGCAGTCGGCCACCTTCGGCTGTGTCGGTGCCTCGCTCGGGCTGGGGCTGCCGTGGGAGCAGGTGGCGCTCGCGTACCTCGCGGCGGGCACGGCCGTGGGGGCGGTACCGGCGCCGGGCGGGCTCGCGGTCGACGCGGCGCTGGTGTGGACGCTGATCACCTTCGGCGCCGAGCCCGCGGTCGCCACCGCGGCGGTCATCGGCTACCGGGTGCTGACCGACTGGGTGCCGCTGCTGCCCGGCGCACTGGTGCTGTCGGCGCTGATCCGCGCGAAGGTGCTCTGAGCCCTTCCCGGCGGCGTCCGTGCCGGTCTGCGCCGTGGTCAGTCGCGGCGGGCCACCAGACGGTAGGCGTTGGACAGCCCCAGGCGGTGGGCCAGGGGGCGGATCGCGAACCGGTCCAGGAGCGTCGCCGTGATCAGTGCGGGCACGCCGGCGAGCAGGAGCGTGGTGCGGGCGGCGCGGCGCAGGCCGCCGGGCGGTTCGGGCAGCCAGGGTGCGTCTTCGCGCGGGGCGGTGTGGTCGAGGGCCAGCCAGACGGCGGCCAGCAGATCGACCGGGTCGTGCGGCTCGGCGTGCTGCTCCGCAACCACCGTGAAGCCCAGTTCGGTCAGCCGCCCGCGGAGGTTGGCGGCGGGCATGAAGTGCAGGTGCTGCGGCTGGAGCCAGGGCAGCCACCAGCGGCCGAGCAGCCGGGCGTAGCGGCTGTGCGGGTCCGGCACCTCGATGAGGAGGTGGCCGCCGGGGCGTACGGCCTCGTGGGCGGCGCGCAGTTCGCGGTCGGGGTCGGTGCTGTGCTCCAGGTAGTGGAACATGCTCACCACGTCGTAGCGGGCGGCGAGTCCGGGCGCGAGGTCGGGGAAGGCGCCACGGTAGGCGGTGTCCACCCGGCCCTCGCGGGCGGCGAGTTCGACGCCGTCGGTGAAGTCGAGCCCGTCGAAGGAGGTGCCGGGCAGGACGGTGCGGGCGGTGGCGCAGAAGTGCCCGTGGCCGGTGCCGACGTCCAGCCAGGTCTTCGGGGCGCGGTCGTGCGCCAGCATCGCCTCGGCCCGGCCCCGGTACATGGCGCTCCGGCCGCCGAACGTGCCGCTCATGCGCTGCTCGCCGAGGCCGTCGTAGAAGTCGCGGTAGTAGAACTCCAGCCCCTCCTCCGTCAGTTGGGGGTTCTGGAAGGTGTGGCCGCAGTCGGCGCAGCGGTCGAGGGTGAAGCGGCCGGGCTTGTGCTGGAGCAGGTCGGTGGTGCGCAGGCGGGTGCCGAGACGCTCCGAACCGCACCAGGGGCAGTCGGTGCGGCGGGGAACGAAGAGGCGGTCGGTGCCTGCGGCCAGGTCCCTCTGGTAGGCGGGGCGCAGGGCGGCGATGCGCGCCGTCTTGCCGCTCGGGTCCCGCTTGCCGCCCGTACCGCTCCCGTCACTCGTACCGCTCTTGCCGTCGTGGTCGGTCATCGGCTCTCCGCTGCTGAGTCTGCGAGGTTCTCGAGGTGGGCCGCCGCGGCCCGGGTGCCGCCCGCCGCGCGGAACGCGGTGCGGATCCGGGCGGCGGCGGCCCGGTGGGCGCGTTCGGTGAGGACGGTGTCGAGGGCCGCGCCCAGCTGGGCCGCGCGGACCCGGCCGAAGCGGACCCGGACGCCCGCGCCGGCGTCCACGACCTGTCCGGCCACCACGGGCTGGTCGTCGCGGATGGGCGCGACGACGAGCGGGACACCGTGCCACAGGGCCTCGCACACGGTGTTGTGTCCCGCGTGGCAGACGACGGCGTCCATCCGTTCCAGCAGCGGGAGTTGGGGCACCTGCGCGAGGACCAGGACGTCCTTGTCACCGGGCGGCACCGGGAGGACCCCGGCCGGGTCGGCGATCACCCCTTGCACCCGGTCGGCGCGGTCGCGCAGCGCGGTGAGGCACTCGGCGAGGAACCGGACGCCCGTGTCGGCGTTCGCGGTGCCGAGGGTCACCAGGACCTTCGCCCGGCTCTGGTCGAGCCGCTCCCAGGGGAAGCCGGGGCCGGCCGGACGCCCGGCGAGCGAGGGTCCGACGTAGTGGATGTGGGGTGCCAACGGCGCCTGGGGGCCGATGAGTTCGGGAGTGCTGAAGATCAGCAACAGGTGCGGCGAGAAGCGCGGGTCGGCGCTGTGGGACGGAACGCCGATGCGGGCCCGCAGTGCGGCCAGGCTCCGCCGCAGCCACTCGGCGATCTTCGGCAGGCCGTCGTAGGCGCCGGCGAACTCCGCCGAGGTGGTGGCGGAGGTGGCCCACGGCAGCCCGAGGCGCTCGGCCACCAGGGCGCCGGCGAAGGCCTGCTGGTCGGCCACGACGACGTCCGGGCGGAACGTCTCGGCCGCTGCCCGCACTCCCGGGGCCATGGCGTCGGCGAGCGGCAGCAGGTACCACTCCCACAGGAACTTCAGTGCCTCCGCGCCCCGCAGGTCCGGCGGTCGCACGGCGCCCCCGGCGCCGGGCACCGGGCCCGCGCACCCGTGCACCTCGGCGTCCGGGCCCGCGAGCCGGCCGACCAGCGCCGGGTCGGCGCACGCCCAGGCGACCCGGTGTCCGTGCGCGGCCAGCCGGGCGGCCACGCCGACGGCCGGGTTGATGTGCCCGGTCAGCGGCGGTACGACGAAGAGGAAGGCGCTCACCGGACCCCCGCCCCCGCGTGGATCAGGTCCAGGATGTGCCGCCCGACGGTCGCGGGCGCCTCGACCAGCACCGAGTGCTCGTGCCCGGGCAGCACGACCGCCCGGAAGTCCGTCAGCAGCGCCCGCTTCAGCGGCACCAGGCCGGCGAGGTCCGACTCGCCGCCGTACACCCCGAGAACCGGGCAGCGTACGGCCCTGATCTCGCTCTCGGTGAGCACCCGGCTCGCGGGGATGTCCCGGCCGAGGGTGGTCTCGCGGGCGAGGCGGGCGGCGCCCTTGGCCAGGCGTGCGGTGTTGTGGCCCCGGTTCGCGGTGATCCAGGCGAGGGCGTCGGGCTCGTTGTGGGCGAGTTCGCTGACGACCCGGTCGAGGATGCGGCCGAGTTTCGCCGCCCAGGCCGGGGTCGCGGGCTCGGACTCGATCAGCGTCAGGCTGAGCGTGCGCTGCGGGTGCCGGGCCGCATAGCCGAAGGCGATGGTGCCGCCGTAGGAGTTGCCGACGAGGTGGACGGGGCCGGCGATGTCCAGCCGGCCGAGGAGGGCCTCCAGGTCGTCGATGTTGTGGTCGAGGGTGTAGCCCTGCGGCGGCCGCCCGCTGCGGCCGTGTCCGCGCAGGTCGTACATGACCACGTCGAGGCCGGCCGCGGCGAAGGCGGGGGCGACGGTGAAGTAGTAACTGGCCAGGCTGTCGGTGAGCAGGCCGTGCACCAGGACGACCGTGGCACGGGGCACGCGGCCCTCGGTGGGCCCCGTGCGCTGGACGTGCAGCCGGATCCCGCCGGCGTCGACCATCGCCACGGCTCAGCCCGCCTGCGTGGTCTTCAGACGCCACACCACGTACTCCACCAGCCGGCCCACGGTCAGCTCGATGATCTCGTCGAACTCCATGCCGGCCAGGAACTCGGCGAGGTTGACCCGCTGCCCGTACCGCTCCTCGAGCAGGCCGGCCAGGGTGACGAGGTCGATGCTCTCCAGCTCCAGGTCACGGTTGAAGGTGGTGGACATGCCGATCACCACGTCGTCGTCGCCGTACTCGGCGAGCACCGTGCGCAGCATGCCGGTGACATCGGCGAGCACGGTGTCGGCGGAGGGCTGCGCCGGGGCCGGCTGAGCGGGATCCGTCGGAGCCGGCTGGGTGGGGTTCATCGGGGGCACTCCTCGGCTGCATCGTCGTCGGGTGGTGCGTCGTCGTCGGTGCCGGGTCCGGTCGCCCAGGCCACCACGTAGGACCGCTCGGGCAGAGCGGGGGGATTGCCGGCCGGCGCGCAGTGCACGGTGTAGGCGCGCTCCAGGCGGCCGGAGACCAGCAGGCGGCTGCCGTCCCGGTCGGCCTCCAGGACGGTGAAGTCCCGTGGCCGGCCGTCGAATCCGACGCCCTCGGCCTTGGCCACCGCTTCCTTGGCGGCCCAGAAGCGGGTGAACCACAGCGCCTGCGGGTCGGGGCCGTTCGCCGACAGGCGGTGCAGCAGCCGCAGTTCGGCCGGGCCGAGCGCGGTGGCGAGGGTCGCCGGGTCGCGCTCGGTGACCTCTTCGATGTCGATGCCGGGGCCGGGCTGCGGGGTGTGCGGCCGTACGATCGCCACCCCCGCCTCGGCCCGGTGGGCGAGCGAGACATCCAGCGGGGGCAGCGTGCGCCCGTGCGTCCCGGTGACGTACGGGCGGCCCAACTCGTCGTTCAGCAACCGGAGTTCGGCCGGGAAGACGGGGCCCTCGCCCTGCTGCCAGAGCCACTGCCGTACGGCGTCCTTGGCCGCGATCCGGCCGAGCAGCCACTGCCGGCGGCCGCGCGGCGGGCGGTCGGCGTACGCGGCGCGCTCGGCACCGCCCAGCGAGTTGCGCATGATCAGCTCGCGGGAGGCGAGGTCCGGCCAGCGTTCGTGCACCAGCACCCAGCCGCCCGGCCGGCCCGTGGACAGGGTGTGGCGCTCGGGGAAGCGCTCGACGGGCCGGGTCGTGGGGTCGTTGTCGAAGCGGCGGTCCTGCCAGCCGGTGATCCGGGCCCACACCCGGCCGCCGGCCGTCAGCTCGGCGTCCGCTTCCAGGACGGTGTCCGTGAGGGAGGTGATCCGCAGCAGGCAGCCGACCTGGGTGCCGGGAGCCGGGTGCGGGCCGTGGAACGTCAACTGCCGTATCTGTACCGGGAAGACGACGGTCCGCTCGGTGCGGGTAGCCATGATCCAGTAGCCGAGGAGCTGGCCCACGTTGTCGAGCAGGGCGCCGGGAGCGGCGGGTGTGGTGATCACTCCGCGGATGTGCCGCTCGCCGATCGCGGTGAGGTCGGTGAGGCCCTGGAAGCCGGGGCCGTGGAACATCCAGCGATCCCGGTAGAGCTGGGCGGCCGTGTGCTCAGGGCGGCGTTCCGGGGCACCCGGGAGGGGACCGGGCCGGGGCGGTGCCGGGTGGTGCGGGGCGAGTTCGACGACGGCGCGGGCCGTGGGGCCGAAGGCCACGGTGACGCGGTCCGGGCGGCCCGGGTCCGGGGTGACGGTGACCTGTACGTCGACGGGGGGTGTGGCGGTGAGCCAGCGGTCGAAGCGGGCCCCGTGCACGGCGACCGCCCGCAGACCGGGTGCGGCGGCCTCGGCCGCGTCCATCATGTGCCGCACGAGGGTGGTGGCGGGCACCACGGGCCACCGGTCTTCCACATCCGGCCAGTCGGGCCGCTGCGGGAAGAAGCAGTGGTCCAGGAGGTGGGGCATGGTGCGCGGTGAGACGTGGACGGTGGTGGCGGCCGCGGCGGGAATGGCGAGGGTGGGCACGGCAGCGGCCGGGGTACGGCGACGGCTCGCGGTGATCAGCTCGGCCGCCGTGTCCGCGGTGTCCCGCAGCAGCGCGGTCAGTTCGGCGGCGGCCGGGATGCGCGGGGTGAGGGCGTCCAGGTCGCCGAACCGGGCGGAAGCCGGCCGGGCAGCGGGGCGCAGGTGTGCGCGCAGGGTGTCGAGTTCCGGCCCGTCCAGCGAGACGAGGGCGCCGGAGAGGTCGAGGCGGACGGGCCGGCGGCCGGCCTGGGCCGCCGTGGCGCGGGGCTGGAGCGCCGGCGCCACGGATGCTCCCGCCGTCCACAATGCCGTTGCCACCCGCCGGAGTTGGGCCATGCCGCCGTGCTGCGCGGCGTTGGCGGCGACCGACAGGTGGTCGCGGTCGCCGAGGGTGTCGTCGATCAGGGAGGTGAGCCGGCCGGGACCGGTCTGGACGAAGACGCGGTGCCCGGCGGCGTACAGCGCTTCGGTCAGCTCGCGGAAGCGGACGGGTTCCAGCAGGTGCCGTACGAACAGCTCGCGCACCTCCGCCTCGGCCGCCGGGAAGGGCGCCGCGGTCGTCCCCGACCACACAGGCACGGTCGGCGGATGGAGCCGGAAGCGGTCGGCGGCCTCCTGGATGGGGGCGAGGTACGGCTCGAGCATCGGGGTGTGGAAGCCGGAGCGGAAGGGCAGCACCTGGCAGATCACGCCGTGGGCGCGCAGGGACCGCACGAACGCCTCGACGGCCGCGCCGGGTCCGCAGACCATGGACTGGCGGGGCGCGTTGTCGTGGGAGAGCACGATCCCGGAGTCCGGCCACTGCTCGGCGAGCGTGGTGCGCACGTGCTCGGCCGAGGTACCGAGGGCGGCGAAGGCGAGGCCGGGGACGGTGACCGTGTCCGGGTCGAACCCGGCCATGAACGCGTCCACTTGGGCCGCCGAGTAGAGTCCGGCCGCCGCCATGGCCGTCCACTCGCCCACGCTGTGCCCGGCGACCGCGTCCGGCACGACGCCCATCCGGCGCAGCGCCTGGTCCAGCAGGCGGCCCACGCCGACGACGCCGAAGCCGTGCCGGGCGACGTCGTCGACCCGGACGTCCGTGCCAGGCAGCGGGGGCAGGCCGAAGTGGGCGGCGATGTCGTCGGTGCGGGGCGCGAACTCGCCCTCCAGGCCGGGGAAGACGAACGCCAGCCTGCCGCCGGCGCGGCCGAGCAGCGGGCCCGGCCGGAACCATACGTCGCCGCGCCCCTGCCAGGCGCGCCCCTTGGCGACCGCGCGGCGGGCCAGGGCGAGCCGTTTGGCGGTCGGCGCGACGACGCCGAGCCGGACGGGGCCGGCGCCGGGGTGCGGCCGGGCGGGGTCGAGTCCGGCGGCGAGTACGGCCGGGTCGTCGGCGTCGAGGAGGCCGGCGAGGCCCGCCGGGCTGTGTGCGGCGAGGAGCAGGACCGGCTCGGGCTCGGCGACCTGGGCCGCGGGGGCGGGGACGCGGTGCGCTCGCGAAGCGGTACGGCCGCCGGGCGCCTCCTCCAGCACCACATGGGCGTTGATCCCGCCGAAGCCGAAGGCGTTCACGGCGGCCCGGCGGACCACCTGCCGGGCCTCGCTCTCCCAGGGCCGGGCCCGGTCCAGGGGGCGGAAGCGGGTGGCGGCGAGCGCGGGGTGGGGGTCCTCGCAGTGGAGGGTGGGCAGCAGGGTGCGGTGGTGGAGCGCGAGGGCGGCCTTGACCAGGCCCGCGACTCCGGCGGCCGGCATGGTGTGGCCGATCATCGACTTCACCGACCCGAGGACCGGGCGTGCGCCGGCGCCCCGCGCGGGCCCGAACACCTCGGCCAGGGTGGCGAGTTCGGCTGTGTCGCCGGCGGGTGTGGCGGTGCCGTGCGCCTCCAGCAGGCCGATGGCGTCCGGGGCGGCGGGGTCGAGCCCGGCGGCCTGCCAGGCCTGCCGTACGGCGCGGGCCTGTCCGCCGGGGTCGGGGTTGACGAGGCCCGCCGTACGGCCGTCGCTGGCCACGCCCGTGCCCCGGATCACGGCGTACACACGGTCGCCGGCCCGCTCGGCGTCCGCGAGCCGTTTCAGTACGACGACGCCGGTGCCCTCGCCGATGAGGATGCCGTCCGCGTCGCGGTGGAAGGGGCGGATGCGCTCGGTCGGGGACAGGGCGCGCAGCTGGGAGAAGACGCTCCAGAGGGTGATGTCGTGGCAGTGGTGCACTCCCCCCGCCAGCATCATGTCGCAGCGCCCGGTGGCGAGTTCGGTGACCGCCTGGTCCACGGCGACCAGGGAGGAGGCGCAGGCCGCGTCCACCGTGTAGGCGGGGCCGCGCAGGTCGAGCCGGTTGGCGATGCGGGACGCGGCGAGGTTGGGGACGAGCCCGATCGCGGACTCCGGGCTGTCCGGGCCGAGCCGTTCAGTGAACGCGGCGTGGATCCGGTCGAGTTGGCCGGAGTCGAGGCCGGGCAGCAACTCGCCGAGGGTGCGCACCAGCTGCCGGGCCGTCCGGACCCGCTGGTCGAGCCGGACCAGTCCGGGCGTGAGGTAGCCGCCACGGCCCAGCGCCACGCCGATCCGGTTCCGTTCGGGCAGCCGTTCCGGGCCGCCCGCGTCGGCGAGCGCGGCGGCGGCCACGTCGAGGGCGATCAGCTGGTCGGGCTCGGTGCCGGGCACCGAGGCGGGCATGATGCCGTAGCGGGTGACCTCCACCTCGGCGAGGCCGTCCACGAATCCGCCGCGCCGGCAGTACACCTGGTCGGCGACGGCGGGCCCGTCGGCCGAGCCCGGCCGGTAGTAGCCGGCGTCCCAGCGGCCGGCCGGGACGTCCCGGATCGCGTCGACGCCGTCGCGCAGATTGCGCCAGTACGCGTCCAGGCCCGGCGCGCCCGGCAGCAGCACCGCCATCCCGACGATGGCGACGGGTGTCTGAGGCTGCGTCATCTCACCAGCCCGACGCGGTGTGGACCACGGCGCGGGCCGCCGGGTCGCCCCAGGCGAGTTCGCGCAGCAGGGCCGCGGTGCCTTCGTCCGGATCGATCAGCCCGACCCCGCGCCGGGCGTACTCGCGGCCGAGTTCCTCGCCGACCATGCCGGTGTGCGTCCCGGACGGCGCCCATGGTCCCCAGTGCACGGTCAGCGCGCGGTGTCCGGTGCGGGCGGCCCAGTCGGCGCCGAGGGCCTCCAGGGCGTCGTTGGCCGCGGCGTAGTCGGCCTGGCCGCGGTTGCCGAGGACGGCGGCGATGCTGCCGAACAGCACGGTGAACGCGGGTGCGGCGGGCAGGTCGTCCAGGGCGGCGAACAGCGCGGCCGCCCCGGCCGTCTTCGTGCCGTAGACCCGCTGGAAGGACTCGGGGGTCTTGTCGGCGATCAGCCGGTCCTCGATGACGCCGGCGGCGAAGACGACGCCGTCGAGCCTGCCGTGTTCGGCGTGGATCTCCTTGACCGCCTGCAGGACGGCGTCGCGCTCGCGGAAGTCGACCGCGCGGTAGCGGGCCTCGCTGCCGAGCGCGCCGAGTTCGGCGAGCGTGGTGGTGATCTCCCGCTGGGCGAGGGTCAGTTCGGCGGCCCGGTTGATCTCGGCGGGCGTCGGCGCGTCGGGCCCGGCGGCCAGCGCCGCCCGCAGCTCGGCGGGGGTGCGGGCGGCGGCGGTGCGCGGGTCCTCGGGGGCGGTGGGCGCGGCGGTGCGGCCGAGCAGTTCGAGGCGGCACCGGCAGGCGCGGGCCAGGGTGGCCGCGAACCGCGCGGTGATGCCCCGGGCGCCGCCGGCCAGCAGCACGACGGAGTCCCGGTCGAGGCCGAGCGCGGCGGCTTCGGCGGCGCCGTCGGCGGCGGGTCCGGCGCCGGTGGTGCCGAGCGGGCCGAGGGGCACGGGCACCAGCTCGAGACCCTGGCGGGTGCCGGCCGCCGTGCGCAGGACGACGGGCGCCGCCGGTTGCGGGGCGCACAGCTCGGCGAGCACGGCCTCGGCCACGGCCGCCGGGGCGGTGTCCGGCACGGCGACGATCCGGGCGAGGAGGCCGGGGTACTCGCGGCCGACGGTGCGCAGCAGGCCGTCCAGGCCGGCCGCCCGCAGCGCCGGCGCCCGCTCGGCGGCCCGCACGGCGAGCAGCGCGCGCGGGCCGCAGGCCAGCGCCGCCCGGAGCACCGGGAAGGCGTCCGGCAGCGCCGGGAGGCCGGGGCCGGGCAGCGCGCCCAGGTAGACCACAGCGTCGACCGGGCCGTCGGCCTCGGTGAGGAGGTGGCCCCGGTCGAGGAGCACGGCGTCGGCGCCGTGTCCGGTGAGCCGCGCCGCCACCGCTGCCGCCACGCCCTCGCCGCCGAGGAGGGCGAAGCGCCGGCCGGACAGGCCGGCGTCGGCCGGGCCGGGCTCCGGCAGGGGGACGGGCCGCAGCTCACAGCGCCGGGGAGGCACCCCCTGGACCGAGGCGGGTTCCTGGGTCCGCGCGCCGGGGTACGAGGTCTGCGCCCGCTCCCCGGCCGGCTCGCCCCCTCCCCCGGCCCCGGTGCCCGCCCCGGCCCGCGCCGTCAGCCACTGCGTCACCGCGGCCGCCGTGCGCGCCTTGGCCAGTTCCTCCAGTTCGGCGTCGGCCAGGACCTCGGCGCCGGCCGCGATGCCCAGGCGCTTGGCGAGTTCGCCCGCTATCTCGGCCCGTTTGATGGAGTCGATGCTCAGGTCCGCCTCCAGATCGAGGTCGGGCTCGATCATGTCGACGGGGTAGCCGGTGCGTTCGCTGATGATCTCCAGGACGACGCGGTCCACGTCGTCCGCCGGTCCGGTAGCGGGGAGGAGCGGCAACTGCGGTTCCGGTGGCGGGAGTTCGCGGGCGGCGGGCTGCACAGCTGGTGATACGGGTGGCGGTACGGGCGCCGGTGCGGGGGCGGCGCCCGGTGTCGCCCCGAAGTAGGTGAGCAGCACATCGCGCTGGGCGGCGATCATCTCCCGGCTGGTGCGCAGGAATTCGGAGATCAGCGCGTCCCGGTCGGTGGGGGCGCCGCTGGGCTGGTCGGTGGTCACGGTCGTCTCCACGACTCGTCGGGCCGGTGCGAGGGCACCGGGCAGGAGTGCTCCGTCGGCGGTGCGGACGAGGTGTCCGTCGACCGTCCAGCCGGGCCGCTCGGGTGCCGGGGCGCGCAGCGCGTCGACGGCGTCGCGGCCCCGCAGCAGCCAGGCGGTGCGCACCGGCTGTCCGGCGACGGCGAGCCTGGCGAGCGCGTCCAGCCAGCCGCGCAGACCGCTGCCGGCCTCCGGTTCGCAGGCCACCGTGCGGTGCGGGCGGTCGCCGAGGATCTGGCCCACGAGCCGGGTGAGGACGGTGCCGGGGCCCGCCTCGACGAAGAGCCGCGCGCCCGCCTCGTACATGGCCTCGATCTGGGCGGCGAAGTCGACCGGCGCGCCGATCTGCGCGGCGAGTTCGGCGCGCACCGCGTCCGGATCCGCGGGGTAGGGCGCGGCGGTGCGGTTGGCCCAGACGGGGAACTCGGGCGCCCGTACGGTCTTGTCCGCGAGGATCTTGGCGAACCGCTCGCCCGCCGCGGCCACGAGCGGGCTGTGGAAGGCGCAGGCCACGGGGATGCGCTTCGCGCCGAGCCCGGCCGCGCGCAGCAGCCGCACGGCCGTCGCGACATCCGCCGTCGGACCCGAAATCACCGTCTGTTCGGGCGAGTTGAGGTTGGCGACGACGACCGACGCGGGCGCTTCGGCGGTGCGCAGCACGTCGGTGACGGCCGCGGCGGGGGCGCCGACGGCGGCCATGGTGCCGGGGTCGTCGCCGGCCGCCGCCAGGATCGCCCCGGCCCGTGCCCCGCTCAGCTCCAGCAGTGTCTCGGGGTCGAGGGCGCCGGCCGCGGCGAGGGCGGCCAGTTCGCCGTAGCTGTGGCCGGCGGCCTGGTCGGGGTGGACGCCCGCGGAAGTGAGGAAGGCGTGGGCGGCGAGGCCCGCGATGCCGAGGGCGGGTTGTGCAGCCCGGGTGTCGGTGAGGGCGGCCCGGTGGCGTTCGCGGGCGGTGTCGTCGAAGGCGGCGGGCGGGTGGACGGCCTCGGCGTGGGCGCGGCCGAGGTGCAGGAAGTGGCGCAGCTCGGGGAGGGTGACCAGGAGGTCGGCGAGCATGCCGGTGCGCTGGCTGCCCTGGCCGGGGAAGAGAAACGCCGTCTCGCCCGGCACCGGGTCCGCGCCATGGATCCCGGCGGCCGGATCGTGGTCCCCGGCGAGGATACGCCGCAACTGTACGGTCAGTTCCTCGATGTCGCGGGCGACGACCGCGGCCCGTACCGGTTCGTGCGCGGTGTCGGCGCGGCGGGCGGCGGCGAGGGCGAGGTCCCGCAGCCGCCAGGGGCGGCCGTCGGCCTCGGCGGCCCGCAGGATCTCCGCCACCGTCCGGTGGGCCGCGGCCGTGTCCCGGCCCCGGAACAGCAGCAGCTCGCACGGCCAGGCGTCCAGGGACTGCGCGGGTGGTACGGCACGGGTGTGCGCGGCCAGCACCGCGTGGAAGTTGGTGCCGCCGAAGCCGAACGCGCTGACTCCGGCGAAGCGCTGCGCGGCCGGCGCGGTCCAGGGCCGGGCGCGGGTGTGGAAGGCGAACGGGCTGTCGCCCTGCGTCCAGGCCGGGTTGGGCCGCTCGAGGTGCAGGGTGGGCGGGGTGACGGCGGTGTACAGGGCGAGAGTGGTCTTGATCAGACCGGCAAGCCCGGCGGCGCATTTGGTGTGCCCGATCTGCGACTTGACCGAGCCGAGCGCGCAGCTGCCGGCGCTGGCACCAGCCTCGGTGAACACCTCGCTCAGTACGGTGAGTTCGGTGCGGTCGCCGACAACGGTCCCGGTGCCGTGCGCCTCGACGAGGCCGACGTCCGCCGGTGAGACCGCGGCGTTGCGGTACGCCCGCTCCAGGGCGGCCCGCTGGCCCTCGGGGCGGGGTGCGGTCAGGCCGAGGGAGCGGCCGTCGCTGGCGGAGCCGAGGCCCTTGACCACGCCGTAGATCCGGTCGCCGTCGCGTTCGGCGTCCGTGAGCCGTTTGAGGACCAGGCAGGCCACGCCCTCGCCGAGGGCGATGCCGTCGGCGCTGGAGTCGAAGGCGCGGGAACGGCCGGTCGGGGAGAGTGCGTGGACGGCGGAGAACAGGACGTAGTCGTTGATGCCGTTGTGCAGGTCGGCGCCGCCGCACAGCACCAGGTCGCTGGTGCCGGAGACGAGTTCCTTGCAGGCCACGTCGAGGGCGGCGAGCGAGGACGCGCAGGCGGCGTCGACGGTGAAATTGGCGCCGCCGAGGTCCAGCCGGTTGGCGATCCGGCCGGAGATGACGTTGGCCAGCATGCCGGGGAAGGAGTCCTCGGTCAGCCGGGGCAGCTGCTCCTCGATCCCCTCCGGGACCCGGCCGTAGTACGCGGGCAGAACGGCGCGCAGGGTGGCCGCGTTGGACAGGTCGCTGCCCGCCTCGGCGCCGAAGACGACGGAGGTCCGCGCGCGGTCGAACGCCCGCCCCCGCTCGCCGTATCCGGCGTCCTCCAGCGCCCGGCGGGCGGCCTCCAGGGAGAGCAGCTGGACGGGTTCGATGCTGCCGAGGGAGGCGGGCGGGATGCCGTAGCGCAGCGGGTCGAAGGGGATGCGGGGCAGGAAGCCGCCCCACTTGGACGCGGTGCGGCCGGCGCTGTGGTGCACGGCCGGGTCCCAGCGCTCGGGCGGCACCTCGGTGACGGCGTCGCGCCCGGTGACGACATTGGCCCAGAAGGCGGCGAGGTCGGGGGCCTCGGGGAACATGCAGGCCATGCCGACGATCGCGATGTCGAGCGGTGCGGGAGCCGGCGGTTCGTCCGTGGCCGGCGGGGCCGGGCGCGCGGCCCGGCGGGTCAGGAAGTCGGCGGCGCCGTCGGTCACCGCGCGGTGCAGGTCCGCCACGGTGGTGGTCGTGGCGCGCAGCACCGCGACCTGGCCCGCCATGAACATCCCGTCGGTGAGCTGCCGTTCCTCGCCTACGGCCGCCAGCGCGCCGTCGGCGTCGCGTTCGACGCCCTTGCTGGCGATGCGCAGTCGCCCGACGTTGAGTCGTTCCAGCCCTTCCCAGACCTCGCGGTCGGTCAGCCCGCCCGCCCGCAGGGCCGCCTCCCGGTCCCGGTAGTCGCCGGTGAACGGGCTCGGCACACAGCGGGTCGCGTGGCCGGGCGCGGTCTCGAGCAGCGCGGTCGCGGTGGCGGTGAGGACCTGCCGCTGGAAGAGAGGCCGGATGGCACCGTGCGCGACGGCCTCCGTCGTGAACAGGTAGGCGGTGCCCATGAGGAGCCCTACGGCGGCGCCCCGGGCGGTGAGCTGCGCGGCCAGGGCGGCGACCATCGCCGCCGACCGCTCATCATGGATCCCGCCCGCGAAGAAGACCTCCAGCTGCCGGATCGCCTCGTCCCCGGCTGCCGCGAAGTAGTCCTCGATCACAGCGAGTTGAGCCTCCCACAGCGGGAAGGACGCCCGGGGCCCCACATGCCCGCCGCACTCGGACCCCTCGAACACGAACCTGCGCGCCCCCGCCTCGAGGAACTGCCGCAGCAGCCCCGGCGAGGGCACGTGCAGAAAGGTCCGGATACCGGCCCGCTCCAGCGTCTCGGCCTGGGCGGGCCGCCCGCCCGCGATGACCGCATGCGTGGGCCGCAGCTCCCGTACGGCGTCGAGCTGGGCGTTCCTGATCTCCTCCGGCGCGAAGCCGAGGACGCCCACGCCCCAGGGCCTCCCGTCCAGCACGCCCCGCGCCTCGGTCAGCATCGCCCGCGTCCGCTCACCGTCCGCCAGTGCCAGCGCCAGGAACGGCAGCGCCCCGCCCTCAGCGACGGCGGCGGCGAAACCGGCCTGGTCACTGACCCGGGTCATCGGCCCCTGAGCGACCGGAAGCCGCGTCCCGAGCACCCGGCACATGCCCGACCCGGCCCGAAGGGCATCGGCCGGACCGGGACGGCCCGCTCCGCGGGCCACCACGGGACCGGCATCCGCCACATCCCGGGACACCGCCGGGCCGGCATCCGCCGCGTCCCGGGACACCGCCGGGACCGTACGCGCGCCGCCGTCGGCCGCCGCAGTGGGTTCGGGCGTCCCAGGTGTCGTCATCGGGCCCGTGTGTGTGACGTACTGGATCGCCGCCGACATCTCCCGTACCACCCCCCGTACATCCCCCCACCGTTCGGCGAACCGGGCGGCGAGGAAGCCGTCCTGGCCCACGGGGAGCAGTTGGGCGTGCGGAGTGCCCGCGCCGAGCAGGGACGCGACCGTCCCGGGGTCGTCGGCGGGCGGTTGGGGGGACTCGGGGCCACGGCGGCGCAGGACCCGGTGGCCGCCCAGCACCACGGTCTCCGAGCCGTCGAGGGACCGCAGTGCCGCACGGACCGACTCGGGCAGTCCCGACTCGGGCAGCAGGCCGAGTTGGCTGTCGAGGACGACCCCGGCCGCCCCGCCGGCCACGGCGGCCGCCCCCGTACGCGGTCCGATGCCGCCGCAGGCCCAGACCGGGACCCCGCTCAACTCCCCGTCGGACAGCAGCTGTTGCAGCAATACGAAGGTGCTCAGCTCGCCGACCCGGCCGCCGCTCTCCCCACCCCGGGCGATCAGGCCCCGGGCACCGGCGCGGACGGCCGCCCGGGCCTGCCCGAGATCGGTGACCTCCATCAACACCCGGTATTCGGGCGGGAGTTTGGTGACCTTCCAGGTCGCATCCGGGGTGAGGACCACGGTGTCGGGGGCGCCTGCGACGTCGGCCGGGCTCAGGGCGCAGCGTCCGGTCACCCGTATCCCGAAGGGGCCCGGCGCGGCCCGTCCGAGCCGGGACAGCTCCTCCCGGGAGCGCCGGTCGCCGCTGCCGAGGTCGAGGATGCCGAGCCCGCCCGCGGCGCAGGCGGCAGCGGCGAGACGGGCGTCGGGCTCTCCGAACGGGGTGAGACACAGAATCAGGTCGTGGGCGCGCACAGGGGAGGTCATGATGCTCCGGCACGATCGGCGAGACTGCACGGTGGGGGGTGTGCGGCGGAACTCTCTGGTGCGAGGGCACCGGAACCTAGCGAGGTGTTACTCACGGGTCAATAACGTCGCGCCCTTTTCATGGCCGGTGACGCCGATTCGGCCATGCGATCGAATTCCCCGCAAGGACCCAGATACGCGGCGAATTCCGTCACGGACGCGGACCCGGCACCGCCCGGGCCCGCGCGCCACACCATCCCAACCCCGGCAAAGCGTCCGCCCGCTTCACCGCGCACTCACCCGCACGCAACGCGCCGGGACATCCACGCGAAGTCTGTAAATTCCGCATGACGTCCTGCCCGTGGCTCGAACACGGTCAACCAGCTCCCCGGCAGCCCGGAGCAGCCCAGAAGGCCGCTCCAGGACCGCCACGGGCGTCAGCCGAGCAGTGCCGCCACCGCCGGTGCCGAGGCAGCCGAGGCGGCCGCGCCGGTGTTCGGCGGGAACACGCCGCTCACTGCGTGCGTCACGCCACCCGCAAACGCGGATCCGGACCCGGTACGGCCCTGGTCACGGCCGGCGCGGACCTGGGCGATCCGGGTCTCGTCCCCGTCCCCCGACCGATCCGGGCGTCCCGCCCGCTGCGACTGTCCGGGCTCCCCCAACTGCCCTCGCATGCCGGGCACCCCGGGCCCCGCCGGCCCTCCCGTGCCACCCCTGCCGTCGTCGCCCTCCGGCCGCCCGGGCCGCACGCCGCCGAACTCGTCCGGCGACCGCGGAGGTCCGGCCTCGTCGGACGCGCCCGGCACACCCATCGTGTCCGGCCCTCCTGGCGCACCCGGCGGCACATCGGCCGGCCCCGGGCCGCCCGCACCCGGCTCCAGTACCCAGAGCTGTCCCGGCGAGCCGTCCCGTCGTGCCGGCCCCACGACGGTGTCCGACGGGCCGGCGCCGGTAGCGAGCGCGGGGCCCGCGTGCCGACGGAGCAGGATCTCGCCGCGCACGGTGATGTCGTAGGCCACCTCTCCGGCGTGCACGACACATCCGGCGGACGGCACGACGTAGGGCGCGAGCCCGATCCCGGCGCCCGCCTCCACCCTCCCCTCGCGTACATCCAGGCAGCGCCCGGAGCCGAGGCCGCGCAGGCTCCCACGGGCGACCTCGACGGGCTCGCCGACCGAGCTGACCGAGGCGCCCAAGCCCACCGAGCCGACCGAGGCGGCCGAGGCGGCCGGACCGGCCGGACCGACCGGACCATCCGGGCCGCCGGAGCCCGCCGACGGCCCGGTGCCGGGCCCCGCGCCGGTGCGGCCCGGGTGGGTGGTGTGGGTGGTGCGGCCGGCCGGGGCGCCCCACGTGGCGCCGGGTACGGGGACACCGTTGTCATCGGACCAGCTCCTGGCCACGAGAACGGTGGCGAGCAGCGCGAGCGAGGCCAGCCCGACGCCGACCAGCAGGGCCGTACGGCGGCGGCCGTCCGGCCCGGTGCGGTGCCGGCCGCCGGCCCCCGTCCGCGCCGGGTCCGGTGCCGGCGGCCAGTCCTCGGCGGGGCCGCGCCCTGGGCGCGAGTCGAGATAGCGACGGGCGCCCCAGCCGAGCACGGTCTCGGCCAGCATGAGGTCCAGCCCGCCCTCGAACCGCCCGATGGTGTCGGCCGCGTCCCGGCAGTACGGACAGGCCGTCAGGTGCTGCCGCACATCAGGCAGCAGGGCTCCGCCACGGCGCATGGGGACGTCGAGGAGCCGGTTGTAGAAGCGGCATTCCTTCGTCGGCGCGAGTTCACGGTGGGCGCGTACGCAACCCGCGCGGAATTGCTCGCGCGCCTGGTCCAGGGCGGCCGTCGCAACGGCCGGGCCGATCCCCAGCAGACCGGCTGGTATGTTTATCGGCTCTGCTTCCACCTCGGTGTGCCACAGAAGGCATTGCGAGGCGCCGGGAAGGGCCCGGAATGCGCGTTCGGCGAGTTGTCGTCTTTCCGGCGTTCCGGGCTTCGCGGTGCGCAGTCCGCGGCCTCCGGTGGGTTTGCGCAATTCCGGCAGGCTCGCGCAGGTTCCGTCGTCCGCCGCCCAGGCGCGGACGGTGTCACGGACGGCGACCAGCAGCTGCGGGCGCAGCGCGCCGCCGACCGCGCCGCCCGCCATGCGGCCGAGGACCTCGTGGAAGGCGGCGGTGGCGACGAGCGGGGCGGCCGGTCCGAAGGAGGCCAGGCAGACGACGGCGTAGTCGCGGGCGGCGCGCCAGTGCCGGGCGAGCAGCAGGGCGACGGCGTGCCGGCGGGCGTCGTCCGGGCCGGTCAGCCGGGCGACGAGATCACGGTCGGACTCCCCGCCCGGACCGGGCAGGGGTGGGTACGGCGGGCGTGGGGGGTAAGGGGGCTGCACGGAACCATTTCCTTTCCAGCCGCAGAACCGCATACGAAATGCCGCTCTGTCGGAAAGCAGTGAAAACAGTGCCTGATCGGTGCGCACCTCTAGAGCCGGCCTCGGCGTCCGACGCCTGCCTTTGCCCTCCCGCGGGGAGGTTCACCTTCGCACACGCGCCTCACAGGAAACAAGAAGCTCGAATGACTCGACCTCAAAGTCGGCGAATTGCATAGGAGTTACCGCCGGTATCGCATCCGCGGCCGGTTCTCAGGCGTCCACAGCCGGTTCCCATGTTTCTCCGGGCGCACTCTCATCCACGTGCCCCAGCATGGGCCGCATGATCGCCCCCCACTCCACAGCGACCCCCGGCTCACCCCGCGCCGTCCGCAAGGCCGTCGTACCGGCCGCCGGACTCGGCACCCGGTTCCTGCCCGCGACCAAGGCCACGCCGAAGGAGATGCTGCCGGTCGTCGACAAGCCGGCCATCCAGTACGTGGTCGAGGAGGCCGCGGCCGCCGGGCTCGACGACATCCTGATGGTCACCGGCCGGCACAAGCGGGCCATCGAGGACCACTTCGACAGCGCCTTCGAGCTGGAACAGGCGCTGGCCGCCAAGGGCGACACCATGCGCCTGGACGCCGTACGCGATCCCGCGCGGCTCGCCGACATCCACCACATCCGCCAGGGCGACCCGCTCGGCCTCGGCCACGCCGTGCTGTGTGCCCGGCACCACGTGGGCGACCAGCCCTTCGCGGTGCTGCTCGGCGACGATCTGATCGATCCGCGCGAGACCCTGCTGAGCCGCATGCTCGAGGTCCGCGAGCGCCGCGAGGGCAGTGTCGTCGCGCTGATGGAGGTGGACCCGGAGCAGATCCACCTCTACGGCTGTGCGGCGGTGGAGCCGACGGGCGAGGACGGTGTCGTACGGGTGACCGCACTGGTGGAGAAGCCGGCGCCCGGGGCCGCGCCGAGCCGGTACGCGGTCATCGGCCGCTATGTCCTGGACCCGGCCGTGTTCGACGTGCTCGAGCACACACCGCCGGGGCGCGGCGGCGAAATCCAGCTGACCGACGCCCTGCAGGACCTCGCGGCGGGCGGCACGGTGCACGGGGTCGTCTTCGACGGTCTGCGCTACGACACCGGCGACAAGGCCGACTATCTGCGCACGGTGGTCCGTCTCGCCTGCGACCGCCCGGACCTGGGGCCCGAATTCTCCCGCTGGCTCAAGGAGTTCGTGGCCGGCCTGGCGGGCGGGGCGAGCGACGGCGAAGAGGAGTGCACGGCCGCCTGAGGCACCTCACCCACGGCAGGAGGGGCCCGGTGCGGGCCCCTCCTGCCGATGCCGGGCGATCCCGCGTGAGCCCGTAATCCCCTGTCAGCCCTGGTCGTTGGGGCGCAGGGTCCACACGACGGCCATCTCGCCGGTGACGGCGCCGTCCGCGCGGCGGATCTCGATCGCCACGGGGAACTCGGGCCGCCGGCCCGCGTCCAGTTCGGCGACGACCTCGGCGGCCGGGCGGCCCAGGGTCGCGGTCGCGGTGACGGCACCCATGGCCAGCTTCTTGTAGGCGATCTCGGCACGGACCGCGAGCGGCACCGCCCGCGAGAGCTGGTCCGCGAAGGCGGCGAGCACGATGGCTCCGCTGGCCGACTCGCCGAGGGTGAACATCGCACCGGCGTGCGGCCCGCCCACGTGGTTGTGGTAGTCGCCCTGGTCGGGCAGGGACACCACGGCCCGGTCCTGGCTCGTCTCCAGGAACTCCAGGTTCAGCGTCCGGGCCATGGGCACGGTGGCGGCGAGCATCTCGCCGATCGACATCTGGTCTGCGCTCATGGACGTCATGTTACTCACGAGTAGCAGAAACTGGCCAGCTCGGATCCGCACCCGGCCGCACTTCGCTACGACCCTGACGAGGGCCGGTGACCGGATCGTGTCCATGGCGGCACTAGGGTTACTGGCCATGTGGCCAGATCAGCAGCCGCCAGGGGGCGCGCCGAACCCGCAGCAGAACCCGTACCAGCAGCCGGGTTACCAGCAGCCGAATCCGTACCAGCAGCCCGGGTACCAGCAGTATCCGCAGGGCGGCCAGTACGGCCAGCAGCCGCAGTGGGGGCAGTCGCAGCCGCCCACCGTGCCCGTTCCCACGCCTCCGCAGGGCGGTGGCGGCCGTACGAAACTCGTCGCGATCATCGCGGCGTCGGCCGTCGTGGTCGCCGCCGGCGTGACCGGATACCTGGTCCTCGGCAAGGGCGGCGGCAAGGACGACACGGCCGGCAAGGGCGGCGGGCAGAGCCAGTCGCCGTCGGCGCAGCCGTCGCCCTCCCCGTCGGTGACCGACGATCCGCGCGGCACCAACACCGAGAAGCCGACCATCGCCGGCTGGAAGGTCGTGGTGAACGCCAAGTGGGGCGTCGCCTACGACGTGCCGGCCGACTGGGAGGTGCAGTCGCCGGGCGTCGCGGTCGGCTTCGACTTCCCGAAGAGCGAGCCGGACAAGGGCATCACCATGTCGGGCCTCGCCGAGTACAAGTCCTCGTGGTGCACCTCCGACGACGACCACGACGGCCGCACCGAGGACACCCCGCTGGGCGTCACGGGCGCCAAGGGCGCCAGCGGCGCCAAGAACACCGACCAGATCGCCATCAACACGCCGGCCTGGTGGGTCTACGGCGGCTACACCCAGCCCGACAAGAAGAGCATCTCCTGGGACAAGAAGGCCACGCCCTTCAAGACCACGTCGGGCGTCCAGGGCAGTTACGCGTGGGCCTGGTCGACCCACACGCCGAAGAAGGGCAAGTGTGTCACCGACGGCAAGGCGCTCACCTTCGGCTTCCAGAACTCGGCACACGACTACGTGTCGTTCGACTTCTACGGGGCCGCGGGCGTGAAGGACGAGATCCCCAAGGCGACCGTCCTGAAGGTCCTGAGCACGGTCCGGCTGCACGGAACGCCCACGGGCGACTCCTGAACCCGCCGGGTGGTCCGGCCCGCCGCGTGGCGGGCCGGACCCGCCAAGTACCCTCTCCGCTTGGCGAGTTGAGGGTTCGGCGTGCGACGCCGGAAATCGTTTGCAAGCGTGGTACCCGCACGCCATAGTCGCCCGGTGAAGCAAGCCGCACTCCCCGACCGCCCCCGCGGACCCGCCTGGGCGGGCCGCAACTACTCGCTGCTGACCGCGGCCGCCGTCGTGACCGGCCTCGGCGCGAACGGCTCGCTCATCGCCGCCGCGTTCGCGGTGCTGGACGCGGGCGGCGACGGCGGGGACGTGGGCCTGGTGGCCGCCGCGCGCACCCTGCCGCTGGTGGTGTTCCTGCTCATCGGAGGCGCCCTCGCGGACCGGCTGCCCCGGCACCGGGTGATGGTCGCCGCCAACGCCCTCAACTGCCTGTCCCAGGGCGCCTTCGCCGCGCTCGTGCTGGCCGGCGAGCCCCGGCTGTGGCAGATGATGCTGCTCACCGCGCTGGGCGGCACCGGGCAGGCGTTCTTCGGCCCGGCCGCGGAGGGCATGCTGATGTCCTGCGTCCAGGGTGAGCAGGCGGGCCGGGCGTTCGCGGTCTTCCGCATGGCCACGCAGGGAGCGGCCCTCGGCGGGGCCGCGCTCGGCGGCGCGCTGGTCGCGGTCGTCGGCCCCGGCTGGGTGCTCGCGATCGACGCGGCGGCCTTCGCCCTCGCCGGCACCCTGCGCTCCTTCCTCGACGTCGGCCACATCCCGCCGCGCGCGCCGGGCGATGGCATGCTGGCCGATCTCCGCGAGGGCTGGCGGGAGTTCATCGGCCGGCCCTGGCTGTGGGGGATCGTCGTACAGTTCTCCATCGCCAACGCGGTGGTGGGCGCGGCCGATTCGGTCTACGGCCCGCTCGTCGCCCGCGACAGCCTGGGCGGCGCCGGCCCCTGGGGCCTCGCGCTCGCGTCGTTCGGCGCGGGCACGGTGGCCGGTGCCCTGCTGATGACCCGCTGGAAGCCCCGCCGGCTGCTCCTGGCCGGCACGCTCTGCGTCTTCCCGCTGGCCCTGCCCTCGGCCGCGCTGGCCGTGCCGGTGCCGGCGGGCGTCCTGTACGGGGTGATGTTCGCGGCCGGCACGACGGTGGAGGTGTTCGGCGTCTCCTGGATGACCGCGCTGCACCAGGAGATCCCCGAGGACAAGCTCTCCCGGGTCTCGGCCTACGACTGGTTCGGCTCGGTGTCCCTGCTGCCCCTCGCCACGGCGCTGGCGGGCCCGGCCGAGACCGCCTTCGGCCGCACGGCCGCGCTGTGGGGCTGCGCCGCCCTGGTCGTCCTGGTCACCGCCCTGGTGCTGCTGGTGCCGGACGTGCGCTCCCTGACCCGGCGCACCCAGCCGGTCGCCGGCTCCCGGCCCGCGTCAGCCGATGCCGAACGCCCCGTCGGGGGGCTCGGGTGACGGCACGGCGTCCGCGTCCCCGACCGGCCGCGCGCCACCGGTGAACTCCTGTACCGCTGCCCCGTGTTCGACCCGTGCCGGGAAGGCGTCGGCGGCGGCACGGCGGGCCAGGACGGCGATGTCCAGGGGCCGGTGCGAGGCGACGAGCACCGCGTTGCCGAACCGGCGCCCGCGCAGCACACCCGGCTCGGCGATCAGCGCCAGCTGCGCGAACAGCTCGGCGAACGTGGCCAGTTGGGAGCGCAGGAAGGTGAACGGCGCCTGGTCGGCGAGGTTGGCGAGATACACGCCGTCGGGCCGCAGCACCCGCTCGGCCTCGCGGGCGTAGGCGAGCGTCGTCAGATGCGCCGGCACCCGGGACCCGCCGAAGACGTCCGCGATCAGCACATCGGCGTGATCGTCCGGAGCGGCCTCCAGCCAGGCCCGGGCATCGGCTGCGTGCAGTGCGATGCCCGAGCCCGCCGGCAGCGGCAGGTGCTCGACGACCAGGTCCAGCAGCCCCGCGTCGGCCTCGACGACGTCCTGCCGTGAGCCGGGCCGGGTGGCCGCCACATAGCGCGGCAGCGTCAGCGCCCCTCCGCCGAGGTGCACCGCGTCCAGCGCCCGCCCGGCCTCGGCCACGACGTCCAGCACATACCCGAGCCGCCGTGCGTACTCGAACTCCAGGTGCTCCGGTTCATCGAGGTCGACGTACGACTGCGGCGCCCCGTCGACCGTGAGCAGCCAGGCCCGTGCCCGGTCGACATCGGGCATGAGCTTGGCGGTGCCGTGGTCGGTGGTGCGGGTCACGGGTATCGATTCGTTCACTCATCCATTGTGGACAGTTACTCACGCATGGTGGACGGCGGTCACGGTTCCCGCTCCGACGGTCCTGCCGCCCTCGCGGACGGCGAACCCGAGACCGGGCTCCAGGGGAACCTCCCGCCCCAGCTCGACGGTCATCTCCACCGTCTCGCCGGGCCGGGCCGCGCCCGCCGTACCGAGGTCGACGTCCCCGACGACATCCGCCGTACGGATGTAGAACTGCGGCCGGTACCCGCTGGCGACCGGCGTCCTGCGGCCGCCCTCACGCCCCGGCAGCAGATACACCCGCGCCGAGAACCGCCGGGCCGGCACCACGCTCCCCGGTGCCGCCACGACATGGCCGCGCCGGACGGCGTCCCGGGGCACGCCCCGCAGCAGCACCGCCACGTTGTCCCCGGCCTGGGCCTCCGCCATCGGCTTGCCGAAGGTCTCCAGACCGGTGACGACGGTCTCGACGCCGGCACCGAGCACGGACACCCGGTCCCCCACGCGCAGCGTCCCCCGTTCCACCGCGCCCGTGACGACCGTGCCCCGGCCGGTGATCGTGAGCACGTTCTCCACCGGGAGCAGGAACGGCGCGTCCACATAGCGCTCGGGCATGGGCACGTAGGTGTCCACCGCGTCGAGCAGCGCCTCGATCGACGCGGTCCAGCGCGGGTCGCCCTCCAGCGCCCTGAGTCCGGAGACCCGTACGACCGGCACGGTGTCTCCCGGGTAGCCCTGGGCGGTGAGCAGGTCGCGCACCTCCAGCTCGACCAGGTCGATCAGCTCCTCGTCGTCGGCGCCGTCCGCCTTGTTCAGCGCGACGACGACGTGGTCGACGCCCACCTGCCGGGCGAGCAGCACGTGCTCGGCGGTCTGCGGCATGATCCCGTCGAGCGCGGAGACGACGAGGATCGCCCCGTCGAGCTGCGCGGCACCGGTGACCATGTTCTTGATGTAGTCGGCGTGGCCGGGCATGTCCACGTGGGCGTAGTGCCGGGTGTCGGTCTCGTACTCGACGTGCGCGATGTTGATGGTGATGCCGCGCGCGGCCTCCTCCGGGGCCCGGTCGATGCGGTCGAACGGAACGTACCGGGTGGTGCTGCCACTGCCGTCGCCGCTGCCGTCGCCGCGCTCGGCGAGGACCTTGGTGATGGCGGCGGTCAGGGTGGTCTTGCCGTGGTCGACGTGACCCATGGTGCCGATGTTCAGGTGCGGCTTGGTGCGCACGTAGGCCGTTTTGGACATGGCTGTACCTCGAAGCCTCTCAGCCGTAAGGAGAAATGCGGGACCCCGGGGACCGGCCGACCCTCCCCCTGCGGGGTCCGCCGGACGTTCCGGAGAGGGTCAGCTTCGGGCGCCGTCGACAGCGGCCACGATGTGCGGGACGGCAGCCTTCGGCGCATCCGCGACGGCGGATGCTGCGAGGAGGAAGGCGTACCGGAACATGTCGACGATCATCGCCGACGGCATGTCCGGCGTCGAATGGTTTTCCCGCGGGCGGCACGGTGCCGGCGAGGGCGCCGCGCGGCACCTGCGGCGGGCGCGCCGGGGACGGCCGTGGGACGAACGGTACGGGGGTTGCGCCCCGTTTCGTACGGGCGTTACCTGGAGGTACCGGCGGTGAAGCGGGCGCACTGGGCCACGGCGGTCCGAGGGCCCGCGCCTTCGCGTGCGTCCCTCCGGCAGCGGTCCCTCCTCGCCGTCGGCGTCCGGCGTTCGACGCGGAGGTGACACAGATGAAAGCCGTCGTCTACGAAGAGCCCTTCAGCGTGAAGGTGGAGGATGTCCAGGATCCCCGGATCCAGCACCCCAACGATGTGCTCGTACGGGTCACATCGTCCGCCATATGCGGCTCGGACCTGCACATGTACGAGGGCCGCACGGCGGCCGAGGCGGGCATCGTCTTCGGTCACGAGAACCTCGGCATCATCGAGGAGGTCGGCGACGGCGTGACCTCCCTGTCCGTGGGCGACCGCGTCGTGATGCCCTTCAACGTCGCCTGCGGGTTCTGCAAGAACTGTCTCGCCGGGAAGACCGGCTTCTGCCTGACGGTCAACCCCGGATTCGCCGGCGGGGCCTACGGCTATGTGGCGATGGGTCCCTACAAGGGCGGCCAGGCCGAGCTGCTGCGGGTGCCGTTCGCCGACTTCAACTGCCTGAAGCTGCCCGCGGGCGAGGAGTTCGAGACCGACTTCGTACTGCTCGCCGACATCTTCCCGACCGGCTACCACGGGTGCGAACTCGCCCAGGTGTCCCCGGGCGAGAGCGTGGCCGTCTACGGTGCCGGGCCGGTGGGGCTGATGGCCGCGTACTCTGCGCTGCTGCGCGGTGCCTCGAAGGTGTTCTCGGTGGACCGGGTGCCCGAACGGCTCGCCAAGGCCGAGGAGATCGGCGCCATTCCCATCGACTTCACCAAGGGTGACCCGGCCGGACAGATCAAGGAACAGACGAACGGAGAAGGAACCGACAAGGGCGTGGACGCCGTCGGCTACCAGGCGCAGGCGCACGACGCCAGCCATGAGGAACCCGCGATCGTCCTCAACGAGCTGGTCGAGACGGTCCGGCCCACCGGCATGCTCGGCGTGCCGGGTCTGTACGTGCCGTCCGACCCGGGCGGTCCCGACGATCACGCCAAGCACGGCCAACTGCTGGTCTCCATCGGCAAGATGTTCGAGAAGGGCCAGCAGATGGGCACCGGCCAGTGCAACGTCAAGCGGTACAACCGCCAGCTGCGCGACCTGATCATCGCCGGGCGAGCCAAGCCCAGCTTCGTGGTCTCCCACGAACTGCCGCTGGACCAGGCGCCTTTGGCGTACGAGAAGTTCGACAAGCGCGTCGAGGGCTACACCAAGGTGGTGCTCCACCCCTCTCACGCCCTGGCCGCGTGAGAACCCGGGTCCGGGCACCGAGGCGCCCGGACCCCGTTGCCCGGACACCCCCTGACGGCGATCACACACGCTCTTCGGTTAATGTCACCGGATGCTCGATGCCACCACCCGCTCTGGGGGCACCGTCACGGCCCCTCCCCGGGCCGCCGCCACGGACTTCGCCGTACCCGTGTCGCCGTTGCGGCGCACGGGGTTCGCCGCGCGCTGCAGGCGCGCTGTGCTGTCCCCGTACGCCCGGCTGTCGCTGCTGCTGGCCCTCCTGGCGGCCGCCGGGGCCGGGGTCCTGGTCTTCGAGCCGCAGCGGCTGCTGACGCACGGGTGGCCGCCGCAGCTCGGCGGGGCCGCGGCGGCCGTGGTGTTCGGCGCGGCGTACGGGCTGTGCACCGTGGCGTTCGTGCCGCGGCCGTTGCTCAACCTGGCGGCCGGCGCGCTGTTCGGCTCCCAGCTGGGGCTGGCCACGGCGCTGGCGGGCACGGTACTCGGGGCGGGCGTGGCCTTCGGGCTGGGCCGGGCCCTCGGGCAGGACGCGCTGCGCCCGCTGCTGCGCGGCCGCTGGCTGAAGGCGGCCGACGGACAGCTGAGCCGGCACGGGTTCCGCTCGATGCTGGCGGCACGGCTGTTCCCGGGGGTGCCGTTCTGGGCGGCCAACTACTGCGCGGCCGTCTCCCGCATGGGCTGGTGGCCGTTTCTGCTGGCCACGGCCGTCGGGTCGATCCCGAACACCGCCGCCTACGCGGTCGCCGGCGCCCGCGCCTCCGCGCCGACGTCCCCCGCCTTCCTGATCGCGATGGCCTGCATCGCCGTACCGGCGCTGCTAGGCACGGTGGTGGCCTGGCGGGGACGCCACCACCTGCGCGGCCGGTAGGGGTCAGACCCCCTCCAGGATCATCGCGTTGGCGAGTCCGCCCGCCTCGCACATGGTCTGCAGGCCGAAGCGAGCGCCGCGACTGCGCATCGCGTGGACCAGGGTGGTGGTCAGCCGGGTGCCGCTCGCGCCGAGCGGGTGGCCGAGGGCGATCGCGCCGCCGTGCACATTGACCCGGGCCAGGTCGGCGCCGGTCTCCTGCTGCCAGGCCAGCACCACGCTGGAGAAGGCCTCGTTGACCTCGAAGAGGTCGATGTCGTCGATGCCCAGCCCCGCCCTGCGCAGCACCTTCTCGGTGGCCGGCACGACACCGGTGAGCATCAGCAGCGGGTCGGAGCCGGTGACGGCGAAGCTGTGCAGGCGCGCGAGGGGGCGCAGGCCAAGGCGGGCCGCGGTCTCGCTGGAGGTGATCAGCACGGCGGAGGCGCCGTCGTTGACCGGGCTCGCGTTGCCGGCGGTGACGTTCCACTCGATCTGCGGGAAGCGTTCGGCGAAGCCGGGGTCGTGGTAGGCGGGCTTGAGGCCGGCGAGGATCTCGGGGGTGCTGCCGGGGCGTACGCACTCGTCGCCGGTGACACCGTCCAGCGGGGCGGTCTCGGCGTCGAAGAGACCGTTCTCCCACGCGCGGGCCGCCTTGTGGTGCGAGGAGACCGCGAACTCGTCCATCCGCGCGCGCGTGAGGGACCACTTGGCGGCGATCAGCTCGGCACTGATGCCCTGCGGGACCAGTCCCTCCGGGTAGCGCTCGGCGACGCCCGGGCCGAACGGGTCCTTCCCCGCGGGCACGTTGGACCACATCGGCACCCGGCTCATCGACTCCACCCCGCAGGCGACCACGAGGTCGTAGGCGCCGGAGATGACGCCCTGTGCGGCGAAGTGCACGGCCTGCTGGGAGGAGCCGCACTGGCGGTCCACGGTGGTGGCCGGGACCGACTCGGGAAACCCGGCCGCGAGGACGGCGTACCGGGTGGTGTTCATGGCCTGCTCGCCGACCTGGTCGACGGTGCCGCCGATGACGTCGTCGATGAGCGCGGGGTCGAGGCCGGTGCGTTCGACCAGGGTGCGCAGGGTGTGGGCGAGGAGCTGCACGGGGTGGACGTGGGCGAGGGAGCCGTTCGGCTTGCCCTTGCCGATGGGGGTGCGTACCGCTTCGACGATCACTGCGTCGCGCATGGCGCGGGCCTCCTTGGCCGCCTGGCTGTCCGCGGCGGGGCCACGGCAGCTACTAGTGAGTAGGAAATCCAAACTCACGATAACGCCGTGCATTGGAAAATCAAACCCTCCTTTAGACTGGCCACCATGGCCGCAAGGAAGTCCGCGCAAGACCCGCGCCCCTGCTCGATCGCCGACGCCCTCGCACTGGTCGGCGAGAAGTACTCCCTGCTCGTCCTGCGGGAGGTCTGCCTGGGCAACGGCCGCTTCGACCAGCTCGTGCGCAACATCGGCGCCCCGCGCGACGTCCTGGCCACCCGGCTGCGCCGGCTCGTGGACGCCGGGATCCTCACCAAGCGCGTCTACAGCGAGCGCCCGCAGCGCTTCGAGTACCGGGCCACACCGGCCGGTCTGGAGCTGGAGCCGGTCCTGATGACCCTCAAGGAATGGGGCGACCGCCATCTGCGCAAGGGCGTCGGCCTGCCCATGGTCGTGGAGCACCGCTGCGGGAACGAACTGGTTCCGCTCGTCACCTGCCAGGCCTGCGGCGACGAGGTGCGCCACGAGGACCTGACGGCACACCCCCAGGCCCCGGGCTGGACGATCAAGGGCCCCACGGCCGCCTGACCCTCACCGGAAGTACACCCAGCCCCTGTTCACGGTGACCAACCCCATACGTTCTGCGTAGCCGGGCGGTAGCGCACTGTCAGTGCTTACCCCTAGGCTGTTCGCATGTCCCCCGAATTCCCGACCTCTGGTTCCGTGCGGTCTGCCGCCGAGCTGAACGAGCAGATCCGGGCACTCTGGCTGCGCGCGGGCGGCATCCTGTCGTCCCAAGAGCGCGCAGAGTACGAGCTGTTGGTGGTCGAGTGGGCCGAGGCGATCCGCGGGGAGGTCATCGAGGCGGCCTGAGGAGAGCCGTGTCCCGGCGGCTGGGCGAGCAGATGCGCGAGCGTCTCCTCCGCCACCGGGTACGGCCGCTCCGACGGCAACAGCCGGGCGGCTCGCTCCAGTTCGCCCGCTCGCACCAGAGCGTGGACCTCGGCGGCGAGCGGGGTCACGTCCTCGATGCCCACGATCCACTCGTCCGCGTACCGGGCCGCCGCATCCCCGGCGAGACCGAGCCCGCCCCACTGACGTACCAAGTTGATCTGGCTCCACCGGTATGACGACACAGTTCAGGCGCGGGTCAGGAGGGACTGTGCATCGCATCTCGCGGCGTGCTCGGTAGGGGATGACTTCGTTCCGGACTGGCAAGCGGGTACGTTTGCGCGGTATCGAGCCCGAGGACTGCACGGCGTTCGGTCACCGGGCTCTCAACATCGCGCCGAAAGTCGCCCCGATCGGGCACGTCAGAGGAGCTGGAGCACCTCGGCCAGCGCGCCGGGACGCTGGTCAACGGGCGAGGGATCGACTAGGTGGACCCGGCACCCCAGCGTGGCAGCGCCGACGTCCGCAACAGGCTCGTCTCCCACCATCAGTGCATCGCCGGGCGCCACTCCGAGCTTGTCGCACGCCATCTGGAAGATCCGGGGATCGGGCTTCTTCACCCCGCACTCGAAGGAGAGGAAGTAGGCGTCCACGAGGTCATCGACACCGTGGTCGCGGAAGACACGGCGCATGTCCCAGCCGATGTTACTGACGACAGCGACCGGGATGCCTCGCCCGCGCAGGGCGCGGAGGGTTTCCTCGGTGTCGGGATAAGGCAGCCATGCCCCGGACACTTGGGAACGTTCATACAGGGCCTCGGCCAGGTCAGCCGCAGGCAGCTTCGCTTCCCGGGCAAGGGCTGTGAAGGCAGCCCGGTGTCGTTCGGCGGTCAGATCACGCTCGCGCCACAGTGCCTCCAGATGGGGCGGCACTGTGCGCGGAGGAACCCCTCCGGGCTGAGCCCCGAACTCTTCCAGCCGGCTGACGCACGCGTCGAGTTCACCCTCGGGCACGTCCAGACCGGCCTTCGTTGCCACCGCGCGCAGCCACTGCGCGGCCGATTCGATCCGGAAGAGGGTCCCGGAGAAGTCGAACATCACGCCCTTGATCATGCAGCCGATCCTGGCGGCGCCGACGAACCGGCCGCAAGCCCAAGACGATCAAGATTCACCGGGCGGTCCGCGACCTGAGTCGAGCCGGGTCGGCAACCCTCCACGCACCTGTCGGGGGCGCGCTGGCAGAGGTCCACCGAGGCTTCAAAACCACCGTCAACACCACGCTCACAGTGCCAGACAACCAGCGGTGGGCCGGCCCGGATGCGTTGCGCCGCGTGGAGTGCCGGGCACAGGTTGCGGCGCCTCCTGGGCTGGGTCCGCGCGGCCGCCGTTACCGCGAGGCAGCTTTGAGGTGACTTGTGATCTTCGCCAGAGCATTGTCGGCAGGGTGCCGTTTGATGAGCCCTTCACGACCTGCGGCGCGGAGTTCCACCACCGCGACACCTTCCGGACCTGCGGCCACAACAGCCGTCACAACCGTGGGGTTCAGGCCCCCCATCCCTACGCCGACCATCGCTCGTACGGCGATGCCCCCGTCGTCCCGGGCCTCAGCGCCTATCAGATTCCCCGCGTCGGCCAGGGTGTTGTGGACCAGCTGAGACACTGCCATCACTGCCCCGGACAACTCGACAACAGTGGTACTGACGTCCTTCTTCGTCCATTTGAAGCCTCGCGCGGCTCCACGAGCACCGCCCCGCGCCCCAGCTCTGCCCAATCCGTGAACTCCGGTGGCGGCCCCTCCAGCGGCAGCTCCTATCGATCCGCCCTTCGCACCGAGTTGCATCATCGCGGTGAGCAGAAGCCCGTCCTCACCGGCCTCATCGAACATGCCCGCCTCCTCAGCATCAACAAGCCATCGCTCTACGACCAAAGTCCCCCAGTCCTATCACTGGCCGGCAGGCTCCTCCAGACGCGGCTGCTGCATGTGGCCCGACGGCGGTAGGCCCATCGCCGGCCCGCAGGTCACCTCGCTGACACAGCACTCCGGGGCGGCCGTGCTTGCGGGCACCCGCGTCTGATCCGTGGGGCAATCTGCAGTCATGTCGGCTGCGGGAGTGGGCGCAGCCCCGGGGTCCATACGCGCGGCGCGCAACGCCATGACGAAGGCAGCCTCTCGAGGCGTTGGCGCGGTCCGGCATCACGGTGCAACCGCAACATGTCCCTGGAGTCTGTGGACACGGCTTGATGACCCAGGTCAAGCCGTGCTCACAGACCTTTGCCGGACGGAGCGGCAGCGCTCTGATTTCTCTGCAGACTCCCGAGTGGGTGTCCTGGCCGGCAGGATGGTCAACGTGGAGATCATTCCAGGACAAGGTGGAGATCATTCCAGGACAAGGTGTGGCCCTCGTCAGGATCGGGGATCCACGCTCCCAGGTCGAGGAGCGCGTCGGGTCTCCTTATCACGGCCCAGGCGGACAGCGAGCCGTCTGCACCACCTCACCCACACTGGTGATCACCTACACGGCTAACGAGACGGTCGAACTCGTGGAGATCGGCTACAGCGGCGAAGGCGGCGATGCCGAAGCACACTACGACGGGGTCAACTGACCCATCGCTTTCTGGATGATGTCGTCGCAGACCTCCACACCCTGGGGCACTCAAGCACACCCTCAGACATCGGCCACGACTTCCACGCCGGCTTCTCCGTGTGGTCCATGCATTCGTTGTGGGCGCACGACCTCGACCCGGGGGCCAGCGAGGACGACGAACGCGCGGTCTCCGAAGGAGTCTCGGTCGCGCCGTACAACTACTTCACTGAAGGATGAGGCCGGGAAGTAGCGGGCCTGCCCGGAGAGCGAACGCCGTCCGGTGCCAGCCCTCTCCCAGCTCAGCCGGTGTGCCGGTCCGTGGAGAGTAGCCACTGCCAGCGTTGACGTTCCGTGACGAGGGTGGCGGCCACGAGGAGAGACACGAGGACTGCCGCATAGATGGGCCACGCCAACCATGCGGCGATCGCGGCAGCAGCGAGCTGAAGCAGCACGAGCAGGATCGTGACCGTACCCGGAACAGGGATGATCACCTGCGCCTTGTCTCCCGGAGTGGAGAAGACGGTCGGGAGGCCGATCAGTACCACCACCGCCAAGACGGCAAGCAGCCATGAGTACTTGGACAAGGCCCAGGGACTGGCCACCCAGGCGACGAGTTCCGCAGCGAAGCGCAGAACGGATGCGATGCGGTCGTCCGGTCTCTCCAAGTTCGCCCCCACAAGCTGTGTCGACCATCAGCGGAGGATCTTACGACCACGGATGGGGCTGTGAACGCGCCTTGGTGATCCAGGTCAAGCCGCGTTCATAATCCATTTGTCGGGCTCGGCCGGGTTCAGACCGTCCTGCGTGTCCACAGAGACAGATCGCTGCTCGTCGCTACGGCAAGGGTCTGCCCGGAGGGCGAGAAGCCAGCGGCACGTAGCTCGGAGTAGTGGGAGTGGAAGATGTGCCACCAGCGCTCCCCGTACGGACCGGAGTGCGGCAATCCGCCGTCGCGGGAGAGCAAGACACGCTCGTTCGGCCAGGACGGAGCAACGACCTCCAGCTTCCAACCGTCTCCGCTCGTGGTGTGCAGTCCTCCTCCGAAAAGCCCGGCGATGCGCACCCTGCTTCCGGCGACCGGTCCCAATCCAGGACACCACAGAGCGGGATCCACGTCGCGGCTGTCGTCCTCGGGATCAGGGTCACGATCCCGCGCGATCTTCTCTCCCGTGACGGCGTCGAAGAGACCGTGACCGTCGTGCGAGACGACCATCACCAAGTCCTGGCCGGTGCCAGGGTGCGAGGCGAAGCCGATACCGAGAAGTCCGCCGACCGGGGCGTATGCGATGCGCTGCCAGGGCTCGGGCGCCGGCACTACCGGGGCCGCAAGGAGCCTTTGCCGCATCGCCTGCTGGTACGGGGAAAGCTCCGCCTCAGGACCTGGCTGCTCGACCGAAGGTGCGTTCTTCGTCCACTTCGTCATGCGGCCATGATCCAGACTTCGGCGGGTTCACCCAACAGCGTTGATGCAGACCAGGGGGCAGCAACCTGTCCCTGGAGTCTGTGAACGCGGCTTGATGACCCAGGTCATCCGGTCCCGCTTCCAGGTGGCCGGAAAGCGGCCGGCTGCGGCCGCCGGGCGGCCGATCTCCGGGCGGTAGGCCTGGTAGACGGTGACCGTGGAGTCCGTGTGGCGGGCGCGGATGCGGAACTTCGGCTCGGACGCCACGGATTCGTCGTCGGACTGATCGTTCATGGGAACAGGTTCGGCCGTGCGCGGCGTCAACACCACCGAATAACCCGGCACACCCCCTTGGCTCTTCACCCGTCATGCCCAACACTGTGCCGATGACGCAGCGTGCGGAGCTGGCGACCGTGATCGACCGACTGGCCGTCGACGAGGTGATCACCGCGTACGCCGTGGCGGTGGACGACGGCGACTGGACGGCGTACCGACGGCTGTACACGGCGGACGGCTGGGCCGACTACCGCTCGGCCGGCGGCATCGAGGGCGACGCCGTCGCGATCGCCGACTGGCTCGCCGGGAACCTGGCCCTGTTCACCATGCGCCAGCACCTGATCGTGAACCGCCGGATCCGCTTCGGCCTCCTGGACCACGACACGGGAGACACCGCCCGGGTGCAGGCCGACTACCTCAATCCGATGCGCTTCGCGACCGACACCACCCCCACGGCACCGGACCTGGTCTGCGGCGGCCGCTACGACTTCGCGCTGCTGCGGACGACGGAGGGCTGGCGGCTGCGCGAGGTGATCGTGCGGGAGAAATGGCGCAGCCTTGCGGCCACGGGAGCTGCGACTCCCTAAACGCACGCGTGGAACCACGCGCCCTGTCCTAGATCGCTCCCGAAGCGCACACTGGACGTAAGTGCTGGGTAGGGAGGGTCCACATGAGGACGATCGACCACTGGCTCACCTCCCCCTGGCGGCGCTCGGCCGTGTGTGCCGTCGCCGGTGCCCTGCCGGTGCTGGCTTTCCCGACGCCCTCGCTCTGGTGGTTCGCCTACGTCGCTCTGGTCCCCTGGATCCTGCTGGCCCGCTCGGCGCCGACCGGACGGCGGGCGGCGTACGACGGCTGGAGCGGCGGTTTCGGCTTCCTGGTGGCCGTGCACCACTGGCTGCTGCCGAGCCTGCACGTGTTCATCTTCCTGATCGCCGCCCTGCTGGGCGCGCTCTGGGCGCCCTGGGGCTGGCTGGTGCGCCGTTTCCTCGGCGGGCGGCCCGCGCCGGGCCGGGGTGCGGCCGCGCTGCTCGTGCTGCCGTCGGCCTGGCTGGTGGTGGAGCTGGTGCGGTCCTGGCAGGGCCTCGGCGGGCCGTGGGGCATGCTGGGCGCCAGCCAGTGGCAGGTCTCCCCCGCGCTGCGGCTGGCCTCGGTCGGCGGGGTGTGGCTGCTCAGCTTCCTGATCGTGGCCGTGAACGTGGCGGCGGCCGTGCTGGTGTCGGTGCGCGAGTCGCGCGTGCCGGCGGTGGCCTCGCTGGTCGTCACGGCCGCCGCGACCTCGGCCGCGTGGGCGTGGGCACCGCGCCCGGAAATGGACGGGCGGGTGCGGATAGCCGTCGTACAGCCGGGGATCATGGACGGCGGCGAGAAGCGGTTCGACCGCGAGGAGCAGCTGACCCGGCAGCTCGCCGGTCAGCACGTCGACCTGGTCGTATGGGGCGAGTCCAGCGTCGGTTTCGACCTGGGCGACCGGCCCGACCTGGCCCGCCGGATCACCGCGCTGTCCCGGACGGTCGGCGCCGATGTGCTGGTCAATGTGGACGCCCGCCGCTCCGACCGGCCCGGCATCTACAAGAGTTCCGTGCTGATCGGCCCGGACGGCCTGACGGGCGACCGGTACGACAAGATGCGGCTCGTGCCGTTCGGCGAGTACATACCGGCCCGCTCGCTCCTCGGCTGGGCCACCTCGGTCGGCAAGGCGGCCGGCGAGGACCGCAGGCGCGGCACCGAGCAGGTCGTGATGAACGCCGGGCACGGGCTGCGGATCGGCCCGCTGATCTGCTTCGAGACGGCGTTCCCGGACATGAGCCGGCATCTGACGGAGAGCGGCGCCGATGTCCTCCTCGGCCAGTCCGCCACGTCCACCTTCCAGGACAGCTGGGCGCCGCAGCAGCACGCCTCGCTGGGCGCGCTGCGGGCCGCCGAGACCGGCCGCCCGATGGTGCACGCCACCCTCACCGGCGTCTCCGCCGTGTACGGCCCGGGCGGGCAGCGGCTCGGGCCCTGGCTCGGCACGGACGCGAGCGCCGCCCGCGTGTACGACGTACCGCTCGCGCACGGCATCACGCCGTACGTCCGCTACGGCGACTGGCCGGTGTACGGCGCGCTGCTGGTGCTGGCCGTGCTGTGCGGGACCGAGGGGGTGCGGACGCTCAGGCTGCGCCGGAGCGGTCCCGCACCGCTCGGACCACCCGCTCGCACAGTTCATGGGTCGTGAGCGCGTCCCGGGCGCTGAGCACCTTTCCGGCCCGCACGGCGTCGAGGAAGGCGAGGACCGCCTGCTCGATGCCGCGCTGGCGGGCCACCGGCACCCAGTCGCCGCGCCGGCGCACGGTGGGCTGGCCCTTGTGGTCGATCACCTCGGCGAGGTTGAGCACCTAGCGCTTGGTGTCCTGCCCGGAGACCTCCAGGATCTCCTCGGTGGAGCCGCTGAGCCGGTTCATCACACCGAGCGCGGTGAAGCCGTCCCCGGCGAGCTGGAGCACGACATGGTGCAGCAGGCCGCCCTCGGTGCGGGCGCGCACGGTCACGTCGTCGACCGGGCCCGGCACCAGGAACCGCAGGGTGTCGACGACGTGGATGAAGTCGTCCAGGATCATCGTGCGCGGCTGCTCGGGCAGCCCGATCCGGTTCTTCTGCATGAGGATCAGCTCGCGCGGATGGTCCAGGCACAGGGCGTACCCGGGGGCGTACCGCCGGTTGAAGCCCACGAAGAGGCAGACCCCGCGCTCCTCGGCGAGGCCCACCAGCCGTTCGGAGTCGGCGAGTTCGTAGGCGAGCGGCTTGTCGACGTACGTCGGCACGCCGGCCTGGAGCAGCCGGGTGACGATCTCGGGATGGACGGCGGTCGGCGCGTGCACGAAGGCCGCGTCGAGACCGGCGGCGAGCAGCGAGTCGAGCGTGGTGTGCCGTCGCCCGGCAGGCAGATGCAGGCTGTCCGCGACGCGCTCGAGGGTGGCGGGGGTCCGGGTCTGCAGGTGGAGGTCGATCCCCGGCTGCGTGGCCAGCACCGGCAGGTATGCCTTCTGCGCGATGTCCCCGAGTCCGATGCAGCCGACCTTCACGTACGCTCCCCTGTCGCTGGCCTGTGTGTGCCTCCTCGGCAGCATACGGGGGCCGCCGGTGGGCCGGTGCCGGCCGGTTTCCGGCGACGCCGGTTCCGGGTGAGGATACGGGCATGACAACGGAACGCCGAGAGCCCGCCCAGACCGCCGGTGAACGCGCCATGCTGGAAGGCTGGCTGGACTACCACCGCCGGACACTCGCCTGGAAGTGCGAGGACCTGACCGACGAGCAGCTGCGCACCGCGTCGGTGCCGCCCTCCGAGCTGTCCCTCATGGGGCTGGTGCGGCACATGGCGGAGGTGGAGCGGGGCTGGTTCCGCAAGGTGCTGGTGGGCGACGACCCCGGGCTGGTCTACTGCACCGAGGAGGACCAGGACGGTGATTTCCATGTCACCGAGGCCGACAACTGGCAGGAGGCGTACGCGACCTGGCAGGCGGAGATAGAGATCGCGCGGCGGAACGCGGCCGGCTTCGGACTGGACGATCTGTCCCGGGGGAAGAGCAGGTTCACGGACACACCGTTCAACCTGCGCTGGATCTACACCCACATGATCGAGGAGTACGCCCGGCACAACGGCCACGCGGACCTGATCCGCGAGCGGATCGACGGTGCCGCCGGCGACTGATCGTCACCCCCGCTCCCGCGGAGCCCTCCGTACGGGGAACGAGATCACCCGTGCGGGGGCATCAACCTCCGCTCCCTGGTGCCAACCGGGCCGCCGACCCAGCAGAGTTGCCCGGGTGCATCGAACGACGACCACCGCAGCGCTCCTGGTCACCGTGGCCGTCTCGGCCCTCTCCGGCTGTGTGACGGTACAGCGCCCGGCAGTACCCGCCCCGCCGCAGGACACGGCCTCCGCGCTGCCGTCGGCCCCCCGCCCGGACGGCAGCGCGGAACCCCGGGTGGTCCAGGCGCCGGCCGAGCAGGCCCTGGAGATGGCCGGCCCGCCGCGGAATTCCGAGCACCCGGCGCCGTCCGCCTCACACCATCCGGTCGGGGCCCCGCCGGTCGCGAACCGCCCGCGGGCTGCCGCGCCCGCTCGTCCGCATCACCGCAGCGAGCCCCACCCCCGGCGCTCGCACACCGACGTCCCGGGCGTGTCGGACCCGGTCCCGCAGGCTCCGGACATCTGTGCCCTCGGCAGGAAGTACGGCGGCTGGCGGGGAGACAGCCCGGAGTCGGAGATCTGCGAACAGACCTACAGCCGCTGAGGCCCTGGCCGGGCGAAGTCGGGAAGCCGCGGATTCATCGGCGCTCGGCCCCTGCTCGCCGGCCCGGAAGGGCACCGCTCGGCCCGGGCCGCGGGCGAGGCCGGCCCCGAGGCGCCTTCCTCGGCGCGGTCCCGCCGTCCCGGGCGGCTCGGCAGCGGCACGGAAGCGACGCGGCCCGCCGGCAGCGGCGGCCACCGCGTCCTGCTGGTCCGCCCCGGCCCCGGGTTCACCCGGCGTACCCGGCACGCCGCCGCGGGCACCACCGCGGACCTGGCCGAGGCCCCGACAGGCCCTTGTGCCGCCCGGCCCGGTCGGGGCAGGACCACTGCCTAGTGCCCCGGCAGGCAACGTTTGCCCGTCAAGGAGCGGCGTCCGGTGCGTGCTCTCGGTGTGCCGGCCGGATGCCCTCGTACTGGACGTACTTGGGCTTCCGGGCGGTGCGGCGCGAGGGCGTGCCGGGCGTCGCGACGGGGCGAACGTTGCCTGTCGGGGCACTAGTCCCCGAGCCGCAATTCCAGTCGCCTGATGGCGGCACGCACGCCATCGCCGTAGGGGTCGTCGGACAGGGCGCCCGCGGCCCGGCGCGCGCGCCGCACATGACTGCGTGCGGCCTCCTCACGGCCGAGCTTCACGTAATCGGCGGCCAGATTGAGATGCAGGGACGGAAAGAAGCCGCGCACCCCCGAGGGGGCACCGCCCGGCCCGTCGGCGAGTTCCTCCGCAGCCGACAACGCCCTGAGGTCCCAGGCGAGTTCGTCCCCCGGATCGTCCTGGGTGTCGGCGAGATAGTGGGCCAGCGTGCAGCGGTGGACCGGGTCGCCGTCCTCGCCGATCTCCGCCCACAGGTCGAGGAAGCGGCTGCGGGCCTCCTCGCGGTCGCCGCCGTGGTGCAGCATGACGACCTTCCCGATCCGCGTCAGCACGTCATCCGGTGCCGCCTGCTCCTGCCGCTCCGCCACCGCGTCCTCCGGGTACTGGTCGACTGTCCACTGCCGACGCTAACCGGCGGCACCCGCAATCCCGGTCAGGCGGCCCCGTACGAAACGGGGCCGCCGCGGCCGGTCAGCCCAGGTTCGGGATCGTCCAGTCCACGGCCTTGTGGCCCTGGGCCGCGATCGCCTCGTTGATCTGGGTGAACGGGCGGGAACCGAAGAACTTCTTCGCGGACAGCGGCGAGGGGTGCGCACCCTTGACCACCACGTGCCGGGTCTCGTCGATCAGCGGCAGCTTCTTCTGGGCGTAGTTGCCCCACAGGACGAACACCGCCGGGTCGGGCCGGTCATTGACCGCGCGGATGACCGCGTCCGTGAACTTCTCCCAGCCCTTGCCCTTGTGCGAGTTGGGCTCGCCGGACCGGACGGTGAGGACCGCGTTGAGCAGCAGCACGCCCTGCTCGGCCCACGGCATCAGGTAGCCGTTGTCCGGGATCGGCAGGCCCAGCTCCGCCTGCATCTCCTTGTAGATGTTCCGCAGCGAAGGCGGGGTCTTCACGCCCGGGCGGACCGAGAAGCACAGGCCGTGGCCCTGGCCCTCGCCGTGGTACGGGTCCTGGCCCAGGATGAGGACCTTTACCTTGTCGTACGGCGTGGCGTCCAGCGCGGCGAAGACCTCCTCGCGCGGCGGATAGACGGGACCCTTCGCCCGCTCCTCCTCGACGAACTCGGTCAGCTCCTTGAAGTAGGGCTGCTGCAGCTCGTCACCCAGAATCCCGCGCCAGGACTCGGGCAGCATGGCGGTGTCGGTCACGTCAACGTCCTTACAGTGTCGATCGGCTACGGCGTGCGGTCACTTCCAGGCTTCAGAACCTACAGGCGACCACTGACAACCGGCACATGAAGCGGCGTTCACCAGCTGGTCTTGCGGTGCAGCATCCACATCATCATGATCGTCGACGGGTCCAGGGCCTGCTCGCCGCCGGAGACGTCCTCGCTGGCGGCGACGAACTGCCGGCCCTGCCACAGCGGGATCAGCCGGGCGTCGTTCACCAGGATCTGCTGGGCCTGCTCCATGTCCTTGACCGTGCGGGCGCGGTCGCTCTCGGCGCGCGAGTGCGGCAGCAGCTGGCCGGTGATCTCCTTGGACGGGTAGGGCGTGCCGAGGGCGTTGTGGTCGCCGACGAACGGGGCGATGAAGTTGTCCGCGTCGGGGAAGTCCGGGAACCAGCCACGGCCGAACACCGGGTACTCGCCCTTCTGGTAGCCGACCACGTAGGTCTTCCAGGGGCGGCCCTCGAGCGTGATGCTGAACAGCCCGGAGGCCTCCAGCTGCCGCTTCAGCTCCTGGAACATCTGGGCCGTCTCGGAGCCGTAGCGGTCGGTGGTGTACCAGAGCGTGAGCGGGACGCGCTGGTGGATGCCCGCGTCGGAGAGGATCTTGCGGGCCTTGGGGACGCTGGGGTCGCCGAAGTCGTCGAAGAAGCCGGTGGTGTGGCCGGTCAGGCCCTTGGGGACCATCGAGTACAGCGGGTCGACGGTGTCCTTGTAGACCTTGTGCGCGATGGCGCCCCGGTCGACGATCTGGGCGACGGCCTTGCGTACGGCGGGCTCCTTGGCCCAGGGGTCCTTGGGGTTGAACACCAGGTAGCTGATGTCGGTGCCGGCGCCGTCGACCAGTTGCAGGTTGCTGTCGCCGTGCTGCTGGAGGGCGAGGATGTCGTCGGCGGCGAGGCCGCGGTAGGTGACGTCGATCTGCTTGGCGCGCAGCGCCTTGACCATGTCCGCCGAGTCCTGGAAGTAGCGGATGGTCACCGCGTCGTTCTGCCGCTGGGCGAAGCCGCGGTAGTTCCCGTTGCCGACGAGGACGGCCTGCTTGCCCTCCTCGTAGGACTGGAGCCGGTACGGCCCGGAGCCGTGGACCTCGCCGTCCTTGCGCAGGGAGCGCGCCGGGTAGTCGTTCGGGTCGACGATCGACATGGCCGGGGTGGCGAGCACGAAGGGGAAGGTGGCGTCGGGCTGGTTGAGGTGGAAGACGACCTCGCGGTCGCCGACCGCCTGCACCCGGTCCAGGCTGCCGAGCAGTCCGGCGGGACCGCCCGGGGCGTCGATCGTGCGGATGCGGTCGATGGAGTACTTGACGGTGCTCGCGGTCAGCGGGTCGCCGTCACCGAACTTCAGGCCCGCGCGCAGTTCACAGCGGAAGGTGCGGCTGGTGGAGTCGGTGAAGGAGCAGCTCTGGGCGGCGTCGGGCTGCGGGGTGGTGGCGCCGTTCGGGTAGGCGAGGAGCGTCTGGTAGATGTTCCGGTACAGCTCCCAGGAGCCGTCCCAGGCGCCGGCCGGGTCGAGGGTGCTGGGCGCGCTGGTGGTCCCGACGACGATGGGCCGCTTGCCGCCGCTGCTGCCGTCGGACAGCAGGCCGCATCCGGCCATCAGGGACAGGGACGCGATCGCCGCGACTGGCCGCAGGAATCGGTTCCGGTTGAACACGCGCACGCTCCTCGATCCGCCGTACCAAGGGTCGGCAGACCATACCGCAGCGTTCGATCCTCTGAACCACCCCTGGAACAAGGGTTCTTGATCGTTCAGGCGATGACGACGTTGTCAGTTCGCTGTGCGGTGTCCCTGTGGCGTTCCGGGCGCCGATGTGTCCGGAAATCGGCGCCCGGAACGATGCTCAGCCCACGCCGGCGTTGAGGAAGATCCCGCCGTCCACGACGAGCGTCTGGCCGGTGATCCACGCGGACCGCTCGGAGGTGAGGAAGTCCGTGGCACCGCCGATGTCGGAGGGCACGCCGAGCCGTGCGAGCGGGTAGGCGGCGGCCGCCTCCTCCTCGCGACCCTCGTACAGGGCCTGCGCGAACTTGGTCTTGATCACGGCCGGGGCGATGGCGTTGACCCGCACCTTCGGCGCGAACTCGTGCGCGAGCTGCTGGGTCAGGTTGATCATCGCGGCCTTGCTGACGCCGTAGGCGCCGATGAACGGCGAGGGCGCGAGGCCGGCGACCGAGGCGATGTTGACGATCGTGCCGCCGTTGTCCTTCTGCCAGGCGTGCCAGGCCTTCTGGGCGAAGCCGAGCGCGGAGATCACGTTGGTCTCGAAGACCTTGCGGGCGACGTTCAGGTCGAGGTCCGCGATCGGGCCGAAGACCGGGTTGGTGCCGGCGTTGTTGACGAGGTGGTCGAGGCGGCCGAAGGCCTCCATGGTGCGCTCGACGGCCTCGGTCTGGTGGTCGAGGTCGTGGGCCTTGCCGGCGACGCCGATGACGCGCTCGGCGCCGAGCTTCTCGACGGCCTCCTTCAGGGCGTCCTCGCTCCGGCCGGTGATGCACACGCGGTCGCCGCGGGCGACCAGTGCCTCGGCGACGCCGTAGCCGATGCCACGGCTCGCGCCCGTGACGAGGGCGACGTTGCCGGACAGCTCCGGGAGTTCAGTCATGTCCGTGTTTCCCCAGGATTCCTTAGTCGAGCGGTCCGCCGGCGACGTACAGCACCTGGCCGGAGACGAAGCCGGCCGCCTCACCGGTGAAGAAGGCGATGGCGTTGGCGATGTCCTCGGGCTCGCCGACGCGCTGGACCGGGATCGCGCCCGCGGCGGCCTTCTTGAAGTCCTCGAAGCCCATGCCGACGCGGTCGGCGGTGGCCTTGGTCATCTCGGTGGCGATGAAGCCGGGGGCGACGGCGTTGGCGGTGATGCCGAACTTGCCCAGCTCGATGGCGAGGGTCTTGGTGAAGCCCTGCAGACCGGCCTTGGCGGCGGAGTAGTTGGCCTGGCCTCGGTTGCCGAGCGCCGAGGACGAGGAGAGGTTGACCACGCGGCCGAAGCCCGCGTCCACCATGTGCTTCTGGACGGCCTTGGTCATCAGGAAGGAGCCGCGCAGGTGCACGTTCAAGACCGTGTCCCAGTCGGAGACGCTCATCTTGAACAGCAGGTTGTCCCGGAGCACGCCCGCGTTGTTGACCAGGATGGTCGGCGCGCCCAGCTCCGCGACGATCCGGGCGACCGCCGCCTCGACCTGCGCCTCGTCGGAGACGTCCGCGCCGACCGCGATCGCCTTGCCGCCCGCGGCGGTGATCTTCTCGACGGTGTCCTTGCAGGCGGCCTCGTCGAGGTCGATCACGGCGACCGCGCGGCCCTCGGCGGCCAGCCGTACGGCGGTGGCCGCGCCGATGCCGCGCGCCGCCCCGGTGACTACCGCGACCCGCTGTTCAGTGGTGGACATTGCTTCTCCTCGCCCTTGAGAGAACCTGGCGGGACCCTCGGTGAGAGAGCCCCTCATGCGGTGAGCGACCGCTTAGTACCTTCAGCACAGGTGACGCTAGAAGCCCTGGCACCCGGTGTCAACGGCACACCGGGTGCGTGTGATCCATTACCTCACCAGGAGGTCCAGCAGGCGCTCCGCTTCGGCCGCCGGGTCGGTGGTCAGGCCGGTGTGCACGGGACCGGGCTGGACGACGGTGGAACGGGGCGCGATGAGCCAGCGAAAGCGCCGCCCGGCGTCGTCCCGGGCCGCCTGCCCGGCCTGCTCGCCGCCCGCGCAGTGGCGCTCGACAGCGTCGAGCGCGGCCCGGATCCCGGCCACGTCGGCCTCTGGGTCGAGGGCGAGCAGCCGGGCCTCGTCCAGATGGGTGCGGGCGCCGACGTAGGCCCGGGCGCGGCTGTAGACGAGCACCCCGGCGTTGATGCACTCGCCGCGCTCCACGCGGGGTACGACCCGCAGCAACGCGTACTCGAACACGTCCCGGTCGCCGCCCTGGCCGGCCCGGGTGATGTGCCGCTCGGTGACATGGCCGGCCATGTGGATGTGGGTCTCGCTCACTTGCCCTCCTTCGAGCCGGAGCCGATGCCGGTGACGCGCTCGGCGATGACGGCCGCCCGCGCGAGCAGCGGCCGTGCGTAGGCCCTCCGCAGCTCGTCGGGGGTGGTGAAGCCCGGCTCGTCGGCGAGCCAGGCGTCGGGGATCTCGGCGGTGACCTCGGCCAGCAGGTCCTCGGTGACGCGGGGTGCCAGCTCGGCCGCGGCGGCGGCGACGTCCGGGGCGAAGCGGGCGAGGGCGTGGTCGCAGGCGTCGTAGGGGCGGGCCGCGGAGGCCTCTGCGGAGGGCCAGTTGTGGTGCCAGATCATGGTCGCGCCGTGGTCGATGAGCCACAGCGAGCCGCGGTGCACCAGCAGGTTGGGATTGCGCCAGGAGCGGTCCACGTTGTTGATCAGCGCGTCGAACCAGACGATCCGGCCGGCCTCCTCGGGGCTCACCGGGAAGGCGAGCGGATCGTAGCCGAGCGCGCCGGAGAGGAAGTCCATGCCGAGGTTGGTGCCGCCGCTGGACCTGAGCAGCTCCTGCACCTGCTGCTCGGGCTCGCCGAGTCCGAGGACCGGGTCGAGGCGGAGGGTCACCAGCCGGGGCATCCGGAATCCGAGGCGCCGGGCGAGTTCACCGCACACCACCTCGGCGACCAGGGTCTTGCGGCCCTGTCCGGCGCCGGTGAACTTCATGACGTAGGTCCCGAAGTCGTCGGCCTCGACGAGCCCCGGCAGCGAGCCCCCCTCGCGCAGCGGCGTGATGTAGCGGGTCGCGGTGACTTCCTTGAGCATCGCCCCAGGTTACTGGGGTACGCCCGGCGGCCCGGCGGGATGGGCCGACAGGATTCCGACAGGATCCCGACAGCTCTGGCTTACGGCCGTCTCATGCCCCGGCCGCAAGGATCTGGGTGCCCGTCTGAACGGGTGGTGCCCGAGCACCGTACCCCTGGACGGATCACGAGAAGCTCCGCGGAAGGGAAGCCCACATGAGCAGCGCATCGCACCGGCCCGCAGCGGGACCGGCCCGCCGTACCGTCGTGACGGCGGCCGGAGCGGCGGGTCTCGCCGCCGCGCTGACCGCCTGCGGTTCGGGCGACAACAACTCGTCCGACACGACCAACTCCGGTTCCGGCGCCTCCGGTTCCTCCGGTTCGACCGGCACCACGGGCACCTCCGGGACCGGTGGCTCCAGCGGAACCGGAGCGTCGCAGAACGGAGGCGGTACCGCACTCGCCAAGACCGCCGACATCCCCGAGGGCGGCGGCAAGATCTTCAAGGACCACGGCGTGGTCGTGACGCAGCCGACGGCCGGCCAGTTCAAGGCGTTCTCGGCCAAGTGCACCCACCAGGGGTGCGCGGTGGGCAGCGTGGCGAACGGCGTGATCGTCTGCCCGTGTCACAACAGCCACTTCTCCGTCACGGACGGCAGTGTGAAGCAGGGTCCCGCGACGCAGCCGCTGGCCGCCGAGAAGATCACCGTCTCCGGTGAGAACATCACGCTGGCCTGAGCCGCCTCAGCCGCGTCCGCGCGGACGCACGAGGCAGCCGAGCACCTCGTCGGTGGTCACGATCGTGGCGACCAGCGCGAGGGTGTGGCGGATCATCGCGGGGGTGTAGTCGGCGGGCACCCCCGCGACGGCGTCGGCCGGGACGACGGCGGTGTGGCCGAGGTTGACCGCGTCGAACACCGCGTTGGGTATCGCCACATTGGCGGAGACCCCGGTGACGATCACTGTGCGGCAGCCGAGATTGCGCAGCAGGGCGTCGACGCCGGTGCCGTGGATCGGGGACAGCCCGTGCAGCCGCCGTACCACGAGGTCCTCCTCGGCGACCTCGATCGGCGGTGCGACGCGGACGGCGGTGCTGCCGGTCAGCTGCTGCACCGGGAGCCGTTCGGCGGCCCGGAACAGGCGGGCGTTGCGGCTCGCACCCCGGCCGTCCGGGCGGCGCTCGGCGATCGCGTGGATCACCTGGACCCCGCTCCCGTGCGCGGCGGCGACCAGCCGGGCGACATTGCGCAGGGCGCCGGAGGAACGGGCCGCGCGGGCGAGTTCGGGCAGCGCGCTGTCCGGGCCGACGACCCCCTGCTGGCACTCCACGGTGAGCAGGACGGTGCTCGAGGGGTCGAGGAGTTCACGGAGCTGTGCGTGCGACGGCATACCCATTTCCTTTTCTGACGTGATGTCAGAGGATCACCGGGACACGATAGTTCGCCGACACGGCGTGGGAGAAGAGGGGGCCGCATGACCGTGACCGAGCAGCGCCGGGGCCGGAAGATCATGATGACGCCCGGTGAGCTGGACGCGTTCTTGACCGCGCAGCGCACCTGCCGGGTGGCGACCGTCTCGGCGGACGGCACGCCGCACGTCAGCGCGCTGTGGTTCGCCTGGGACGGCACCTCGCTGTGGCTGTACTCGGTGGTGCGCAGCAGGCGCTGGACGCAGCTGCGCCGCGATCCGCGGGTGGCGGTCGTGATCGACTCGGGCGAGGAGTACGACCAGTTGCGCGGGGTCGAGCTGTCCGGCCGGGTGGAGTTCGTGGGCGAGGCGCCGCGCACCGGCGAGCTGTGTGCCGAACTCGACACGGCCGAGACGCTGTTCGCGCGGAAGAACTTCGGCATGGACGAGATGCCGCACGACGGCCGGCACGCCTGGGTCCGGCTGACCCCGGAGAAGATCGTCTCCTGGGACTTCCGCAAACTGGGCGGGGCGTAGGCCCTGTCGTCAATTCCCGCCTGCCCCACGACGCCTGGCACGCACTCAGCCCACCGACCGTGCCGCCGTGCGCAGGGCCTCGACCGCCGCGCGGATCGAGGGCCTGCGGTCGGCGTCTGCCCGCCAGACGACGTACACGTGACGGCGGGCGCGCTGGCTGAGCGGGATCATCACCACGCCCTCGGGCACCGGGTGGCGGCCCAGCAGCGGCGCGATGCAGACACCCAGCCCGGAGGCGACCAGGCCGAGTTGGGTGTGGGTCTCGCTGGCCCGGTGGCCGACGATCGGCTCGATGCCCTTGGAGCGCAGCGTGAACATGAGCCACTCGTGGCAGAACTCACCCTCGCCCCAGGTGATCCACTCGTCCTCGGCGAACTCGGCGAGGTCCACCTCGTCCCGGTCGGCCAGCCGGTGCCCGACGGGCAGGGCGACATCGGCCGGGTCGTCCAGCAGGGGTGCCTTGACCAGGCCCTCGGGCACCGGCATCGGCTTGTTGTACCAGTCCAGGACCACCGCGAGGTCGAGGTCGCCGCGGACGATCCCGGCGATGCCCTGCTCCGGCTCCAGCTCGCTGGAGCGCACGCGCAGTCCCGGGTGCTGTCCGCGCAGCGCGCCGAGCGCGGCCGGGAAGAGTCCGCGGGCCGCGGTGGGGAAGGCGGCCAGCCGCAGTTCGCCCACGACCTGTCCGCGGTGCGCCTCCAGATCGGACTCAGCCAGTTCCACCTGGGAGAGGATCCGCGCGGCATGCTCCGACAGCAGCCGGCCGGCGTCCGTCAGCCGCACGCCCCGGCCGTTCTTGGCGAGGAGCTGCTGGCCGATCTCCCGCTCGAGCTTGCCCAGTTGCTGCGAGACTGCGGACGTCGTCACGTGCAGCGCGTCCGCGGCGGCGCTGACCGAGCCGTGCCGGGCGAGGGCGTCGAGGGTGCGCAGGCGCTCCAGATTCAACATGTAAGTGATTCTAAGAGGTACCGGGTGAGAAATCTCGATTGTGCTACGAGATTGTCTCCAGCATCGTTGACGTCATGAGCACGGTCACCACATCCCGGACCCAGTCCCCCGCTCCCGCCGCCGCCCCCGCCCGGCCCCGGGCCCGCCTCGACTGGCGGCTGCGCTTCGGCGCGCTGTCGCTGATCTGGGGCTTCAGCTTCCTGTTGATCAAGGTGGGCACCGACGGGTACGCGCCCTTCCAGGTCACCCTCGGGCGCCTGGCGTTCGGTACGGCGGTACTGGCGGCGGCGATGGCGGTCAAGCGGGAGCGGCTGCCGCGCGGCGCCCGGCTGTGGGGCCACATGGCGGTCGCCGCGTTCTTCCTGAACGCCCTGCCGTTCTCGCTCTTCGCCTACTCCGAGCTGACGATCCCGTCCACACTGGCCGGCATCTGCAACGCCACCTCTCCCCTGTGGGGCATGGCCCTGTCCCTGGTCGCGCTGTCCGAGGACCGGCCGAGCCGGGTCCGCGTGGCCGGCCTCGGCCTGGGCTTCCTCGGGGTGCTGACCGTGCTGGGCGCGTGGCAGGGCTTCCATGGGCTGGACGCCACGGGCACGACGATGGCGCTGCTGGCGTCGATGAGCTATGCGGTGGGCTGGATCTACGTCCGCCGCACGCTCGCCGGGTCAGGCAACTCCCACCTGTCGATGACGGGGGCACAGCTGCTGCTGGCGACGCTCCAACTCGCCGTCGTGACACCGCTGTTCGCCGGGTTCCCGACACACCTCTCGCCGGTGCCGCTGCTCGCGATCGCCGCGCTCGGGGCGCTGGGGACCGGACTGGCGGTGCTGATCCAGTACGGGCTGGTCGCGGAGGTCGGTCCGACGACCGCGCAGATGGTCACCTACTTCATCCCGGTCATCGCCACCGCCGCCGGCGTGGCGATCCTCGGGGAGTCGCTGCACTGGAACACACCGGTGGGAGCGGTGATCGTGCTGGCCGGGGCCGCGCTGACCCAGGTGCGGCGCAAGGGCGCGTAGCGGGTCGCGGGGCCTGGACGGCGCTCCCTGCGGGCTTGGACCCCCTCACGGGAGCCCGTGAACGCCTCCCGGTCCGGCGCCTGTTCGACGACGGACCGGCCCTCGCGTGACACCACGGCGGCGATCCCGTCGGCCACCTCGAGCGCGGCCTGCGGCACCCGGCACGCGGGCAGGGGCCGTCACCGCCCTGCCGGCCGGGGCCCCGGCCGGTCGCACGCCCGCGAACTGCCGCTGCCCGGAGGGCTGGTGAGCGGGCGGCGGATCGCTGCCCCGGGCAAGGCCAGGGCCAAGGGCAGGGCCAGGGCCAGGGCCAGTCCGGCACCCACCGCGCTCCGCCGGTTCAGGGCACACCGTTCAACGGCCCCGCGTTCGCGGCCACTTCGCGTCCCGGCGTCATGACACGTCTCCGGCTTCGACCGGGCCCGGTGACGCGGTGCGGTCAGCGGTAGACGCGGGCCGGTGACGGCCGTACCGCTGCCGCCACCGCGTCCGCCAGGGGGTCGATGTCCTGTTCGGTGAGCAGTGAGACCGTGATGCGGACGGCCGGGGGGCTGCTCAGGCGGAAGCGGGCGCCCGGCGCGACCGCCCAGCCCGACTGGAGGAGGCGGGCCACCACGGCCGTCTCGTCGGGGACCGGGATCCAGACGTTCATGCCGCTGCGGCCACGGCCGACGACCCCGCGGTCCGCCAGGGCCTCGAGCAGCGCGTCCCTGCGCGACCCGTACGACCGCGCCACCGCCGCCCGGTCCACCGCGCCCTCCCGCCACAGCCGGACCACGGCCCGCTGCAGCAGCAGGCTCACCCAGCCCGGTCCCAGGCTCTGCCGGCCGCGCACCCGGTCGACGGTGACCGGGTCGCCGGCGAGGACGGCCACGCGCAGGTCGGGGCCGTAGGCCTTGGAGACGGAGCGGACGAGGGCCCAGTGGTGGGTGTCGCCCGCCAGAGGATGCAACGGCAGGTCGACGATGCCGTGGCCGTGGTCGTCCTCGACCAGCAGGGTTCCCGGGTGGTCACGCAGGACCGTGCGCAGGGCACGCGCGCGTGTCGCGCTCACCGAGGCGCCGGTCGGGTTCTGGGCGCGGTCGGTGACGATCAGGGCCCGGGCCCCGGACTCCAGGGCGCGGCGCAGGTCGTCGGCGCGCGGTCCGTCGTCGTCCACGCCGACCGGGAGCGTGCGCAGGCCCAGCGCGGGGACCAGGTCGAGGACGCTGCCCCAGCCGGGGTCCTCCACGGCCACGGCGTCACCCGGCCTGAGGTGCGCGGTGAGGACGCGCTCGATGGCGTCGAGGGAGCCGGACGTCACGGCGAGCGGCCCCGCGGGGACGCCGTCGGCGTCGAGGTCGGCGCGGGCGATGCGGAGGAGATCCGCGTCGACGGGGTCGTCGCCGTAGCGCACGGGCCGCCGGTCGCCCTCCTCGGCCGCCTCGGCGAGAGCCGGGGCGAGAGCGGGCAGCAGGGCCGGATCGGGGTTGCCCGTGGCCAGGTCGCGGCCTCCCGCGGGGATCTCCACGCCCAGTTCCTCGCGCGCGGTGGTGGCCGGCTTGGACCGGACACGGCTGCCCCGGCGGCCGGCCGTCTCGATCACCCCGCGCTCGCGCAGGGTGCGGTAGGCGGCCGCGACCGTATTGGGATTCACCCCCAGCCGGACCGCCAACTCCCGCATGGGAGGCAGGGATTGACCCGGCTGCAGCTCACCGGCGCCGACCGCCCGCTCGACGCTGGCCGCGATCTCTGCTGCGCCACGCCCTTTGATGGGATACTCTCCTAGCACAAAGGACATTATGCACTAGTGCAAGACCGGAGCGAACCGGCTCGCCGAAGTTCGTCAGCGCCCGCCATCGCTCGTCATCGCGCGTCATTGCTCGTCATTGCTCGCCAGGAGGAACCGTCATGCAGGGGACGACCGAGGAATCCCAGGCCGCCGCCTACACCCCGACCGACCGCACCGTGCCCACGCGCTCCGCGAACCGGGCGGCGTACGACAAGGAGGTGGTGCACGCGATACTCGACGAGGGGTACGTCTGCCACCTCGGCTTCGTCAGGGACGGCGCCCCGGTGGTGCTGCCGACGCTGTACGGCCGGGTCGGCGAGCGGCTCTACGTCCACGGCTCCACCGGTTCCCGTCCGCTGCGGATGACCGGCGAGACCGACCCGGGGCTGCCGGTGTGCCTGACCGTCACCCATGTGGACGGGCTGGTGCTGGCCCGCTCCGCCTTCCACCACTCGATCAACTACCGCTCCGTGGTGGTGCACGGCGTCGCGCACGAGGTCACCGACCCCGAGGAGCGGCGGCTGGCCCTCGACGCGCTGGTGAACCACGTCGTACCGGGCCGCGCCGCCGACTCCCGGCCCGCGAACAAGAAGGAGCTGGCCGCCACCGCGGTGATCCGGCTGGACCTGGACGAGGTCTCGGCCAAGATCCGCACCGGCGGCGCGAACGACGAGCCCGAGGACCTGTCGCTGCCGCACTGGGCCGGGGTCGTCCCGCTCCGCAAGGGCTACGACACCCCGGTCCGCAACGCCGACCTGGCCCCCGGCATCGAACTGCCGGACTACCTCACGACGTAGCAGGTCGTTCCGGCGCCGCACCGCCCCGGCCGGGCGGTCACACCGGGACCGGCTCCTCGCCGCCGGCCGCGCGGGCCTCGCTCACCGCCAGGCCCGCGACCGCCGCGAGCATCAGCAGGGCGCCGGCCGCGGTGGCCGCCGTGAGCCGCTCGCCGAGCAGCACCACGGCGAGCACGGCCGCGGTCACCGGCTCCAGCAGCATGACCACGGAGACGGTGGCCGACCGCACGACGGCCGCCCCCGCGAAGTACAGGGCGTATGCGAGAGCCGTGGGCACGGCGGCGGTGTAGAGCAGGAGCCACAGCAGCCGGGCCGGGTGGGCGGTGTGCGGGAGCAGCCCCTCGTGCAGGGCGAAGGGCAGCAGGCACAGGCTGGTCACCGCGAAGGTCCACACGGTGGTGTCGGAGGCGTCGGCGCCGCCGTCCCTCCCCCACCAGCGGATCAGCAGGGTCATGACGCCGTAACCCGCGGCCGACAGCAGCGCCAGCAGCACGCCCGCCGGACGGACGGTCGCGGCCGGGCCGCCGAGGGTCAGCACGGCCAGCCCGGCGAGCGCACCGGCGACCGACAGGACACCGCCGGCGCCGAGCCGCTCCCCGAGCAGGAGCCGCGCGCCGAGCGCGATCAGCACGGGGCCCGCGCCGAGGGTGACGACCGTGGCCACGGCGAGCCCCGTCGACTCCACGGCCGCGAAGTAGGCGGTCTGGAACACGGCGAGGCCGAGGCCGGTGGCGACGGCCCGGGCCGCCCTGCGCGGCAGCGGTTCGGTCACGGCCGGGCGAGGGCGCGGGCGCAGCCCCCGGCCGGCCAGCAGCAGGACGAGCCCCAGCGCGCAGCGCCAGAAGGAGAGGCTCAGGGCGCCCATGTCGCTGGTCCGGTAGACCAGTGAGGCGGCGGCGCCCGCGGTGCCCCAGGTGGCACCGGTGACGATCAGATAGAGCAGGCCACGCCCCACGGGCAGGCCGGAAACAGCGTTCGACAAGAGAATCTCCGCAGAAACGCACCGATGGGTGCGGAAGTTCGAGAGCGACCCGCGGGAGCGGGGCGCGCGGACTTCATCTGCGGGCAGCACCGTCCGGCCCGGCGCAACAGCGCCGGGCGGGTGTCCCGGAGGCCCGCCTCAGGCGGCCGGGGGCGGAAGAACGAGCGTGGACGGCATGACGAGCACCTTAGGCGGATGCCCCGGGCGTCGACAACTCCCGTTCCGGGCCGCCCGAGGCGACCGGCTCGGCGGACCCCTTGACGGGCGTGGCGGACTGGGCGATGAACGCGCCGGCCAGGACGACCGCGCCGCCGGCGATCTGCGGCGCCGAGAGGTGCTCGCCGAGCAGCACCCAGGCCAGCACGGTCGCGATGACCGCCTCCAGGCAGGCGACGACACCGGCGACCTGCGGCGACAGCCGCCGTACCGAGAGCACGCCGGTGACGTACGCGACGACCGTGGCGATCAGCACGATCCAGGCCAGCAGGGCGACGGCGGGCACGGTGGTGCCGTTCAGCTGCGCGGAGCCGGCCAGCACCGACCAGCGCATGCTCCAGGGGCGGGCCACCACGGTCAGGACGGCGGAGCCGACGAGCAGGCCGTACGCGATGACGCCGAGCGGGTCCGGCGCCTCCTCGCCCGCGTCGCTGCCCTGGTCGGCCAGGACGAAGTAGCCGACCTGGCAGCAGGCGGCGCACAGGGCGAGCAGCAGGCCGAGCGCGTCGAAGCTCAGCCCCGACCAGACCTCCACGACACAGGAGAGACCGCCGGCCGCGAGGACCACGCCGAGTGCGGCGGCACGGGAGACCGGCCGCCGCTGCACGAACCGCACCCAGCCCAGCACCAGCGCGGGGGCCAGGTACTCGATGAGCAGGGCCACGCCCACCGGGATGCGGGAGAGCGCGGCGAAGTAGCAGGCCTGGACACCGGCGACGCCGAGCAGCCCGAACCCGGCGAGCAGTGCCGGGCGGCGGCGCAGCAGGGACCGGTGCCGTACGGCGAGCGGCAGCATGACCAGGGCGGCGCCGGTCGCCCGCAGCCACACCACGTGCAGCGGTGCGAGTCCCGCCTCGATCAGCGGTTTCGCGGCCACTCCGGACCCGCCGAAGGCGAGGGCCGACGCGAGCGCGAGACCGAGCCCGGCGCCCTTGCCGCGGCTGCCTTGACTGCTCTCAGACATATGCACCGGCACATGATGACAGGCGACGACATGAGCGTCACGCCCTTTGACACCTGTCTCAGCGGATGGACGCGCGAGGCGCCGCGGCGCTCGCGAGCGACGCCCGGAGGTGGGCCGCCCGGGCGGAGACACCTGGGGCTTCGGCGCCGGGGCAGGCACGCCCGGGGCGCCAGGCATCGAGAGAGGTAGGCGGGGCAGGGAATACCCGGGCGACAGCTGCCGCGGCAGGGCGCGCCGGGGAGTCAGCAGCTCGCGCCGCTGTCCCCTGCGTACTCCTCGGTGCCGGTCTCGAGGCGGGCGTCGAGGATGCGGGTGTTGAGGTCGCGGGCGGGGATCCCGGCGCGCTCGAGGACCTCCACGGCCCGGGAGCCGGGATCCTCGGTGAGCGCGGCGAGCAGATCGGTGCCGGCGACGCGGGACCCGCCCCGCCGCCGGGCGTGCTCACGGGCCGCGGCCATGGCGGCGGCCGCGGCGGGCGACCAGCCGGGGGCGTCCCTGGCATCCCGTACCGCGGGGCCGGCCGGGGCGGGTACGACGGCGATCGCGCCGGAGTCCTCCACGCTGCTCTGCCAGCGCAGTCCGTAGCCGATGCTGCGCTGCACGAGATAGCCGAAGAGCCGGGCGAGCCGCTGCGGGCCGCCGACGGCGGCCCGGCACTGCGGGTCGTGCTCCAGGAGGGAGTGCAGCAGATGGGCGGTGTCGATCTGGCGGTCCCCGTCCCGCACGGCCCTGCGGCGGGCACCGGCGAGCATCGCTGCCAGCTCGGCGCCGAGCGCGGCATCGTCGTCCATGTGCGGAACCGCCTCGCCATGGGAGGTGCCGCGGGCAGTACGGGGTTGCACAACCCCTACCCCATCAGCCCCAACGATCCGAGTCATCCGCGAGCGGAACCATCTTCGCGTCCCACACAGAGTGGACATCGCCGATCGGAATCTCATCCTTGCGGAGGAGATTCGGCCCCACGCGGGGCACCTGTTCGGCGCGGCCCCGATATGACGGGCCGGCTGAACCCATTCCTGACAGTTCATCAGTATTGAACATTGCGGCCCCTGCGGCTACGTTCCGCGACACCGTAGCCCGACATGAAGGGGTGGTCGCATGGCCGAAGTCAGCGCCGAGGCACGCATCCAGGCACCGGCCGAGAAGGTCTGGGCGAAACTCACCGACTGGCCGGCGTACGGAGAGTGGAACGCGACCCACACCAGCTTCCCGAAGGGCGGCCCGGAGACCCTGGCGGTGGGCGGGACCTTCCAGGAGAACATGAAGCTGATGGGCTTTCCGGCGGAGGTCGAGTGGACCATCGAGGAGCTGGAGCCGGCCCGGGTGTTCGCCATTCGCGGCAAGGGGCCCATGGCGGTGAACGTCGCCACGCGCTACACCCTCAGCCCGGAGGGGGACGCCACGACGGTCCGCATCGACGGCGAGTTCACGGGTGCCGCCGTCTCCCTCATGGCGGGCAAGCTCAAGGACTCGGCGACGGCCGCTCTGGGCGAGTCGCTGCGCAAGCTGGCCGGGCTGGTGACCTGAGGGACGGACGCGTGAAGGCGCCCCGCGGACGGTCCACGGGGCGCCTTCCGCACGGCGGGGAGGCCGCCGGTCCTCGTCAGTGCTCGTCGGCGAGGATCAGGTACAGCTTCTTGCGGGCGTCGTTGATGACGGCCAGCGCCTTCTCGCGCTGCTCCTTGCTGCCGGTCTTCCAGACCTGGCTGAAGGCCTCCATCAGACCGAAGCCGGCCTGGCGGATCTCACCGAGAGCCTCCCAGTCGACTCCGCGCGAGGCCTCCTCCCAAGGGGCGTCCGGTCCCGCGTCGGCGGCGGTACGTCCGTCCTCGGTGAGCGCGAACAGCTTCTTGCCGCCCTCGCTCTCACTGGCGATCAGACCCTCGTCCTCCAGCAGCTGGAGCGTGGGGTAGACCGAGCCGGGGCTGGGCTTCCACGCGCCGCCGCTGCGTTCGGCGATCTCCTGGATCATCTCGTAGCCGTGCATGGGCCGGTCCTTGAGCAGGGCCAGGATCGAGGCCCGCACGTCACCGCGCCGTGCCCGCCCCCTCGGCCCGCCGCGCCCCCGGGGTCCCCAGGGGCCGGGTCCGAAACCGGGCCCGCCGGGACCGAATCCCGGCCCACCCGGCCCACCCGGACCGAAGGGCCCGAAAGCGGCCCGGAGGCCGTCGAACCCGCCCATGCCCCGGTGGCCGGGGCCCTCGTGCCGATGTCCACGCTCGAATCCGTGGCTGCGCATCGCGATCACTCCATTCCATCGATGATCTGTCACGTCCGCATCGCGTATCATTCGCGATGGCTCAACGATATATCGGAACCGATCGCATGGCAATCCCCTTCCGGTGAGGGGGGCGTTGCGAGATGCGGGCCGGGGCCGGGCCCGGCTTCCGGTCAACCTGCCTGTTCGGCGGGCCGGTTGTGCAGATCCACCAGCGCGCGCACCAGAGGCGGCAGCCAGTCCTCGCCCGACGCGTGGCGGTCGGCGAGCCGCTCGATGACGTCGGCGGGCGTGGGGCGGCTCGCGGGACGGTGGTCTAGGCAGCGGGTGACGATGCCGGACAGGCGGGACGGCAACAGGCCGAGGGCGGAGTCGAGGGACTCGCCGTCCGCGGGCACGGCCCCGGCGGCGTGGCAGAGCACCATGCCGAAGGCGTAGAGGTCGGCGGCGAAGGTGACCGGCGCGCCGGTGAGCAGCTCGGGGGCGAGGAAGCCCCGCGAGCCGACGACGTGATCGGTGCGGGTGAGGACGGTGCCGTCGAGGGCCCGGGCGATGCCGAAGTCGATGACCCGCGGCCCGGCGTCGGAAAGGACGATGTTGCCGGGCTTGAGGTCCCGGTGGACGATGCCGCAGCGATGAATGCCCTCGAGGGCTTCGGCGATGCCGACGGCCAGCGCCTGGACGGTCTTGGCGGGCAGGGCCCCGTACCGGCTCAGGACGTCGTGCAGCGACGGGCCGGGAATGTACTCGGTGACCAGCCAGGGCGGGTCACCGTGGGCATCGGCGTCGACCACGGACGCGGTGTGGGAGCCGCCGACCTTGCGCGCGGCACTGATCTCACGGGCGAAACGCTGACGGAACGAGGGATCGGCGGCCAGCTGGCGCTGGATGACCTTGACCGCGACCAGGCGCCCGTCCGGAGCGTGCCCGAGATAGACCGTACCCATCCCGCCCTGGCCCAGCCTGGCCGTCAGCCGGTAGTGATCGACACGGCGCGGATCGTCCTCCTGCAACGGCCGGTGCGCGGGCAGGAAGTCCCCGTGTGCGGCCTCGAGGACCTGATGGCGCCTGGCGCGAGGGGCCTGTGGCCGCGGCGCCCGCGGGTCCTGGGCGGAGGAGGACGGTTGCATCCTCTTGAGTTCCAGGCGGTTGACGCGGATGCCCCACTTGCCGGTCGCCGCGTCGAGGACGCCGCGCAGGGCCGCGTTGATCTCCTCGCGGGAGGACAGGGCGCGCTCGAGGTCCAGGCCACTGAGGATGGTGCGCAGCGTGGTGACCGTCAGCTGCTCGATCGCCTGGATGTAGCTGGCGACTTCGTAGGTGGCCGCGCGGGCGTCCGTCACCTGGTAGTAGATGACCGTGTCGAGGTCGACGACCACGCCGTCCTGGGTGATCACCGGCTGGGGCGGGAACGGCACGACCTGTTCGCGCAGGTCGATGCGGTTGCGGATGGTGTCGACGAACGGGACGACGATGTTCAGGCCCGGGTTCAGCGTCCGTGTGTAGCGGCCGAAGCGCTCGACGACGGCGGCGCCGGCCTCCGGGATGACGTGGACGGCCTTCACCAGGGTGATGAGGACCAGCGGCACCAGAACGACCAGGACGATGATGACCGGCTCCATCGCTGCTCCCCCTGCCCGTCAGGCCCCAGCGATCCCACAAGGCGACTTGCAGTATGCCGTACTCGACTCACGTGCGTGAGTGGTCGACATGCTTCGCGGACGCACCGGCCGGCGCCGTCCGTGCGCCACGACGGAAAACGGGCCAGGACTCGCGGATTGGCCTTGCCCCCGCGCCCGGCGCGGCGGCTAGTGCCCCGGCAGGCAACGTTTGCCCGTCAAGGAGCGGCGTCCGGTGCGTGCTCTCGGTGCGCCGGCCGGATGCCCTCGTACTGGACGTACTTGGGCTTCCGGGCGATGCGGCGAGTGGGGGCACCTCCCGGCCGAAGGCTGGGGGAGCGTGCCGGGCGTCGCGACGGGGCGAAGATTGCCTGTTGGGGCACTAGCGTCGGCGCCATGCGTATTCGAATCGTGGACGCCTTCACCGACCGCCCCTTCGCGGGCAACCCGGCCGGAGTCCTGCTCCTGGACGACACCTTCCCGGACGACGGCCGGCTGCAGAACATCGCCATGGAGGTCAACCACGCCGAGACGGCCTTCACGCACCGGCTGCCCGGGGGCGGCGAGGCGGACTGGGCGCTGCGCTGGTTCACGCCCGTCACCGAGGTCGCGATGTGCGGGCACGCCACCCTCGCCACGGCCCACGTCCTGCACACCACCGGCGCCCACGAGGGCCCGGTGCGGTTCGCCACCCGCAGCGGTGTCCTCATCGCCACGCCCGACGCGGACGGCTCGATCACGCTGGACTTCCCGACCGCCCCGCTCACCGCGGCCGACGTACCCGACGGGATCGCCGAGGCGCTCGGTGCGGAGCCGATGGCCGCCTTCGACACCGGGCCGGACGTCGGTGACCTGCTGGTGGAGCTGGCCGACGAGAAGACCGTGCTCGGCCTGTCCCCCGACCACAAGGCCCTGGCCGGCCACTCCAGCCGCGGCATCATCGCCACCGCCCGCGCCGAGGACGCCTCCCGCGGCTACGACTTCGTCTCCCGCTGCTTCTTCCCGAACGTCGGCATCGACGAGGACGCGGTCACCGGCTCCGCCCACACCGCGCTCGCCCCGCACTGGTCCGGCCGGCTCGGCCGCGACGACCTCACCGGGCTCCAGGCCTCCCGGCGCACCGGGCTGGTCCGCACCGCCCTGCGCGGCGAGCGCACCCTGCTCACCGGCCGTGCGGTCACGGTCATCGAGGGCGAGCTGCGGGCCTGACGTCGCCTCGGGGCCGTCGGCAGCACTCAGAACCCGGTCCGCTCTCAGGCCGTCGGCAGCCAGCCCACCTTGCCCGCGAGGAGGGCGTAGCCGACGAACGCGCCGATGTCGAGCAGGGAGTGCGCGACGACCAGCGGACCGACCCGGCCCCAGCGGCGGTACAGGTACACGAACACCACGCCCATCACCATGTTGCCGACGAAGCCGCCGATGCCCTGGTAGAGGTGGTACGAACCGCGCAGGATCGCGCTGGCCACCAGCGCGGTCCCCGGGGTCCAGCCCAACTGTCCCAGCCTGCGCAGCAGATACCCGACGACGATGACCTCTTCGAGGACCGCGTTCTGCACGGCGGAAAGGATCAGCACCGGGTACTTCCACCACACGCCCGGCAGCGCCTCGGGGACGACCGTGAGATTGAAGCCGAGCCCGCGGGCGGCCAGGTAGAAGGCGATGCCGGTGCTGCCGATCACCGCCGCTGTCCCGGCGCCGCGGGCCAGGTCGGGCCACGGCCTGGTGCGGTCGAAGCCGAGCGTGCGCAGGCTTTTGCCCTCGCGCAGCAGCAGGTGGGCGACCAGGGCCACGGGGACCAGGGCGGTCGCGATGCCGAACAGCTGCCAGGCGAGGTCCAGCCAGGGGCGGCCCGGGGCGGCCGAGGCGTTCATGGTGGCCGCCTGGTCCTTCAGACCACCCGGCTTGGTCACCGAGCCGATAAAGCTGATCAGCGCGGACAGGCCGCTCGCCCCCAGCGAGAGCCCGAGGACGAGCAGCGTCTCGTCCCGCAGGATCCGCCGCGGGTCACGCTGCCGCGCCCCGGTCCCGGCCACCGAATCAGCCTCCACCTGCACCCCTGCCTCCCGCCGGCTCACGAGCCCCTCGGCCCACCTGTCGCCCGGCAAGGATCGCAGAAGGAGATGTGAGGACGGCGTACGCCCGGACCTCCGCCGCCACGACGCTCAGCCGCGACGGCGGTCAGTACGGCGGTCAGTACGGCACTCGGCGCGCGCACCGGCCGCCGCTCATCCCAGGGGCACGGGTTCGGGCAGTCCCACCGGCCACATGTGCACCGGCTCCCCCGCGTGCATCAGTTCGGCATAGCGCCGCGTGGTCGCGGCCAGGGCGGCCGTACGGGTCAGTCCCTGCTCGAGGGCCCGGTGGAAGGTGGCCGCCTGCCAGGACGCGCCGTTCACCCGGCGCCGGCAGCGCTCCTCGATGACGCCCAGGTAGAGGTCCCGGTCGGCGGCTTCCACGCCCCACGCGTCCAGTCCGGCCGAGGCGAGCGGCAGCAGTTCGTCGCGGACCAGGGTGACCGCGTCCACCTCACCCGTGCCGCCGTAGCGCCCGCGGCGGGGCCACACGAACCGCGCGTCGATGCCGTGCCGGCAGGCGGCGTCGAAATTGGCCTCGGCCACGGCGAAGGGCAGCCGGGTCCACACCGGCCGGCTCTCCTCGGCAAGCGCCCGCACCAGGCCGTAGTAGAAGGCCGCGTTGGCGATCACGTCGGTGACGGTGGGCCCGGCCGGCAGCACCCGGTTCTCCACCCTGAGGTGCGGTACGCCGTCCGCGATGCCGTACACCGGCCGGTTCCAGCGGTAGATCGTGCCGTTGTGCAGCACGAGTTCGGCGAGCCTCGGCGTACCCCCCGCATCGAGGACCTCCAGCGGCTCCTCGTCGTCGCAGATGGGCAGCAGGGCCGGGAAGAAGCGCAGGTTCTCGGCGAACAGCTCGTGCGCCGAGCCGATCCACCGCTCGCCGAACCAGGTGCGCGGCCGTACGCCCTGGGCCTGGAGTTCGGGCGGGCGGGTGTCGGTGGACTGCAGGAACAGCGGCGGCCGGGACTCGCGCCACAGCTCGTGCCCGAAGAGGAAGGGCGAGTTGGCGCCGACGGCGATCTGCGCGGCGCACGCCACCTGTGCCGCGTTCCAGACGTCGGCGAACCGGGCCGGGGTGACCTGGAGATGCAGTTGCACGGAGGTGCAGGCGGCCTCGGGGACGATCGACTTCGCGGTCCGTACGAGGTGCTCCACGCCCTTGATGTCCAGCCGGAAGTCCTCCCCGCGCGCGGCCACGATCTGGTCGTTGAGCAGGGTGTAGCGGTCGACCTCGGAGAGGTTGGCGGAGACCAGGTCGTCCGGACCGAGCGTGGGCAGGATGCCGATCATGACGATGCCCGCGTCCACCTCGCGGGCCTTGCGGTCGGCATATGCGAGGGAGGTGCGCAGTTCCTCGGCGAGCCGGTCGAATACCCGGCCACCCAATCGATGTGGAGCTATGTTCACTTCCAGGTTGAACATGGCGAGTTCTGTTTGGAAATCACGGCTCGCGATGCGCTCCAGCACCTGGCCGTTCAACATTTTCGGCATACCGTCACGGCCTGCGAGATTCAATTCGATCTCGACGCCCATGAGGTTCTTGGGGCGGTCGAATCGCTTCTCGACCAACAGTCGCTCCAGTCCCGTCAGGCACTTCTGGAGCTTTTCGCGGTAGCGCTGGCGATCGGACAGGTCGAACTGCCCCGCCACGACCTTCTCCCCCATCGAAGTGTCCCTCCTCGACTGGGCGGACCGACGTGACGGCCGCCGGGCTCCCGGGTGCAGGGGGGATGATGCCCAGCGGAAGCGATCGATAACGCCCCGCGCGGACCCGGCGCACGCTACTCTGTCGGATTGTTCCCAGAGGCATTTTCACTGGGCATGCAGCAGCCCGTACGGCCGGGTACCCGGCGCATCTCGTGAAAAACGCCGACGACATTCGGCCGACCGCTACCGACGCGTATTCCGAGGTCAGCGGTGCGGGACCGGCCCGGGAAACGGGAGAAGTCCCGCAAATCGGCGGCGTATTAACGTCTTGCGCGACTCACCGAAATCGGATAGACGAAACAACGGCCGAACACGCGTCGTATAAACTTCGCCCACAAGGCAGAAGGTTGACGCCCTCGGTCGTGGTTCCTGCCATGTACCTGCCGTCGCGGTCACGGGAGGCAGACCGAGCCGTACCCACGTTCACCGACCCGGGCCACCACCCTTTTGGTCTTTCCGTGAGCAGACAGCGCCGTCCGCCCCACCCTCCTCGCGCCGCCGCGCCTGTCGAATGAGAGAGGCGACCCACATGCCGCTGCAGTTGCCCCCTGCCCCCGCGCCCGCCCTGCGCTCCGTCCTCGCCGCCCTCGGTTCCCCCACCGCGGTCCGCGAGGCCCGCACCCCCTCCCTGCGTGCCGCGCAGGGCCCGGCAACACCCGAACTCCCCCTGCCCGTCCATGTGCTGGACCGGATAACCCCGCAGGGCCTGTCCGCGACCCGGCTGGCCGGCTGGCGCTTCCTGATCCGCTGCGGCGAGAAGGCGGTGGCCGCGGCCGACACCATGCTCACCCCGGACGGCTGGGCCTTCTCGCACTTCTTCGAGGGCCCGTACGTCCCCTCCACCAAGCGCGCCCTGGAGCAGGCCGAAGCGCTGCAGCAGCCGTACCAGGCCCGGCTGCTGTCCGTGCCCGGGCTGTACATGCTCACGCTGTGGCTGCACGGTGACACCACCGCCGACGGCGCCGAGGGACACCCGGCCGGCACCGACCTGCTCGTGCCGCTGGCACCTGCCCCGCCCGGCATCCCGGCGCACCGCCCGTTCCGGGTCGCCGAGCTGCTGCCGGTGCTGACCCATCGCGCGACCCCGCTGCCGCTGCTCGGCCCGCCGGTGCTCGGCTCGCCCGCCTGACCGGACACCCGCGTACCCCGCCGCCCCCAGGCCGGCGGGGTACACCCATGTCGGGGGCCTGGCCTCCATGGACTAGTGCCATCCGGCCACTGCGAACCACCCAAAGGGACAGTGCACTTGGACTGAACCGTCCGCCCGGGTGACGCGTCATGAACCTGTGAGAAGCCGTGCTGCGAAATCCCTGCGGAATGCCGCCGAGAGGGCAACACTGGGTTCTGACCGACGTATCACCACGGGGGACAGTCATGACCACGACAGAGCGAGAGATCCCTCCCATGTGCCAGCACCAGCCGCCGTGTCCGCCAGCCGAGTCCGCCGACCGGGAGTCCGCCCGCCTCGTGGCGCACCACCCGGAGCAGGGCTGGAGTCTGCTGTGCAACGGCGTCCTGCTCTTCGAGGACACCGGTGAGCTGCTGCCCGACGGCCGGATCATCGCTCCGCACCGCCCGCTGGGTGCGGAGCATGTGATGACCGCCGCCTGAGCGGAACGAGCGCGAACGAGCCGAGGGGCCGGCCGCACCGTACGAGGTGCGCACCGGCCCTGACGTGCGTCCAGGGGTGGCTACGGACCGTGTCCGAAAGCTAGCTCAGCGCCTCCCGCAGCGCCTGGTACGCCGGCTTGGGGTGCAGCTGCTCGTCCCAGGGCAGGGCCGCGCCCTCGCCCGGGAAGACGGCCGGGATCCAGGAGTACTTGTCGGTGTAGTCCCAGATCGTGATGCCGACGCACCGGCGCACGGCCAGGCAGGCCTCGGTCAGCTGCCGGTACCAGTCCGCCTGTTCGGCCAGCTTCGCGTCGCTCGCGGGCAGTTGCATCCGTACGTCGACCTCGGTGAGCGCGGTGTCCAGGCCGAGGCCCGAGAAGCGGCTCAGGTTCTCCTTCAGCGTGGTGGGATAGCCGTACTGGAGAGCCAGGTGGGTCTGGAAGCCGATGCCGTCGAACGGGACGCCCCGGGCCCTGAGGTCCTTGGCGAGCGCGTAGTAGGCGTCGCTCTTCGGGCCGGTCGCCTCGATGTTGTAGTCGTTGAGGTAGAGCCTTGCGTGCGGGTCGGCCTGGTGGGCCCAGCGCAGGGCGTCGGCGATGTAGCCGGGGCCGAGGGTCTTGTACCAGAGGGTCTCGCGGTAGCTGCCGTCGTCGTTGAAGGCCTCGTTGACGACGTCCCAGGAGTACACCTTTCCCCGGTAGTGCCGTACCTCGGTGGTGATGTGCTTCTTCAGCACGGCCCGCAGTTCGGCGGCCGTCCACTGCTTCGAGGTGAGCCAGCCGGGCAGCTGGCTGTGCCAGACCAGGGTGTGGGCGCGGACCCGCTGATGGTTCCTGCGGGCCAGGTCGACGATCTGATCGCCGGCCGTCCAGTCGAAGACGCCCTGCTGGGGTTCGGTGGCGTACCACTTCATGCCGTTGCCCGGCGTGATCATGTCGAACTCGCTGCCGAGGATCTTCGTGTAGGCGGTGTCGGTGAGTTCGGGGTTGTCGGTGGCGCTGCCGAAGTAGCGGCCGTGGCGCTGAGCCAGCTGCGCGAGGGTCGGCTGCTCCGGGCTCGCCTGGGCGGCGGGGCCGGTGGCGACGCCGGCCGCCACGAGGACGGCGGCGACGGCGCCGGCGAGTCTGAGACGCGTGGTGTTCCTGGGCATGGTGCGACTCCTGTGTGTCGATGGGTGTGCTCAGCCCTTGGTGGCGCCGGCGGTGAGGCCGCCGACGAGCTGGCGTTCGGCGACGGAGTAGAAGACGAGGGCGGGGACCATCGCGAGCACCAGGTAGGCGAAGACGCGGGCCGTGTCGGCGGAGTACTGGCCCTGGAACTGCTGCACGCCGATCGGGATGGTCCACCAGGTGCTGTCGGTGAACACCAGCAGGGGCAGGAAGAAGTTGTTCCAGCTGGCGACGACGGCGAGCACGGAGACCGTGCCGAGCGCGGGCCGGGCCATGGGCAGCAGCACCCGCCAGAAGAAGCCGAGCGGCCCGCACCCGTCGAGCGTGGCCGCCTCCTCCAGTTCACCGGGGATCTGCCGGAAGAAGCCGCGCAGGATGATGATGGTCATGGGCAGTCCGAACGCGGCCTGAGGCAGGATCACGCCGAGCGGGTTGTCCAGCAGCCCCATCGAACGCAGCAGCAGGAACAGCGGCAGCGCGGCCACCGCGAACGGGAACATCAGCCCCATCGTGAACAGCGTGAACAGCAACTCCCGGCCGCGGAAGGCGAACCGTGCGAAGGAGAACGCGGCGAGCGCGGAGACCGCGACGACGATGACGGTCGTACCGACCGCGATCAGCGTGCTGTTGCCGACCAGCCGCCAGAAGGACCCCGAGCCGAGGATGTCGCCGTAGTTGGAGAACACCCACGGGTGCGGCAGGCCGACGGGATTGCGGGAGAGCTGGTCGGTGGACTTGAATCCGGACACCAGCGCGTACAGCAGTGGTACGGCCATCACCGCGCCGACGGCGACCAGCACCACGTGCAGCGGCAGGGTCCGGCCCTTGCGGCGGACGTTCTTGTGCGCCTGCTGGCTCATGCGCCGGCTCCCCTCATGTTCGTGGTGGCCCCTTCGAGGTCGCGGCGCAGGACGAACCGCTGGTAGGCGAGGGCGAAGACGAGGCTGATGCCGAACATGACCACGCTGATGGCGCTGGCGTAGCCGACCTGGTAGCGCTTGAAGCCGTACTGGAACATGGTCACGGCCATCGTCTCGGAGTGGTGGTCGGGTCCGCCGGCTGTGACCACCCAGACCAGGTCGAACAGCTGGATCGAGCCGATCACGGACAGGAAGACGCTGATCCGCAGCGTGGGGGCGAGCAGCGGCAGGGTGACGTGGCGGAAGCGCTGCCAGGCGTTCGCGCCGTCGACGATCGCCGCCTCGGTCAACTCGGCCGGGACGGCCTGCAGTCCGGCCAGGTAGAGCATCATGTGGAAGCCGAAGTACTTCCACATCATGACGAGGAAGAGCGTGGCCATCACGGTGGAGGTGCCGGAGAACCACTCGCCGCCGAGCCCGCCGAGTCCGACGGCCTTGAGGACATGGTCGGCGAGGCCCTGGTCCGGGGCGAAGATCATGCTGAACAGCACACCGGTGATCGCCTCGGACAGGACGTACGGCGCGAAGAACAGCATCCGGTAGACCGCCCGGCCGCGCACCCTCTGGTTGAGCAGCACGGCCATGGCGAGCGCGAACGGCAGTTGCAGCGCCAGCGACAGCGCGACGAGCAGCAGCATGCGCCACAGGTCACCGATGAACACGGGGTCCTGGAACAGCCGGCTGAAGTTGTCGGTACCGGTGTAGTCGGACGGCATCCCGAAGCCGCCCCAGCGGAAGAAGGACGCGTACAGCGCGAACAGGATCGGCAGCAGGACGAGGACACCGAAGAGCACCAGGGCGGGCACCTGGAGGCCGACCGCGGTGAGCCAGTGCAGGGCACGCCGGCGGGCGCGCTGCCGTCCGGCGCCGGCCGCCGGGGCGGGCAGGACGGCGTCGGGCCCGCTCCTCTTGCCGGGAAGGAAGGTCGAGGTCATCGCGCGGCCTACTGCTCCTGCTTCGCGGTGCTGGTGATCGCCTGCGTGACCTGCTGCGGGGACTTGGAGCCGGCGATCAGTCCGGCCACGCTGTCGTTGACCTGCTGGCCGAGGGCGGGGGCGTAGGCCTGGTCGAGGTAGAGCTGGAAGCCGGTGGCTCCCGTCAACTGGGCCTGTACGGCCTTGATGTCGGGGTCGGTCAGGGCGCTCTCGGCCGCCGGTACGACGGGCAGGGTCTTGGTCTTCTGGACGAGTTCCCGGTCGGTGGTCTCGGAGGCGAAGAACTTCAGGAAGTCCACGGCCGCCTGCGGGGCACCCTTGCGCAGGGCGTGGCCGCCGCCTCCGCCGAACACCTCGGTGATCTTGCCGGCGCCGCCCTCGACCTCGGGGAACGGGAAGAAGCCGAGGTTCGCGCCGAGCCCCCTGCCCGCGTCGGCTTCCACGACGGGCGCCCACTGGCCCATGAGTTCCATGGCCGCCCTGCCGTTGCCGACGGCCGCGGCCTGCCCGGTCGGGGTGGAGTAGGCGGCCCCGAGGAAGCCCTTCTGGAAGGGCTGGAGGTCCACGAGGTCCTTCAGGTGCTGCCCGGCCTGTACGAACCCGGCGTCGCTGAAGTCCTTCTTGTCGTCGGCCTTCTGGAGGGCGTCGACCCCGGCGGTGCGCATCGCGAGGTACGCCCAGTAGTACATGCCGGTCCAGCTCTCCTTGCCGGCCAGCGCGAGCGGGGTGATCCCGGAGGACTTCAGCTTCTTCACGGCGTCCAGGAAGCCGCTCCAGGTGGTGGGGGGTGCGCTGATCCCGGCCTGCTTGAAGAGCGCCTTGTTGTACCAGAAGCCGATCATGCCGATGTCGAACGGGATGCCGAACAGCTTGCTGTCGATGAGGTACGGCTGCTTGGCGACCGACAGCAGTCCGTCGGCCCAGGGTTTGGTGCGGTCGGTGAGGTCCTCGACCAGCCCGGCCTCGACCTGCTGCTTGAGGACGCCGCCGCCCCAGGTGTGGAAGATGTCCGGCAGCTTCCCGGAGGCGATGAGGGCGGTCATCTTCGACTTGTAGGCGTCGTTCTCCAGCTGGACGATCTTGATCTTGACCTTGGGGTTCTGGGCCTCGAACTTCTTGGCCAGACCGGCCCAGACGGTCTTGGTGGGCTCGGTGGTCGAGATGTTCCACCACTCGATCGTGGTCGTCCCCGAGGACGACCCTCCGTCCGAGTCGCCGCCGCAGCCGCTGAGCGCGGTCACCCCGAGACCGGCGGCGACGGAGGCCGCCAGAAAGCCCCGGCGGGACAGTGCAGGGTCGCCCATATTGCGCTCCTTCGAAACTTTTCGGAGTTGCCGTGGAGAGGGTCCCGACTGAGAATGCGGGGGCCGTCGCAGGCCCGCCGGAGCATTCACCGCATCCTGGCTGGTCGAAACATTCGAGCAAAATCCCGAACGTTCCGAACCGCGACTCTAGAAAGGCCCGTTGGGAGCGTCAAGGTGTCGTGCACGAGGTCGCGAGCGCGTAGTCGAACCAGTCGAAGGCCGCGTGGCCCTCGGCGACGTACATGCCGAGGACACGGCCGGTGAATCCGGTGGCCACTTGAGTGGACAGATAGCGGCCGTCCAGTTCGGCCAGTCGAACGATTCCTTCGGAAGTTTCGATGGAAAAGGCGATGGTGTCGGGGCCGTTCGCGGGTCCGGGTCCCAGGTCGCCCAGATGTCGACGGCCAGGGCGGCCGGGCCCGCCGGTACGGGGTGTCCGGCGACGCGCTGGCGCAGCGGGCCGATGCGGGCGAGCACCGCCGCCGTCCCTCCGGCCACCTCCAGGTCGTAGTGATGCCCCTCGTCCAGCCGGACCGACAGGCCCGCCCGGCCCGTCCCGGGCTTAAGCCGCGCGGCGGCCCGGCAGTCGTGGTGCTGCCGGCGGTGGCCCACGAAGGTGCGCCCTCGCCCGTCGGAGCCGGCGCCGGTCGCGGACAGGGTGAGCCGGCCGGGCCGGTGCGTCAGCGACCAGGAACCCTCGGGCCGGCGGCGCGGGGACATTCAGTACGGCGCCAGCACCGGGGCGCTGAAGTCGTCGCGCACCGGCGGCTGTTCGAGGGGTGCCCAGGCGGCCGGCGCCGGGTGCCGCTCCCGCACCGGCCCCGCCACGGGCCAGCCGTCGGCCCAGTCCACCGGCACCAGGAAGGTCTCCCGGCCGAGGACGTGGAACTCCGGGAAGTAACCGCGCGGCCGGGTGCCGAGCAGCACCGTCCACCAGCTGCCGTCGGCCGCCTGGACCAGGTCGGCATGGCCGGTGCACTGGATCGGCAGACCGGTGCCGCGGTGGCTCAGCAGCGGGTTGCCGGAGGCCGGTGTCCAGGGGCCGCGCGGCGAGCGGGCCCGGACGGCCGAGACACCGTGGCCCAGCGCGGTCCCGCCCTCGGCGAGCAGCAGGTACCACCAGTCCCCGATCCGGTACAGGTGCGGCGCCTCCGGGTCCCTGAGACCGGTGCCGGACCACAGGGGCAGGGTCGTGGTGGCGGATCGCCGGGGCGTAGATCCCGCCCGAGGCCGGCACCGCGTCCGGCAGGGTCAACTGGCCCGGCCGGTCGAGGACGTTGCCGTGGGGTGTCGTAGGTCCGCATGGCTCGCTCCCACCGGACCGAAAGTTTCGATTGTGGCGCCGAATCTTGGCGGCGGACGGTCCGATTGGCCCCGGTGCGCGGAAGGATGCGCACCGGAGCGGGCGGCCGCCGGGAGAACACCGCCCGCCCGGCTGGTCGAATCGCCCGCGCGGGAGTGGGATGGAAGGAGGCAACGGCCTTGCAGGCGGGCACGTCCACGCGCGTCACCCCGGCGTCGCCCGCCAGGACGCGAGGAGCGGTGGAGCGATGTCCGGTTACGACGCCTCGGCGGTGGCTCGGGTGGTGGTCGGTGTGAGCGGCTCCCTGGGCAGCGTCACGGCACTGCGGCGGGCCACCGCGCTGGCCCGCCGCCTGGGAGCCGAAGTGTGGCCGGTGCTGGCCTGGGAGCCGCCGGGCGGCGACCCCGCCGCGCGCCGCTCCCCGGGCGCCGGCCTGCTGGTCGAGGAGTGGCAGCGGCTGGCCGGACAGCGGCTGGCCGCCCTCCTCGACGAGATCTTCGGCGGGTACAGCCCCGGAGTACCGATACACGCCGTCGTCGTCCGCGGATCCCCGGGCCCCGCGCTGGTGGCGACGGCCGACCGCGAGAACGACGTCCTGGTCGTGGGTGCAGGGCGGCGCGGGCTGCAGCGCGCCTTCTCCGGCCGCGTCTCCCGGCACTGCCTGGCCCACGCGGTCTGCCCGGTTCTCGCCGTACCTCCGTCCCCGCTCGAGTCCCAGCTGCTGTCCGTCCACCGGCGGAACACATGGCATCTGCGCCTGGACCTGCGACGCCTGTGAGAACGCGCCGGCCTGCGGGCACCCACACGAACGGGCCTGTACGGGACGCCCGCACGGACGGGTCCGTACGGGCAAGCGAGCCCATGCCGGGCGCCCGTGACGACGGCGCGGTGTCCGGCGCCGGTGGAAGGCCGGTCGGGACGCGGCCCGACCCGATCACGCACGGTGGTCGCGCGCCGTGTTCGTGCGCCCCCCGGCGCCCCGGAAGCCGGTGAAAGGAGCGTCTTATGGCCGTCAGGAGGCCGTCACGAATGGCCCTCGCTGATACCACGCGGCAGCCGTACGAAACGTCGTCCGGTCGACAGTGCTCCAGGTCACAGCTCTTGGCCCGCCTGTTGATGCGGCGCGCCTACCCCCGGGTCATTCTTAACGCAAGCTTGACGCCCTCCGAGCCGAGATCCATGGGCCCAGACGTCACTCTCCGCATACGCTAATGCCGCCGTCCGCGTGATGGCCGGAATGAGCTGAGCCGCACACAGGAGCACGCCGATGGCCACGACCGAACACCCTCCTTCCAGCCGATTGCGCGCCTGGATGCTCGAGGGGCTGTCCGACATGGGCAAGCACGGCGGTCACACGGGTCCCCACGCCGAACCGGAGCCCCCGCACAAGGGCCAGCGCTGGTGGCGGGTGATGTGCCTGACCGGTGTCGACTACTTCTCGACCCTCGGCTACCAGCCGGGCATCGCGGCTCTGGCGGCCGGCCTGCTCGGGCCGATCGCGACCATCGTCCTCGTCATCGTGACGCTGGCCGGCGCGCTTCCGGTGTACCGCCGGGTCGCCGAGGAGTCTCCGCACGGCGAGGGTTCGATCGCCATGCTGGAGCGGCTGCTGTCCTTCTGGCAGGGCAAGCTCTTCGTGCTCACGCTGCTCGGCTTCGCCGCCACCGACTTCCTGATCACCATCACACTCTCCGCCGCGGACGCCTCGACCCACCTGGTGGAGAACCCGCATCTGGCGAGTGCCCTGCACGGCCACCAGATGATCATCACGCTGTTCCTGGTCGCCCTGCTCGGCGCGGTCTTCCTCAAGGGCTTCCTGGAGGCGATCGGCGTCGCGACGGCGCTGGTCGGTGTCTACCTCGCGCTGAACGTCGTCGTCGTGATCGTCGGCCTGTACCACGTCATCACCGCAGGCCATGTGATCACCGACTGGTCCAACGCGCTGACCGTGCAGCACGGCAACATCTTCGTGATGATCGGCCTCGCGCTGCTCGTCTTCCCCAAACTCGCGCTCGGCCTCTCCGGGTTCGAGACCGGCGTCGCCGTCATGCCGCACGTCCAGGGCGACCCGGACGACACCGAGGAGAAGCCGACCGGCCGGATCCGGGACACGAAGAAGCTGCTGACCACGGCCGCGATCATCATGAGCGGCTTCCTGATCACCTCCAGCTTCATCACCACGCTGCTCATCCCGGAGAACGACTTCAAGACCGGCGGCCCGGCCAACGGTCGTGCGCTCGCCTACCTCGCCCACGAGTACCTCGGCGGCGCCTTCGGCACGGTCTACGACGTCTCGACCATCGCCATCCTGTGGTTCGCCGGCGCCTCCGCCATGGCCGGTCTGCTGAACCTGATGCCGCGCTATCTTCCCCGCTACGGCATGGCGCCCCACTGGGCCCGCGCGGTGCGCCCGATGGTCATCGTGTTCACCCTGATCGCCTTCCTGGTCACCTGGCTCTTCGACGCCAACGTCGACGCGCAGGGCGGCGCCTACGCCACCGGTGTGCTGGTGCTCATCACCTCCGCGGCCATCGCCGTGACCATCGCGGCGCGCAAGGCCGGGCAGCGCAAGTGGACCATCGGGTTCGGCGTGATCTCGGTGGTCTTCATCTACACGACCGTCGTGAACGTCATCGAGCGGCCGGACGGTGTGAAGATCGGTGCCTGCTTCATCGTCGGCATCATCCTGGTCTCGCTGCTGTCCCGGCTGGCCCGCGCCTTCGAGCTGCGCGTGACCAGCGTGACGTTCGATCCGATGGCGGAACGATTCATCCGGGACATGGCCAGCCGGAAGATCCGGTTCATCGCCAATGAGCCCGGTCACCGGGACAAGGCCGAGTACCGCGACAAGATCGAGCAGATCCGCGCCGACAACGACATGCCGGAACAGGAGGACTTCGTCTTCGTCGAGGTCACGGTCACCGACCCCTCCGAGTTCGAGGCGAGCCTGAGCGTGCGCGGCGAGGTGCTGCACGACCGCTACCGGGTGCTCACCCTGGAGTCCGCGTCCATCCCGAACGCCCTGGCCGCGCTCCTGCTCCACGCGCGCGACATGACGGGCTGCACCCCGCACATCTACTTCGAGTGGACCGAGGGCAATCCGTTCGCCAACTTCCTGCGCTTCTTCCTCTTCGGTCAGGGCGAGGTCGCCCCGGTCACCCGAGAGGTGCTGCGCGAGGCGGAATCGAACCGGGAACGCCGGCCGCGCGTGCACACCGGGTGAGACCGGGCGCGAGCAACGCGCTCACCGGGTTCGGGCACCCGGCCACCGGGTGCCCGAACCGACGGGCCGCCACCCCACCCTTCCCCAGCCCTCCCGGGTCCGCCGCGACCCGCGCGCTACTTCCCGAACCACCGCCTGGGTGGCCGTGCCTCCACCTTCCCCATGCTGAGCTGCCCCTGTATCTCCACGCGGAGCACGGCCGGGGCCTCGGGATCCCGGGGTGACCGGACCTTGGTCCTGCCGCAGCCGATCACCAGGGAGTCGGCGTCGACGAGCACGCCGGGCCGGGTGATCAGGCGCAGGGTGCCGCCGCACATGTTCAGCTCGATGCCGAGCGTGTCGTGTGTGATCACGGCGTCGGAGAAGTCCAGCGTCACGTCCCCGAAGCTGGACTCGATCTCCATCCGGCGCGGTACGGCCCAGCGGCCCGCGCGCGTGGCCGAGGCGTACCCCTGCTCGATCCTGAGGACGTCCTTGGCGACCACCGGTGCCGCCGCCCGCCCGCCGCCGGTCCCGTCCGGCAGGTCGGCGGTGAGCACCTCCAGCTCCCCGAGTGTGCGGGCGGACAGCGCGGCCGCCACCCGCTCGTCCAGCTCCTCGGCGGTGAGCCGGCCCTCGCCCGCGGCGCCCGCCAGCGCCTCCACCACCCGGTCCCGGTCCGCGTGCGAGGCACGCAGCCCGGACGGCCCATCCGCCTGCACCATGTCGGCCGCCATCCCCTCACCCCGTTTCGACCCGATTCGGAACGCCCCCGCAGGGACCCGTCGCGAACAAACGCTATATCGCGTTATACCCAACGGCCAACCCCACGTCCACGGTTCCCGCCAAGTGCCCCTATCGTGACCGGCATGCAGTCCTACACGATCGGCCAGGCGGCGCGGCTGCTCGGCGTGAGCCCGGACACCGCCCGCCGCTGGGCCGACGCGGGCCGGGTGGCCACCCATCGCGACGAGGCCGGGCGCCGGCTCATCGACGGCGGGGACCTCGCCGCCTTCTCGGTCGAGCTGGCCAGGACGGCCGGCGGGGAGGAGGACGCCTCCTACACCTCGGTCCGCAACGCCTTCCCCGGCATCGTCACGGCGATCAAGCTCGGCGACGTCGCCGCCCAGGTGGAGATCCAGGCGGGCCCGCACCGGCTGGTTTCCCTGCTGACCCGGGAGGCCGTCGAGGAGCTGGGCCTGGAGGTCGGCATGGAGGCCACCGCACGCGTGAAGTCCACCAACGTGCACATCGACCGCGTCTGACGGTCACCGGCACAGCAGCGCGGCCCACAGGTCGAGCCGGTCCCTGAGCCGGGACAGGTCACGTCCGGTCAGCCGTTCGATCCGTGCCACCCGGTAGTGCACGGTGTTGACGTGCAGGTGCAGCGCCTGTGCCGTACGCGCCCAGGAGCCGTCGCAGGCGAGGAAGGTCTCCAAGGTGCCGAGCAGGACGGCGACGGGCGGCCGCCCGGTCTCCAGCAGCGGCCCGAGGACCGCGTTCGCGTAGGCGGCGCGCACCTCGGCGGGCACGCCGGTGAGCAGGGTGTCGAGGCTGGTGAGGGCGCGGGCGTCGGCGAGGCGGGAGGCGCCCGGCGAGGTGGTCCGGGCCGAGGTGAGGGCATAGCGGGCCTGGGCCAGCGCACCGCCGAGCCCCTCGGGTCCCGCGGCGGGCGCGCCGGTGCCGCCGTGCAGCACCACCCCGGGCACGCAGTCGGCGACCAGCGACCACACCTCGTCCGCCCAGCCGCCCGGCGCCCCGGACACCACCGCGAAGGCGCACCCGTCCGGCAACCGCCCGACGGCCGCCGCCACCGTGGCACCGCCGGCCCCGGCAGCACTCGCAGCACCGGCACCATCGGCGACGGCGGTCGCGTGCCCCGCCAGCCCCGGCCTGCGCCCCGCACCGGCCCCCGCCACGGCACCGTCCGCACGCGGCGCCGCCACACCGCCGGCGCCGCTCGCACCACCCGCGACACCGGCGCCACCCGCCCCTGCCGCGTGACCCGCCAGCTCCGTCAACGCGCCCTCGGCGAGGAGCCCTTCGTCAGGGCCCGGCTGCCGCGTTCCGGCGTCCGCGACGAGCACCTCGTACGGCCCCGTCCCCGGCAGGCCGCACCGCCGCAGCGCCGCCTCCACCGTGCCGTCCTCGCACGCGTCCGGAGCGGCCAGCAGTGCGCCGAGTTCGTCCGCCGCGCGCAGCCCGGCCGAGGGGTGCCGGGCACGGGCCTCCTGACAGTGCGCCAGCACGGCGGCGACCTCGTGCACCATGCGCGGCGGGGCGCCGTCGGGGTCGGGCAGGTACAACAGCCAGCGCTCGTACGGCGAGACACCGGCGGCGTCGACGGAGGCGGTCATCCCGCTGCCGTCCGCGACGAGCGCCACCGCCTCGCGCGCGGGCACGGGCGGCGCACCCCCGGTGGCCGCGACCGTGCGGCCCGACGGCGTGAAGACGTACGCCGCGGCCCGGCCGAGGTGGGCGAAGGCCTCGGCGAGCACGGCGTCCGGCCCGGCCTCCTGGGCGAGCAGCCGGCTCAGCCGCACGCGCGCGTTCTCCGGCAGCGCCTGATGCCGGCTCAGCCCGCCCCACTGCCGCAGATAGACGGTGTCCGTGATCGCCCGGAACATGATGTGGGCCGGCACCCCGGCCACCGGCACGCCGTGGCGCACGCAGGCCTCGACGAGGTCGTCCGGCACGCTCCCGTGGGTCTCCTCCCCTGCGAGCAGGGCCGCGGCCCCCGCATCCTTCAGGGCCGAGACGAAACGCTCCGCCTTGCCGGAACCGCCGTCGGGCGACCACCACACCAGCCCGCTGAGCACCACTTCGCCGGGCCGTACGAACCGTGCCGGGTCCTCCAGGTCGGTGACGGTCACTCCGCTGATTTCGCGCCGCAGCAGGGCGTCCCGCGCCCACAACAGGCGCAGGCCGAGGGAGGGGTCCCCCAGGAGGTGTTCGACGTGCATGTGCTGGCTCCTCTTACGGCCGCCGGGGGCGAGCAAACCCCCCGGCCTCTCGCATTCACCAGGCAAGCGTGAGAGAAGGCATCGTAAATGCAAGGTTGCGGGAGCGGAATGCCTCTTGGTTGGTCCTCCAGTCCGGACCCCTGCGGAGTCGGTGTTTCCGTGCCCTGAACCAGTCGTTTCGGCCGGTTCCCGTTGGTTCACTTCCGGCCATGGACCTGAACACGGTGGCCGAGATACGAGACGCCAGGCGGCCCGCGCCCTGGCGGCCGGGGGACGCCTGGCTCGGCGGCGGGACGTACCTGTTCTCCGAACCCCAGCCGCATCTGCGGCGCCTGGTGGACCTGAGCGGCATGGGCTGGACGCCGGTGCAGCGGCACCCGGACGGCTCGCTGGAGATCGCCGCCACCTGCACCATCGCCCAGCTCTCGCGCCACGCCCGCGATCTGCTCGCCCCCGCGGCGCCCCTGTTCGAGCAGTGCTGCCGGGCGTTCCTCGCCTCGTTCAAGATCTGGAACATGGCCACGGTCGGCGGGAACCTGTGCAACGGTCTGCCGGCCGGCCCGATGATCTCCCTCACGGCAGCGCTCGACGGCACCTGTCTGCTGATCGCCCAGGACGGCTCCGGGCGCCGTGTGAGGGTCGCGGACTTCGTCGTCGGCGCGGGCCGCAAGGACCTCGCCGAGGGCGAGCTGCTGCGCTCGGTCACCCTGCCCGCCCGTGCCCTGGCCTGCCGTACGGCGTTCCGGCAGGCCTCCCTGTACGGCCTGGGCCGCTCCGGCGCCCTCGTCATCGGCACCCTCGACCCGGTCGACCACTCCCTCGCGGTCACCGTCACCGCCGCCACGGTCCGCCCGGTGCGGCTGTGGTTCCCGCTGCCCCCGGCGGCCGGGGCGCTGCGGACGGCGATCGAGGGGGCGGTCGCGGGCGGCGAGTGGTTCGACGACATCCATGGACTGCCCGAGTGGCGGCGGCACATGGCGCTGCGGCTGGCGGAGGAGATCCGCCGGGAACTGACGGAGGAGGAGCGGCGATGAGGGTCGAGGTCAACGGGCGGTCCCACCAGGAGGAGCCCCGCCCGGGCCAGTGTCTGCGCACCTATCTGCGCGAGCGGGGCTGGTTCGGGGTGAAGAAGGCCTGCGACGCGGGCGACTGCGGTGCCTGTACGGTCCACGTGGACGGCGAGCCGGTGCACAGCTGCCTCTATCCCGCCTTCCGCGCCGACGGCCACAAGGTCACCACGGTCGAGGGCCTGGCCTCGCCCGAGGGCGAACTCCATCCCGTGCAGCGCAAGTTCCTCGACGCCCAGGGCTTCCAGTGCGGCTTCTGCACGGCCGGCTTCCTGATGACCACGGCGGCCCTGAAGGAGGACCAACTCGCCGACCTGCCACGGGCGTTCAAGGGCAGCCTGTGCCGCTGCACCGGCTACCGGGCCATCGAGGACGCCGTGCGCGGGGTGAAGAACGTCGAGGCTCCGGCGCCCGGCGAGTCCGTCGGGCGCAGCCTGCCGGCCCCGGCCGGACCGCAGGTCGTCACCGGCACCGCCCGCTACACCTTCGACATCGACGTACCGGGCCTGCTGCACATGAAGCTGCTGCGCTCCCCGCACTCCCACGCCCGCATCCTCGCGATCGACACCTCCGCCGCCCTGCGCGTCCCCGGCGTCCACGCCGTGCTCACCCACCAGGACGCCCCAGAGCGGCACTTCTCCACCGCCCGCCACGAACACCCCGAGGAGGACCCGGACGACACCCGGGTCCTGGACGACACGGTCCGCTACATCGGCCAGCGCGTCGCCGCCGTCGTCGCCGACAGCGAGGCGGCGGCCGAGGAGGGCTGCCGGCGGATCGAGGTGGCGTACGAGGTGCTGCCCGCCGTCCTCGACCCGGAGGAGGCCATGCGGCCCGGCGCTCCGGTCGTCCACGACAAGGACGCGGCGACGGCCCGTATCTCGCGCCCCGAGGCCAACGTCGTCGGCGAGGCGCACGGCGAGATCGGCGATGTGACGGCCGGTTTCGCCGAGGCGGACGTCGTCTACGAGGAGGTCTTCCGCACCCAGCGGGTCCAGCACGCCAGCCTGGAGACGCACGGCGCGCTCGCCTGGTTCGACGAGGACGGCCGGCTCACCGTCCGCACCAGCTCCCAGACCCCGTTCCTCACCCGCCGCGCCCTGTGCGCGCTGTACGACCTGCCCGAGGACCAGGTCCGGGTGATGGCGGGCCGGGTCGGGGGCGGGTTCGGCGGCAAGCAGGAGATGCTGGTCGAGGACGTCGTGGCGCTCGCCGTACTGAAGCTGCGCCGTCCGGTGAAACTGGAGTACACACGCGCGGAACAGTTCTACGGCGCCACCACCCGGCACCCCTTCACGATCCGGGTGAAGGCGGGCGCCCGCCGCGACGGCACCCTCACCGCCCTGCAGTTGCGCGTCGTCGCGAACACCGGCGCCTACGGCAACCACGGCCCGGCCGTGATGTTCCACAGCGTCGGCGAGTCCATGGCGGTCTACCGGGCCCCGCACAAGAAGGTCGACGCCTACTCGGTGTACACGCACACCGTCCCGGCGGGCGCCTTCCGCGGCTACGGCCTCGGCCAGGTGCTGTTCGCGGTGGAGTCGGCGCTGGACGAGCTGGCCCGCCGACTGGACCTGGACCCGCTGGAGTTCAAGGCGCGCAACATCATCGGGCCGGACGAGCCGATGCTCACCCCGGGCGGCCACGAGGAGGACCTGCACATCGCGAGCTACGGCCTCGACCAGTGCGTGTCCGTCGTGCGCCGGGCCCAGGCGGAGCCCACCGGTCCGTCTCCGGCGGGCTGGCTGGTCGGCGAGGGCGCGGCCCTGGCGATGATCGCGACCGGCCCGCCCGGCGGCCACATCGCCGACGCCAGGGTCACCCTGCTGCCCGACGGCACCTTCGATCTGGCCGTCGGCACCGCCGAGTTCGGCAACGGCACCACGACCGTGCACAGACAGATCGCGGCCGGCGAACTGGCCACCACCGTCGACCGGATCACCATCCGCCAGTCCGACACCGACGTCGTACGGCACGACACCGGTGCCTTCGCCTCCACCGGCACCGTCGTCGCGGGCAAGGCCACCCTGCGCGCCGCCCGCGCCCTGGCCGACCAGCTGCTGGACTTCGCCGCCGCCCACCTCGGCGTGCCACGCGCGCACTGCCGGCTGGCGGAGGAGGCCGTGGTGCACACAGGCGGACGTCTGCTGCTGAAGGAGCTGTACGCGGCCGCCCGGGCCGTCGGCCTGGAGCCGGCCGCCGACGGGCACTTCGGCGGCACCCCGCGCTCGGTCGCCTTCAACGCGCACTGGTTCCGGGTGGCCGTCGACCCGGACACCGGCGAGATCCGCATCCTGCGCAGTGTGCACGCGGCCGACGCGGGCAAGGTGATGAACCCGATGCAGTGCCGGGGGCAGGTCGAGGGCGGGGTCGCCCAGGCGCTCGGCGCCACGCTCTTCGAGCAGGTTCTGCTGGACGAGCGGGGCGCCGTCGGCACGGCCGCGTTCCGCCGCTACCGGCTCCCGCAGTACGCCGAGGTGCCGCGCACCGAGGTGCACTTCATGGAGACGGCGGACGCGATCGGCCCGCTGGGCGCCAAGTCGATGAGCGAGAGCCCCTTCAATCCGGTCGCCCCGGCCCTCGCCAACGCGGTGCGGGACGCGACGGGCGTGCGGTTCACCGAGGTGCCGCTGCTGCGTGACCGGGTGTGGCGGGCGCTGCAGCGGCACAGCGATAGCCGCCGTCCACCCGGATCGCCGTGATCCCGCTGATGTGCCGGGCCCCGCACCGGTCCTGCGGCAGCACCAGCTGGGGACCGGCGGCGTCCAGCGGGGTGCCGTCGATGCTCACGCCGAGCAGGACGGGCGCGTCGGCGAAGTCCGGGTCGATCTCGGCCCAGGACAGCACCGCATGGTGGCCGTCGGTGCCGGCGACGGCGATGAGGAAGCGCAGCCGGTCCTTGCGCCGGGCAGGGTCGAAGCCGGGACCGGCGTCGGCGAGGACGTCGTACAGGCGCGGTCCGGTGAAGCGGTGGTGCTGGATGCCGCTGGTCGCGCACTCGAAGCTGACGTCGGCCCGGTGCTGCGGCCAGCGCAGCAGCTCCGGGACGGTCAGCCGGGCGGGCCGGGCCACATCGCCGGTCAGGGTGAGTTGCGCGAGCGTCATCTGCGACCACCTCCCGCAGGACGGTACCCCCCAGGGAGCACCGTACAAACGCACATGCAAGCTACAAGTCACAAGTTCGCAGCTCATGCGATGCGACAGGAGACTTACTGCTGGCAGATGCGGCATTATCATCGCCGCACGGCCGGTTCCCCCGGCCGTGACAGGGCGCGACACTTGTTCCACAGAACGCGAGGAGTAGAACCGTGATGACCCGTTCCGTGCGCCGGACCCGGCGGATGCTGCAGGTGGCCGGCGCGGGAGCCGCCGCCCTGCTGGCCCTCAGCGCCTGCTCCTCGTCCTCAGACTCCAAGTCCAAGGACACCTCGGCCTCTTCGGGGTCGTCGTCCTCGCCGAAGCTGTCGGGGAACGTGACCGTGTTCGCCGCCGCCTCCCTGAAGGAGAGCTTCACGGCCCTGGGCAAGGAGTTCGAGCAGCAGCACCCGGGCACCAAGGTCAACTTCAACTTCGGCGGCAGCGACACCCTCGCCGCGAGCATCACCGGCGGTGCCCCCGCGGACGTCTTCGCCGCCGCCAGCCCCAAGACGATGGCCATCGTGACGGGCAAGAAGGACGCGGTCGGCACCCCGGCCACCTTCGTCCGCAACCAGCTGGAGATCGCCACCCTGCCGGGCAACCCGGACAAGGTCTCCTCGCTGAAGGACCTCACCAAGTCCGGCCTGAAGGTCGTGCTGTGCGACAAGACCGTGCCGTGCGGCGCGGCCGCGCAGAAGGTCCTGGCCGCCAGTGGCCTCAAGCTCACCCCGGTCTCCTACGAGCAGGACGTCAAGTCCGCCCTGAACAAGGTGGAGCTGAAGGAGGCCGACGCCGCGGTCGTCTACAAGACGGACGTCCACGCCGCCGGCAGCAAGGTGGCGGGCGTGGAGTTCCCCGAGTCCGCCAAGGCGGTCAACGACTACCCGGTCGTCCTGCTGAAGAACGCGCCGAACGCCCAGGCCGCGCAGGCGTTCATCGCCCTCGTGCGGTCCGCCGAGGGCCAGAAGGTACTGAGCCAGGCCGGGTTCCTCAAGCCGTGACCTCGCTCGACAAGCCCGGCGCCGCGGCCGCACGGCCGCCGCGGCGCCGCCGCGTCGGCACGGAGGGCCGGCGCGGGGTGCCGTTGCCGCTGCTGCTGCCGGGCCTGGTGGCGCTGGCGTTCCTGCTGCTGCCGCTGCTCGCGCTGATCGTCCGCGCGCCCTGGCGCAGCCTGCCGGGCCGGCTCTCCAGCACCGAGGTGTGGCAGGCGCTGCAGCTGTCGCTGGTCAGCGCCACCGCGGCGACGGCCGTGAGCCTCGTCCTGGGCGTGCCGCTGGCCTGGCTGCTGGCCCGTGCGGACTTTCCCGGCCGGGGGTTCCTGCGGGCCCTGGTGACGCTGCCCCTGGTGCTGCCGCCGGTGGTCGGCGGTGTGGCGCTGCTGCTGGCCCTCGGCCGCAACGGGGTCGTCGGCAAGTGGCTGGACGCCTGGTTCGGGATCACGCTGCCGTTCACCACCGCCGGGGTCGTCGTCGCGGAGGCGTTCGTCGCGATGCCGTTCCTGGTCATCAGCGTCGAGGGCACGCTGCGCGCGGCCGACCCGCGCTACGAGGAGGCGGCGACCACGCTCGGTGCGTCCCGTTTCACCGCGTTCCGCCGCGTCACCCTCCCGCTGATCGCCCCCGGTATCGCGGCGGGCGCGGTCCTCGCCTGGGCCCGCGCGCTCGGCGAGTTCGGCGCGACGATCACCTTCGCGGGCAACTTCCCCGGCCGTACCCAGACGATGCCCCTCGCGGTCTACCTCGCGCTGCAGAACGATCCCGATGCCGCCATCTCCCTCAGCCTGGTCCTGCTCGCCGTGTCGATCGCGGTGCTGGCTGGGCTGCGGGACCGCTGGATGACGGGAGCCTGACCGTGGCAGCCACCCCGGAGCCTGTGCGAACGTACAGACCCATGACCGACATCGACGCCCCGGAAGCCGATCTGAAACAGGTGGGCGGCGAGGGGCTCGACGCCCGGCTCGTCGTCGACCGGGACTCCTTCCGGCTGGACGTGCGCCTCACGGCGGCCCCCGGAGACGTCGTCGCGCTGCTCGGTCCCAACGGCGCCGGCAAGACCACCGCCCTGCGCGCCCTGGCCGGTCTCGTCCCGCTCACCGACGGCCACCTGCGTCTGGACGGCGCCTCACTGGAGCACACTCCCCCGGAGTCCCGCCCGGTCGGTGTGGTCTTCCAGGACTATCTGCTCTTCCCGCATCTGTCCGCGCTGGACAACGTGGCCTTCGGGCCGCGCTGCCAGGGCGCGTCCAAGGCCGAGGCCCGGGAGCGGGCCGCCGCGTGGCTGGACCGGATGGGCCTGGCCGATCACGTGCACGCCAAACCCCGCCGCCTGTCCGGCGGACAGGCCCAGCGGGTGGCGCTCGCCCGGGCCCTGGCCACCCGCCCCCGGCTGCTGCTCCTGGACGAGCCGCTGGCCGCCCTGGACGCCCGTACCCGCCTGGAGGTCCGGGCCCGGCTCCGCCGCCACCTGACGGAGTTCGAGGCGGTCGCCGTCCTGGTCACGCACGACCCGCTGGACGCCATGGTGCTCGCGGACCGGCTGGTGGTCGTCGAACACGGCCGGGTCGTGCAGGAGGGCGCCCCCTCCGACATCGCCCGCCACCCGCGCACCGACTACATCGCCCGGCTCGTCGGCCTCAACCTCTACCAGGGGCAGGCGGACGGGCACGCGGTACGGCTCGACGCCGGGCCCTCGATCACGACCACGGAGGACCTGTCCGGACCGGTCTTCGTGGCGTTCCCGCCGAGCGCCGTCACCCTGTTCCGGGACCGGCCGACGGGGGCGAGCGCCCGGAACCTGTGGCGGTGCGAGGTCGAGGGCCTGGAGACGCACGGCGACCAGATCCGCGCCGACCTCACCGGCGAACTCCCGCTCGCCGCCGACCTCACCACGGTCGCCGCCGCCGAGCTGGAGCTGCACCCGGGCGCAGCTGTCTGGGCGACGGTCAAAGCCACGCAGACGCACGCATACCCGGCCTGAGCGGGCGGGCGCCGTACCGTGGGTGCCCATGACCCTGAGCATCCGCAATCAGCTCGCCGGCACCGTCACCGAGGTCCACCAGGGCGAGGCCATGGCCACCGTCAAGCTCCGACTGGACGGCGGTCAGCACCTCATGGCGGCCATCACCAAGGAGTCCGCCGAGGACCTGGCCCTCGCGCCGGGCTCGGCCGTGCGCGCCCTGGTGAAGTCGACCGAGGTCTCCCTCGCCACCAACCGGATCGCGGGCCTGTCGATCCGCAACCAGCTTCCGGGCGCGGTCACCGGCCTCACGACCGGCGCCGTCATGGCCTCCGTGAAGATCACCGTCGACGGCGGCCAACTGACCGCGGCCATCACCAAGGACGCGGTCACCGACCTCGGCCTCTTCGTGGGGTCCGACGTGGTCGCCCTGATCAAGGCGACCGAGGTGTCGCTGGCGACGGCCTGAGACCGTACGACGGAAGGGGCCCCGCCCAAAGATCCGGACGGGGCCCTGGGAGCGACCGTTCGCTCAGTCCTCGTAGGCGTCCAGCGGCGGGCAGGAGCACACCAGGTTGCGGTCGCCGAAGGCCTGGTCGATACGGCGGACCGGCGGCCAGTACTTGTCGGCGGCCGAGACACCGGCCGGGAAGACGGCCTCCTCACGGCTGTAGGCGTGCGCCCACTCGCCGCCGAGCGCGGCGGCGGTGTGCGGGGCGCCCCGCAGCGGGTTGTCCTCCGCGGGCCACTCGCCCGAGCCGACCTTCTCGATCTCCGCGCGGATGGCGATCATCGCGTCGCAGAACCGGTCCAGCTCGGTGAGGTCCTCCGACTCGGTCGGCTCGATCATCAGCGTGCCGGCCACCGGGAAGGACATGGTCGGCGCGTGGAAGCCGTAGTCGATCAGGCGCTTGGCCACGTCGTCCACGCTCACGCCGGTCGCCTTGGTCAGCGGGCGCAGGTCGATGATGCACTCGTGCGCGACCAGATTGCCCGGACCCGTGTAGAGCACCGGGTAGTGCGGCTCCAGGCGCTTGGCGACGTAGTTCGCCGACAGCACGGCCACCTGCGTGGCGCGCTTGAGGCCCTCACCGCCCATGAGACGGACGTACGCCCAGGAGATCGGCAGGATGCCCGCGGAACCCCAGGGGGCCGCCGAGACCGGGCCCACGCCCGTCTCCGGGCCCGCGGCGGGCTGCATCGGGTGGTTCGGCAGATACGGCGCGAGGTGCTCGCGGACCGCGACCGGGCCGACTCCGGGACCGCCGCCGCCGTGCGGGATGCAGAAGGTCTTGTGCAGGTTCAGGTGTGAGACGTCGCCGCCGAAGTGGCCCGGCTTGGCGAGACCGACCAGCGCGTTGAGGTTGGCGCCGTCGACGTACACCTGGCCGCCCGCCTCGTGCACCTGGGCGCAGATGCCGGCGACGTGCTCCTCGAAGACACCGTGCGTCGAGGGGTAGGTGATCATCAGGACCGCCAGCTCGTCGCGGTGCTGCTCGATCTTGGCGCGCAGGTCCTCGACGTCGATCTCGCCGTCCTCGGCGGTCTTGACGACGACGACCTTCATGCCGGCCATCACGGCGCTGGCCGCGTTGGTGCCGTGCGCGGAGGACGGGATGAGGCAGACGGTGCGCTGGTCGTCGCCGTTCGCGCGGTGGTAGCCGCGTACGGCGAGCAGACCGGCCAGCTCGCCCTGCGAACCGGCGTTGGGCTGGAGGGAGACCTTGTCGTAGCCGGTGACCTCGGCGAGACGCTCCTCCAGTTCGCGGATGAGCGTGAGGTAGCCCTCGGCCTGCTCGGCCGGGGCGAAGGGGTGCAGCTGGCCGAACTCGGGCCAGGTGACCGGCTCCATCTCGGTGGTCGCGTTGAGCTTCATGGTGCAGGAGCCCAGCGGGATCATGCCGCGGTCGAGGGCGTAGTCGCGGTCGGCCAGCCTGCGCAGGTAACGCAGCATCGCGGTCTCGGAGCGGTACTGGTGGAAGACCGGGTGGGTGAGGTAGGCGTCGGTGCGCAGCAGCGCCTCGGGCAGGGTGTCCGCGGCGCTCGCGTCCAGGGCCTCGATGTCGCCCTCGACGCCGAAGGCGGCGAAGACCGCGCCCAGCTGGGCCCGGTTGGTGGTCTCGTCGCAGGCGACGCAGACGTGGTCGGCGTCGGCCGGGTACAGGTTGACTCCGTTGTCCCGGGCGGCGGCGACGACCTCGGCGGCCCTGCCGGGCACGCGCGCGGTGACGGTGTCGAAGAAGGCACCGTGCACGATCTCGACACCGCCGGCCTTCAGGCCCTCGGCGAGGATCGTGGCGTACCGGTGCGTCCGCCGGGCGATCGTCTGCAGCCCCTCGGGCCCGTGGTAGACCGCGTACATGCCGGCCATCACGGCGAGCAGCACCTGCGCGGTGCAGATGTTGCTGGTGGCCTTCTCGCGGCGGATGTGCTGCTCACGGGTCTGCAGCGCGAGCCGGTAGGCCTTGTGCCCGTCGGCGTCGACGGAGACACCGACGAGGCGGCCGGGCAGGCTGCGCGCGAACTTCTCGTGCACGGCCATGTAGCCCGCGTGCGGACCGCCGAAGCCCATGGGCACGCCGAAGCGCTGGGTGGTGCCGACGGCGATGTCCGCGCCCAGCTCACCGGGCGGGGTCAGCAGGGTCAGCGCGAGCAGGTCGGCGGCGACGGTGACCAGGGCGCCCAGCTCGTGCGCCTGGTCGATGACGGGCTTGATGTCCCGTACGGCGCCGGAGGCGCCCGGGTACTGGATCAGCACGCCGTTGATCTCACGCGCGGCGATGCCGGCCGGGATGCCCTCGCTGAGGTCGGCGACGACGACCTCGACACCGGTCGGCTCGGCACGCGTCTCGATGACCGCGATGGTCTGCGGCAGCGCGTCCGCGTCGACCAGGAACAGGCCCTTCTTGTTCTTGCCCATGCGCCGGGACAGCGCCATCGCCTCGGCGGCCGCAGTGCCCTCGTCGAGCAGGGAGGCGCCGGAGGTGGGCAGACCGGTCAGCTCGGCGACCATCGTCTGGAAGTTCAGCAGAGCCTCGAGCCGGCCCTGGGAGATCTCCGGCTGGTACGGCGTGTAGGCCGTGTACCAGGCCGGGTTCTCCATGACGTTGCGCAGGATGACCGGCGGCGTGAACGTCCCGTAGTACCCGAGCCCGATCATCGAGCCGAGGACCTGGTTGCGGTCGGCGAGCGAGCGCAGTTCGGCGAGCACCTCGGCCTCGGTGCGGGCGCCCGGGAGGTCGAGGGCGTCGGCGTTCTTGATCACGTCCGGGACGGCGGCGGCGGTCAGGTCGTCCAGCGAGCCGTAGCCGACCTGCGCGAGCATCTTGGCCCGCGCCTCCTGGTCGGGCCCTATGTGGCGCTGCTCGAAGGGGATGCCCGCCTCGAGGTCGGAGAGCGGAATGCGTTGGGCGGTCATTGCGGAGGCCTCCTGGTCTGACGCGACCTTCGAGGGGCACCACGGCGCGGGTACCCCGACGGCCTCCCCCTCTGTCATCTCAACCTGAGAGCTTCACCGGGACGTGTCCCGGCTTTCACCGTCGGTGAGAGCGGAAGCCGTCGACATCCGCCCTGCTTTCCAGAGTGACCTCGTCCGTGCGGTACGTGAGCCTGAGAGATTCCGGGGAGGATTTGCTCCTTCGGCGCCTCCGAGGTGGTCGGAGGACTCTCCCGCACGGGTTCAGCAGCCGAAGTCAGACTACCAGCGAGGTCAACGCCCGAGCCCTCGAGTGGCCGCCTCCGTGAATGTGCTCTTTTGTAGTGCTTACGGATGAGTTGCGACCACGTGGAGGGAGAGGGACCGTGCAGACCGACATCGATCCGCGCAACCTGATCGGCCGCAAGGCGTTCGACCGCAACGGCACCAAGATCGGCACCGTCGACGAGGTGTACCTGGACGACGCGACCGGTGTGCCCGAGTGGGCGGCCATACGCACCGGCCTGTTCTCCCGCGACGCGTTCGTCCCTCTGGAGCCGAGCGAACTCGTCGAGGGCACCCTCCACGTCCCCTTCGACCGCGCCCTCATCAAGGACGCCCCGGACTTCGGCGTGGGCCGCCATCTCTCCCCCCAGCAGGAACTCCAGCTCTACCACCACTACGGCCTCGACACGGCCGCACCACCGTCGGTCCCGGACCACGACTTCGGCAAGCTGGCGGGGTCGGAGGAGTCCTGAGCCTCGAGCGGAACCCGGGTTTCCGCCAGGACCAACGGCAACGGCTCGGCCGGCTCCAGCGCGGGATCGTCGACAGAGAACGTCCGCACCCGCCCCGGAGGGGACTGCGGCGTCTCGAACCGCACCGTGACCCGCCCCAGCCCGCTCCCCTGCACCCAGCCGGGGCCGTACTCGGCGTGCCGTACGTCCTGTCCCGCGCGCCAGTGCCGTTCGACGGGCTCCGGCCGCTCCGGGGCGGCCTCGGCCACGGGCTCCTCCGGCGCCTGTGCCGCCCGCGAGGGCATGGCCTGCGCGAACAGGTCCTCCTGCGTGTAGTCGGCGAGCCCGGAGACGCCCACACCGAGCAGCCGCACCCCACCCGTGGTGTCCACGGAGTCCAGCAGCCGCGCGGCCGCCTCACGGACCACCGCAGGATCGTCCGTGGGCCCTCTGAGCGTCTCGGAGCGGGTCAGGGTCGAGAAGTCGTACCGCCGCACCTTCAGCACGATGGTCCGCCCGGACAGCCCCGCCCCGCGCAGCCGCCCCACGCACCGGTCGGCGAGTCGCTGCACCTCCAGTGCGATGCGCAGCCGGTCGTGGATGTCCACGTCGTAGGTGTCCTCGACCGACACCGACTTCGCCTCGCGCTCGGCCACCACCGGCCGCTCGTCCTGGGCCAGCGCCATGGCGTACAGCGCGTGCCCGTGCGCCTTGCCGAGCAGCCGTACCAGCTCGTCCTCACCCGCCTCGGCCAGTTCCTCGACCGTGGTGATCCCGGCCCTGCGCAGATGGTCGCCGGTGGCCGGGCCGACCCCGGGCAGGGTCCGCACCGGCATCGGCCCCAGCAGCGCCCGCTCGGAGCCCGGCTCGATGATGACCAGGCCGTCGGGCTTGGCCTGCTCGGAGGCGATCTTCGCGAGCATCTTGGAGGCGGCGAGCCCCACCGACCCGGTGAGCCCCGTGACCGCCCGGATGTCCGCACGCAGCTTGATCCCGGCGAGCCGCGCCGACTCCTCGTCCCAGGCCGTCCCGCCGGCCTCCAGGTCCACGAACGCCTCGTCCAGGCTGAGCGGCTCCACCAGCGGCGACAGCTCCCGCAGCAGGGCCATCACCTGCTCGCTGACCGCCCGGTACAGCCCGAAGCGCGGCACCAGGTACGCGGCGTTGGGTGCCAGCCGGCGGGCCTGGCCCACGGGCATCGCCGAATGCACCCCGAAGACCCGCGCCTCGTACGACGCGGTGGCCACCACCCCGCGCGGTCCGAGCCCGCCCACGACGACCGCCTTGCCGCGAAGGCTCGGCTTGGATGCCTGCTCCACCGAGGCGTAGAAGGCATCCATGTCGAGATGCAGGATGGTCGGCGCGTGTCTCACACCTCCGATGCTGCACCACGGCACTGACAATGCCCTGGAGCGGGAGAGCGGCCGGCGGTCAGACCGCCCGGTTGCGGCGGCGGGCCAGCTCGTCCGCGGGGTTGTGCCCGACGAGGGTCTCGCCCGTGTCGACGCGTTCGCCGTGCAGCTGGGAGAGCGCGCTTTCCACGTCCCGCCACACCACGCCGACGGCGATCCCGAAGATGCCCTGACCGCCCTGGAGCAGGGCGTGGACCTCGTCCGGGGACGTGCACTCGTAGACCGTGGCGCCGTCGCTCATCAGGGTCATCCGCTCCAGATCGCGGAAACCGCGTTCCCTGAGGTGCTGGACGGTCGTGCGGATGTTCTGCAGCGAGACCCCGGTGTCCAGGAACCGCTTCACGATCTTCAGGACGACCACGTCCCGGAAGCTGTACAGCCGCTGGGTGCCCGACCCGTAGGCGGGCCGCACGCTCGGCTCGACCAGGCCGGTGCGCGCCCAGTAGTCGAGCTGCCGGTAGGTGATGCCCGCGGCCGCGCAGGCCGTGGGACCGCGGTAGCCGATCTCTTCGGATGCCATGGACGCCGCCCCTCCGCCGTTCGGCACCACCGTCGGCCGCTGAGGAGCGTGGTCGACCGCGCTGTTCGGTTGGGGGTAACCCCCGTTCGAACGCAGCTGAGGGCCAGGGGGAGCGTACGGACCGCTCTCCCCGAACCCGCGTCCGGGGGCACCCCCAGCCGTACCGTCGCCGCTCGTTCTCACGCCGACCTCCGTCCTTGACCTGCCTTCTCGACGGTAGGCAGTCACCAGGGGTGCGTCAACGATCGCCACACTCGGCACGCCGAGTGATAATCACCCTAGGAGTGGTTTCCCGTGCCCCACCGCGGGGAAAGGCTAGCCGAATGCACTCGCGGGGGGCCGTAGGACGCCCTCAATGGCCGCTGGCACATGCCCGGCCCCACCGCCCGCACGAGGCCGCGAGAGCCCTCGCTCACCGGCCGCGCGCCGTGGCCGGCCGGTCGTGATCACTGGCTGCTGGTGCCGAAGTCCTCGGGCGAGATCTGGTCGAGGAACTCGCGGAACTTCTCGACCTCGTCCTCCTGCTCGTCCGGAATCGCGATGCCCGCGTCGTCCAGCACCGTGTCACTGCCGTAGATCGGCGTTCCGGTGCGCAGGGCCAGCGCTATGGCGTCGGAGGGACGGGCGCTGACCTCGACCCCGCTGGCGAACACCAGCTCCGCGTAGAAGACGCCCTCCCGCAGATCGGTGATGCGTACTTCGGTCAGCTCCTGGCCGACCGCCTCCAGCACGTCCTTGAACAGGTCGTGCGTCAGCGGCCGGGCGGGGGCCATACCCTGCTGGGCGAAAGCGATCGCCGTCGCCTCCCCCGGCCCGATCCAGATGGGGAGGTAACGGTCGCCCCCCACTTCGCGCAGGAGCACGATCGGTTGGTTGGAGGGCATTTCGACCCGGACACCTACGACATCGAGCTCGTTCACACAGCAACCCTAGGCCGTGCCCGGGACGTTTGGGTAGTCGGGCCGGGAACAGGTGCCCGATCCGGACCCCGGCTGTCAGGGCAGCCGCACCCCGAGAGCCGTCTTCACGAGGGCCGCGTGCAGCTTCACCGTGAGCGTCGCCAGCTCCTTCGTACGGGCCTCGGCCAGCGCCCTGGTCTGCGGGTTGCGGTGGCGCTTGAGCGGGGCCACCACCTGCTCGACCAGTCCGGCCTCGCGGTCGGCGGCGGCCTTCATCACCCGAAGGTGGCGCGGCTCGATCCCGAACCGGCCCAGTTCTGCGATGAGCGCGGCCACGGTGACCGCCTCGGCGTCGTACGCCCCGTCCGCCAGGGGAACGACGAGTCCGTACGACTCCCACTCCTTCAGCTCGCCCTCGTCGACGTCCGCCGCCGCCAGCAGCTCGGACCTGCCGACCCTGGCGACCGTGGGCGCCGCCGGCGGCTCCCGAAGATCCTCATGGGTGCGCTGACGCCCGACGACGGGCAGCTGGACGGCCTCTCCCCGCGCCATGGCGTCCAGGTGCTCACGGATCACCTTGAGCGGCAGATAGTGGTCCCGCTGCATCCTCAGCACGTGCGCCAGGCGCTCGACGTCCCCGGCGCTGAACTTCCGGTACCCCGAAGGGGTCCGCTGCGGCTCGATGAGCCCCTCCGACTCCAGGAAACGGATCTTGGAGATGGTGACTTCGGGGAACTCGTCGCGCAGCGCGTTCAGCACCGCGCCGATGCTCATCAGCCCACTGTCCCTGGCGGCGGTACCGCTTCCGGCACCGCCACTCGGTGTTTGAAGCATGGACCTTCCCTGGGGTCCCCCCGGACACCGGTCCGGGGGCGGGTCAGATGCCCTGCCGGCTCGCGTAGAACACCAGCCGGTACTTGCCGATCTGCACCTCGTCGCCGTTGTGCAGGGCGACCTGGTCGATCGGCTCGCGGTTGACGTACGTGCCGTTCAGGCTGCCCACGTCGGCGACGGTGAACGAGCCGTCCGGGGAGCGGCGGAACTCCACATGGCGACGCGAGACCGTCACGTCGTCGAGGAAGATGTCGCTCTGCGGATGCCGGCCGGCCGTCGTCAGGTCGGCGTCCAGCAGGAAACGGCTGCCGGAGTTCGGCCCACGGCGCACCACCAGCAGGGCTGAGCCCATCGGCAGCGCGTCGACCGCGGCCTGCGCCTCGGGCGACAGCATCGGCACCTGGGTCTGGCCGGTCACCTCGGCGTCGTAGGCCTCGAGACCGGAGATCGAGATCGTGGACGTCGTCTCGGAGGCACGCTCCGGCGCCACTCCGGGGCGCAGCGGCGCACCGCAATTGGAACAGAAGCGGGCGTTCTGCGCGTTGCGGTTACCGCACCTCGTACACACCAGGACCGACATGGACGGATCCTCCTGCCGCGGCTGCCCCGCGGGGGCGTTGGACGCGTACGGGCCGGAGGCAAACCCTCCACCCGCACCTGAGGTTGACGGTTGTCCGAAACCTATGCCGCCGGACTGGGCAGGGTCAACCGACGCCCCGCCCTGACCTCCGGAAATGTCACCGCCCGGACCACCGACCTGGTCCCGGAACAGCGGGCGCTGGCCCTCCGCGTCGGGCTGGGCGCGATGACGGGCGGTCGCGTTGTCGCTGCCCTCACGCGCGCTCTTGCCGAACAACTTCGCAAACAACTTCACGGGCGATTCCCCTTGACCGAAACAGACCCGCCCGTGGGGCAGGACGAACCCTGATTGCCTTCACCGACCGAGCCGGACATTCTCACAACGTCCGTATCCACCAGACAGTTTCCACCACGCACCACGCCTTCGGTGCGCCGACCCCCCGCAACCTCATGCCCCTGCCGGACGTCCCCCATGCACCACCGGTTCACTGGGAGGACGACCGAGCGTAGTCAGGCCGCTTCGCCTGTCGCAAGGCGCCCACGACGATCTTGCCCGAGCGCTCCACCGTCACCGTGGCCTGCTCCTTCTCCAGGGTCTGCACCACTCCTCCCGGGATGTTCAGCGCCGGCTCCAGATCCTCCGGCTTGCCGATGACCTGGAAACGATAGGGAGCGTTGATCTTGTTCCCGTCGACGCTCACGCCGTTGCCGGAATCCGAGAAGTAGGTGTTCGCGACCACCCGCACCCCGTTGAGCTGGATCGCCTCGGCCCCCGCCGCGCGCAGCTCCTGGATCGCGTCGAGCAGCATGTCCGCCTTGACCGTCCCCTTCGTGTCCCCGACCGTCATCGTGATGCCGGGACCCTGCGCCGCCACGGTGCCCGCCAGAATGCCGAGTTGCCTCTCCTTCTCGGCCGTCTGCTTGCGGGCCTCCGCCGCCTGGTCGGAGCTGCTCTGCAGTTCCGACCGCTGCTTCTCGAGTCCCTGCTTCTCGTCCTCAAGACGCTGAGTACGCGAATCCAGTTCATCGAGGATGCGCACAAGATCTTCTTGCCGTGCGCCGCGCAGCGCGCTGTCGGTGTCACTGTTGGAGGCCACCTGCACGGCCAGCCCGAAGCCGAGGCCGAACAGGAGCAGCGCGACGATCAGTTGGGCACGGGTGAACCGCGGCGGCCACAGACCCTTGACCAGCCGCTGCCGTCCGGTCAGCGCTTGTGCCGGCTTCTCGCCGGGCGTCTCCCGGGGCTCGGGACCCACGGGCGGCACCTCGGCCGGCAACTCCTTGCGCAGCCTGTTCTCCGGCTGCTCGTTCTGCTCGCTCATCGACGTCACGCCCGGAACACATGACGCCGGATCGCCGCGGCGTTGGAGAAGATCCGGATACCCAGGACCACCACGACACCCGTGGACAGCTGCGCACCCACACCCAACTTGTCGCCCAGGAACACGATCAGGGCGGCGACGACCACGTTCGACAGGAACGACACCACGAAGACCTTGTCGTCGAAGATCCCGTCGAGCATGGCCCGCACACCGCCGAACACGGCGTCCAGCGCCGCGACGACGGCGATCGGCAGATAAGGCTCGACGACCGCCGGAACCTCGGGCCGGACCAACAGGCCGGCCACGACTCCTACGACGAGGCCCAGTACGGCGATCACGATGTGCCCTTCTCAGTCTTCTCGGTGCCCGGCTGTGCGGTACGGACGATCACACTCGGTGCGGCGGGCAACCGGACGTCGCCCTCGGTGGAAATGGTGGCGCGGATGCCGAAGTTGTCTTCCAGAGCATGCAGATACAGCCCGTCCGCGCTGTTCTGGAACGCGGTGCTCAGCTTCGCCCCGTTCCCCACCGCCAGCACCGTGTACGGCGGCACCAGCGGCCTGTTGTCGACCAGTATCGCGTCGCCCGCGGCTCTGATCGCGGACAGCGCCGTCAGCCGCTGACCGTTGATGGAGACTGCCTCGGCCCCGGAGGCCCACAGCCCGTTGACCACGCGCTGCATGTCGCGGTCCCGTACCCGGCCGCTGTCGGAGAAGCCCGAGGTCTCCCGCGGATTGGTCCCGTCACCGCCGGTGCTGGCCTCCTTGGCGTCGTTCACGACGAGCTTGACGCCCGGCCCGTGCACGTCGGTGGCGCCTGCCAGGATGCCCACCAGATCGGCCTGCCCGCTGCCGCCGCTCGACTTCAGCGCGGCCCGCTGGCGCGCGCCGACGTCGTCACGCAGCTTGTCGACGGTGCCTTCCAGCTTGTCCGCGCTCGCCGTCTCGCTGTCGACGCGGTCGATCAGCTCCTGACGCTCCTTGGCCACCACGGGTGCGGCCACGCGCGCCTGTGCCGCGCCGAGGGTGACGACCAGCGCCGCGAGGACCAGCCCGCCCGCCAGGCCCAGCTTCGCCCTCAGCGTCTTGGGCAGCCCACCCTCGTCCTGGGACTTCTTCCGGGCGGCGGCCTCGGCGTACCCGTCGTCGAGGCTGTGATCCATGACGTTGGTGATCAACGACATGGAGGCGTCCGGGCGCTGCGGCCGCGAAGGGCTGCTCCGAACGGGGGGTTGCTGCGGCATGCCGCACATCGTCGCATGTCGTGGGCCGTACCTCCGAATGGCCCCACCGACGTGCCGGACAGGGCCCCCTTGGGGACACTTGTCCGGCACGCACGCGTACGTGGGTCCATCCCATCGGTGCTGTGCGGTCCGCTACCGCCCGGCGCTGTCCACGACGGCCGACCACTCGTCCAGCAGAACCTGCGCGGAGGCGTCGTCGGGTCCCTCGGCCCACAGATGAGTGACCGCCTCGGCCGGGTCGGGCAGCACCATCACCCAGCGCCCGTCCGTCTCGACGACACGCACGCCGTCGGTCGTGTCGACAAAGCGATCCCCTGCGGCCTCGACCACCCGCCGCATGACCAGACCCTTGACGGCCCATGGTGTGGCCAGGTCCCGCTTGAGGACATGCGCCCGCGGGATCCGCGCGTCGATCTGGCTGAGCGTGAGCTGCGTCCTGGCCACGAGCCCGATCAGCCGTACGAAGGCCGCCGTACCGTCGTAGACGCCGCTGAACTCGGGGACGATGAAGCCGCCCTTGCCGTCACCACCGAAGATGGTCCCTTCCTCGCGCCCCACGCGCGTGAGGTCGTCGGGCGAGGTGGTGGTCCACTCGACCTGTGTGCCGTGATAGGCGGCCACCTGCTCGGCGATCCGCGTCGTGGTCACGGGCAGCGCCACGCGCCCGCTGCGCCGCTCCGCGGCCACCAGGTCGAGCATCACCAGCAACGCCCGGTCGTCCTCGATGATCCGGCCCTTCTCGTCCACGAGCGACAGCCGCTCGCCGACCGGGTCGAACCGCACGCCGAAGGCGGCGCCCGAGGAAGCCACTATCTCGCCCAGCCGCACCAGTCCGTTGCGCCGCACCTCGGCCGTCTCCGTGGGCCGGGACTCGTCCAGACCGGGGTTGATGGTCAGCGAGTCCACGCCGAGCTTGCCGAGCAGGCTGGGCAGTACCAGCCCGGCGCTGCCGTTGGCGGCGTCCACGACGACCTTCAGGCCGGACTCGGCGATCCCGGTGGTGTCGACGTTGCGCAGCACCGTGCCCGTGTACGAGTCGAAGACGCTGGCCGGGAAGTACAGGTCGCCGATCTCGCCGGGGAACGCCCGCCGGTACTCCTGCCTGGCGAACACCCGGTCCAGCTTGCGCTGCCCGCCCTGCGACAGGTCGGCGCCCTGCCCGTCGAAGAACATGATGTCGACCGAGTCCGGGACACCGGGCGAGGTCCGGATCATGATGCCGCCGGCACTGCCGCGCGCGGTCTGCTGCCGGGCCACGGGCAGCGGCACGTTCTCCAGGTCGCGTACGTCGATGGCGCTGGCCTGCAACGCGGAGATGACCGCCCGCTTCAGCGCACGGGCACCGCGGGAGTGGTCGCGGGCGGTGGTGACGGTGGAGCCCTTCTTCAGGGTGGTCGCGTAGGCCCCGGCGAGCCGCACCGCCAGCTCGGGGGTGATCTCGACGTTCAGGATGCCGGACACGCCACGGGCGCCGAACAGCTGGGCTTGGCCTCTGGACTCCCAGATGACCGAGGTGTTGACGAACGCGCCGGCCTCGATGGTCTTGAACGGGTAGACGCGGACGTTGCCCTGAACGATCGATTCCTCACCGATCAGGCACTCGTCACCGATGACCGCGCCGTCCTCGATACGGGCGGCACGCATGATGTCGGTGTTCTTCCCGACGACACAGCCCCGCAGATTACTGTGCTGGCCGACGTACACGTTGTCGTGCACGACGGCCTTGTGCAGAAAGGCACCGCTCTTCACGACGACATTCGATCCGACGACGGTGTGCTCACGGATCTCCGCGCCGGCTTCCACCTTCGCGTAGTCGCCGATGTACAGCGGCCCGCGCAGCACGGCGTCGGGATGCACCTCGGCGCCTTCCGCCACCCACACTCCGGGTGAGATCTCGAACCCGTCGATGTCGACGCTGACCATGCCCTCGAGCACATCCGCCTGGGCCTTCACATAGCTCTCGTGCGTGCCGACGTCCTCCCAGTAGCCTTCGGCGACATAGCCGTAAATCGGCTTGCCTTCCTTCATCAACTGCGGAAAGACGTCTCCGGACCAGTCGACCGGAACATCGGGTTCGACATAGCCGAAGACCTCGGGCTCCATGACGTAGATGCCCGTGTTGACCGTGTCGGAGAAGACCTGACCCCAGGTCGGCTTCTCCAGGAATCGTTCGACCTTGCCTTCTTCGTCGACGATGGTGATGCCGAACTCCAGCGGATTGGGCACCCGGGTCAGACAGACCGTGACCAGTGCACCCTTCTCCTTGTGGAAATTGATCAGCTCGGTGAGGTCGAAGTCGGTCAGGGCATCACCGGAGATGACCAGGAAAGCGTCGTCCTTCAACGCCTCTTCGGCGTTCTTGACGCTTCCGGCGGTACCGAGTGGCTTCTCCTCATTGGCATAGGTGAGTTCCATTCCGAGTTCTTCACCGTCGCCGAAGTAGTTCTTGACGAGCGATGCCAGGAACTGCACGGTGACTACGGTCTCGGTGAGCCCGTGCCTTTTGAGCAGCCGTAGCACGTGCTCCATGATCGGGCGATTGGCCACGGGCAGGAGCGGCTTGGGCATGCTAGAGGTCATGGGGCGCAGGCGAGTGCCTTCGCCCCCGGCCATCACGACGGCCTTCATGTCGGAAGCGTCCTCCTCCAGAGACGACGGTCCAGCCGACTTCACCCGTCCTGATTGTCCCGCACTTTTCGACTGCGGGCCATCGCGGCATTACGTCAGGACAATCCCCGAGCTCAATCGGCCGTGGCGTCCGCGCGAACCAAACGGCGGACCTGTACCACGTAGAGCACTCCTGCCCACCAGTACAGCGTTGTACCCCATCCGGCGAACGCCCATCCGAAAATAGCAGCGAGTGACGCGATCCAACCACTTCCGTCACTGAGGAGCAGCAACGGGAAGGCATACATCAGGTTGAAGGTCGCTGCCTTCCCGAGGAAGTTCACCTGTGGCGGCGGATACCCGTGCCGGCGAAGGACGCCCACCATCACCAGGAGAACCAGTTCCCTCGCCAGCAGCAGCGCGGTCAGCCAGAGCGGCAGGATGTCCCGCCAGGTGAGACCGACCAGCGTGGAAAGCACATAGAGCCGGTCAGCGGCGGGGTCGAGGAGGCGGCCGAGGCTGCTGATCTGATTCCAGCGCCGGGCGAGCTTGCCGTCGAGATAGTCGCTGATCCCGCTGAAGGCCAGTACGAGGAGGGCCCAGCCATCGCTCTTGGGACCCCCGAACTCGGGCCTGAGGATCAGCCACAGGAAGAGGGGTACGCCGACGAGCCGCGCCATGCTGAGGATGTTGGGGATGGTGAGGACCCGGTCTGTCTGGACACGGGTCTCCTGGACCTCCACCCGGGGGCCTCCTGTGCGAAAACGAGCCAACGATGCCCCCTGACCTTACCTCAACGCAAAAAAGCTCCGGCCCCTGGGCAGTGCCCAAGAGCCGGAGCTTCAAAAGGAGTTCGGCGGCGTCCTACTCTCCCACAGGGTCCCCCCTGCAGTACCATCGGCGCTGTGAGGCTTAGCTTCCGGGTTCGGAATGTAACCGGGCGTTTCCCTCACGCTATGACCACCGAAACACTATGAAACTGTCCAGCCGCACCATGTGTGGCACATGGGGCCGTTCGTGGTTTCAGAACCAACACAGTGGACGCGAGCAACTGAGGACAAGCCCTCGGCCTATTAGTACCGGTCACCTCCACCAGTTACCTGGCTTCCAGATCCGGCCTATCAACCCAGTCGTCTACTGGGAGCCTTACCCCATCAAGTGGGTGGGAGTCCTCATCTCGAAGCAGGCTTCCCGCTTAGATGCTTTCAGCGGTTATCCCTCCCGAACGTAGCCAACCAGCCATGCCCTTGGCAGAACAACTGGCACACCAGAGGTTCGTCCGTCCCGGTCCTCTCGTACTAGGGACAGCCCTTCTCAAGACTCCTACGCGCACAGCGGATAGGGACCGAACTGTCTCACGACGTTCTAAACCCAGCTCGCGTACCGCTTTAATGGGCGAACAGCCCAACCCTTGGGACCGACTCCAGCCCCAGGATGCGACGAGCCGACATCGAGGTGCCAAACCATCCCGTCGATATGGACTCTTGGGGAAGATCAGCCTGTTATCCCCGGGGTACCTTTTATCCGTTGAGCGACGGCGCTTCCACAAGCCACCGCCGGATCACTAGTCCCGACTTTCGTCCCTGCTCGACCCGTCGGTCTCACAGTCAAGCTCCCTTGTGCACTTACACTCAACACCTGATTGCCAACCAGGCTGAGGGAACCTTTGGGCGCCTCCGTTACCCTTTAGGAGGCAACCGCCCCAGTTAAACTACCCATCAGACACTGTCCCTGATCCGGATCACGGACCCAGGTTAGACATCCAGCACGACCAGACTGGTATTTCAACGACGACTCCACAAACACTGGCGTGCCTGCTTCAAAGTCTCCCAGCTATCCTACACAAGCCGAACCGAACACCAATATCAAACTGTAGTAAAGGTCCCGGGGTCTTTCCGTCCTGCTGCGCGAAACGAGCATCTTTACTCGTAGTGCAATTTCACCGGGCCTATGGTTGAGACAGTCGAGAAGTCGTTACGCCATTCGTGCAGGTCGGAACTTACCCGACAAGGAATTTCGCTACCTTAGGATGGTTATAGTTACCACCGCCGTTTACTGGCGCTTAAGTTCTCAGCTTCGCCCCACCGAAATGGAGCTAACCGGTCCCCTTAACGTTCCAGCACTGGCAGGCGTCAGTCCGTATACATCGCCTTACGGCTTCGCACGGACCTGTGTTTTTAGTAAACAGTCGCTTCTCGCTGGTCTCTGCGGCCACCCCCAGCTCGAGGAGCAAGTCCCTCACCAGGAATGGCCCCCTTCTCCCGAAGTTACGGGGCATTTTGCCGAGTTCCTTAACCATAGTTCACCCGAACGCCTCGGTATTCTCTACCTGACCACCTGAGTCGGTTTAGGTACGGGCCGCCATGAAACTCGCTAGAGGCTTTTCTCGACAGCATAGGATCATCCACTTCACCACAATCGGCTCGGCATCAGGTCTCACCCTGCATGAGTGGCGGATTTGCCTACCACTCGGGCTACACCCTTACCCCGGGACAACCACCGCCCGGGATGGACTACCTTCCTGCGTCACCCCATCACTCACCTACTAACCGCTTGGTCCGGCGGCTCCACCACTTTCCTTTCCCGAAGGGTCCGGAACGGCTTCACGGCCTTAGCATCACGATGCTCGATGTTTGACGCTTCACAGCGGGTACCGGAATATCAACCGGTTATCCATCGACTACGCCTGTCGGCCTCGCCTTAGGTCCCGACTTACCCTGGGCAGATCAGCTTGACCCAGGAACCCTTAGTCAATCGGCGCACACGTTTCTCACGTGTGAATCGCTACTCATGCCTGCATTCTCACTCGTCAACCGTCCACGACTACCTTCCAGTGCCGCTTCACCCGGCAGACGACGCCCCTACCCATCCATACACCCGTTGGGGCTATATATATGAATGACACGACTTCGGCGGTACGCTTGAGCCCCGCTACATTGTCGGCGCGGAATCACTAGACCAGTGAGCTATTACGCACTCTTTCAAGGGTGGCTGCTTCTAAGCCAACCTCCTGGTTGTCTGTGCGACTCCACATCCTTTCCCACTTAGCGTACGCTTAGGGGCCTTAGTCGATGCTCTGGGCTGTTTCCCTCTCGACCATGGAGCTTATCCCCCACAGTCTCACTGCCGCGCTCTCACTTACCGGCATTCGGAGTTTGGCTAAGGTCAGTAACCCGGTAGGGCCCATCGCCTATCCAGTGCTCTACCTCCGGCAAGAAACACACGACGCTGCACCTAAATGCATTTCGGGGAGAACCAGCTATCACGGAGTTTGATTGGCCTTTCACCCCTAACCACAGGTCATCCCCCAGGTTTTCAACCCTGGTGGGTTCGGTCCTCCACGAAGTCTTACCTCCGCTTCAACCTGCCCATGGCTAGATCACTCCGCTTCGGGTCTTGAGCGTGCTACTAAAACGCCCTGTTCGGACTCGCTTTCGCTACGGCTTCCCCACCCGGGTTAACCTCGCAACACACCGCAAACTCGCAGGCTCATTCTTCAAAAGGCACGCAGTCACGAGATACAGCAAGCTGCATCCGACGCTCCCACGGCTTGTAGGCACACGGTTTCAGGTACTATTTCACCCCTCCCGGGGTACTTTTCACCATTCCCTCACGGTACTATCCGCTATCGGTCACCAGGGAATATTTAGGCTTAGCGGGTGGTCCCGCCAGATTCACACGGGATTTCTCGGGCCCCGTGCTACTTGGGTATCTCTCAAACGAGCCGCTGACGTTTCGACTACGGGGGTCTTACCCTCTACGCCGGACCTTTCGCATGTCCTTCGCCTACATCAACGGTTTCTGACTCGTCCTGCCGCCGGCAGACGACAGAAGAAAGAACCCACAACCCCGCATGCGCAACCCCTGCCGGGTCTCACACGCATACGGTTTGGCCTCATCCAGTTTCGCTCGCCACTACTCCCGGAATCACGGTTGTTTTCTCTTCCTGAGGGTACTGAGATGTTTCACTTCCCCTCGTTCCCTCCACACTGCCTATGTGTTCAGCAGCGGGTGACAGCCCATGACGACTGCCGGGTTTCCCCATTCGGAAACCCCCGGATCAAAGCCTGGTTGACGACTCCCCGGGGACTATCGCGGCCTCCCACGTCCTTCATCGGTTCCTGGTGCCAAGGCATCCACCGTGCGCCCTTAAAAACTTGGCCACAGATGCTCGCGTCCACTGTGCAGTTCTCAAACAACGACCAGCCACCCATCACCCCACCAGAACATCCGGTGAGTGCACTTAAGCAACTGAAGGAAGATCATTCCCTCAGACACCCAACAGCGTGCCCGGCCAGGTCCCGTCCGGCGATCATGCGTTCCACGCTCTTACGAGCAGTACTAGCAGCCACCGACCCGAGGTCCAGACCGAATAGTCAACGTTCCACCCATGAGCTGACCACCGTCGATCATTCGCCGACGTAGTGGCTCTGGCTGTCTTGCGACAGCTAGATGCTCCTTAGAAAGGAGGTGATCCAGCCGCACCTTCCGGTACGGCTACCTTGTTACGACTTCGTCCCAATCGCCAGTCCCACCTTCGACAGCTCCCTCCCACAAGGGGTTGGGCCACCGGCTTCGGGTGTTACCGACTTTCGTGACGTGACGGGCGGTGTGTACAAGGCCCGGGAACGTATTCACCGCAGCAATGCTGATCTGCGATTACTAGCGACTCCGACTTCATGGGGTCGAGTTGCAGACCCCAATCCGAACTGAGACCGGCTTTTTGAGATTCGCTCCACCTCACGGTATCGCAGCTCTTTGTACCGGCCATTGTAGCACGTGTGCAGCCCAAGACATAAGGGGCATGATGACTTGACGTCGTCCCCACCTTCCTCCGAGTTGACCCCGGCGGTCTCCCGTGAGTCCCCAGCACCACAAGGGCCTGCTGGCAACACGGGACAAGGGTTGCGCTCGTTGCGGGACTTAACCCAACATCTCACGACACGAGCTGACGACAGCCATGCACCACCTGTACACCGACCACAAGGGGGACCCTGTCTCCAGGGTTTTCCGGTGTATGTCAAGCCTTGGTAAGGTTCTTCGCGTTGCGTCGAATTAAGCCACATGCTCCGCCGCTTGTGCGGGCCCCCGTCAATTCCTTTGAGTTTTAGCCTTGCGGCCGTACTCCCCAGGCGGGGCACTTAATGCGTTAGCTGCGGCACGGACAACGTGGAATGTTGCCCACACCTAGTGCCCACCGTTTACGGCGTGGACTACCAGGGTATCTAATCCTGTTCGCTCCCCACGCTTTCGCTCCTCAGCGTCAGTATCGGCCCAGAGATCCGCCTTCGCCACCGGTGTTCCTCCTGATATCTGCGCATTTCACCGCTACACCAGGAATTCCGATCTCCCCTACCGAACTCTAGCCTGCCCGTATCGACTGCAGACCCGGGGTTAAGCCCCGGGCTTTCACAACCGACGCGACAAGCCGCCTACGAGCTCTTTACGCCCAATAATTCCGGACAACGCTTGCGCCCTACGTATTACCGCGGCTGCTGGCACGTAGTTAGCCGGCGCTTCTTCTGCAGGTACCGTCACTCTCGCTTCTTCCCTGCTGAAAGAGGTTTACAACCCGAAGGCCGTCATCCCTCACGCGGCGTCGCTGCATCAGGCTTTCGCCCATTGTGCAATATTCCCCACTGCTGCCTCCCGTAGGAGTCTGGGCCGTGTCTCAGTCCCAGTGTGGCCGGTCGCCCTCTCAGGCCGGCTACCCGTCGTCGCCTTGGTGAGCCGTTACCTCACCAACAAGCTGATAGGCCGCGGGCTCATCCTGCACCGCCGGAGCTTTACAACCAGAACCATGCGGTCCCGGCTCATATCCGGTATTAGACCCCGTTTCCAGGGCTTGTCCCAGAGTGCAGGGCAGATTGCCCACGTGTTACTCACCCGTTCGCCACTAATCCACCCCGAAGGGCTTCATCGTTCGACTTGCATGTGTTAAGCACGCCGCCAGCGTTCGTCCTGAGCCAGGATCAAACTCTCCGTGAATGTTTTCCCGTGATCGGGATGAACACCACGAGAGCGGAACCAAGAGGAGGAATAGTCCCCTCGGTTCACAGCGTCCTCGCTGTGTTTTTTCAAAGGAACCTCGACCATCGGACACGGTCCGACGGACGGGGTATCAACATATCTGGCGTTGACTTTTGGCACGCTGTTGAGTTCTCAAGGAACGGTCGCTTCCTTTGTACTCACCCTCTCGGGCTTTCCTCCGGGCTTCCCTTCGGTGTTTCCGACTCTATCAGGGTTTTTCCGTCTCCCTGACCACCCTCCGCAGACATGCACAAGGGGACCCTGAGATAGGATCTGACAAGTTTGGATGCTGCTGAGCGGGCACGCTTTCGCGTCCGCCCCAAGCAGGAGTACGACTGTACACGGAGCCTTGAACGCGGTGCAAATCCGCGGGGTTGGTGGTCTAGACCACTACCTGGTAGCTTCCATGCGGAACCCCAACTTCCTATGACATACGCTGCTGCTCAGCGCCGTCCAGGACTGGCAGTGACGGCCCGTAAGCAGCTCCACTCCTGGGAGGCTTCCCATGACCACCGTGTCGTCCCCTCTTGCCGGACGCGCCATCGGACTGGCCGACGTGCCGGATCCGGTCTTCTCCGGGGCCATGGTCGGCCCGGGTACCGCCATCGACCCCGTGCGCGAGCCCTCCGAGGCCGTGGCGCCCGTGGACGGCGTCATCGTTTCCCTGCACCCGCACGCCTTCGTCGTGGTCGACGCGGAGGGGCACGGCGTGCTCACCCACCTCGGCATCGACACCGTGCAGCTCAACGGCGAGGGCTTCGAGCTGCTCGTCAACAAGGGCGACACGGTGCAGCGCGGGCAGGCCGTCGTGCGCTGGAACCCCTCCGCCGTCGAGGCGGCCGGCAAGTCCCCCATCTGCCCCGTCGTTGCGCTCGAAGCCACGGCCGAGTCCCTCTCCGAACTCCGCGACAGCGGTGACGTGAAGGCCGGCGACAGCCTCTTCGCCTGGAACTGACGGCAGTGCCGCCCGAGGGCGGCATTCAGGACAACCACCGCGGCGGCGGGACCCGCCGCACTATCGGAGACGGGTGAGATGGAGACAACGCTGCGAGGCGTGGGTGTGAGCCATGGCGTGGCCATCGGCGAGGTTCGGCACATGGGTACGGCGGTGCTGGAGCCGCCGGCCAAGTCGATCCCCGCGGAAGAGGCGGAGCGGGAGCAGGGGCGGGCCCGCCAGGCCGTGGACGCCGTCGCCGCCGATCTGATGGCGCGCGGCAATCTGGCGGGCGGCGAGGCACAGGCCGTGCTCGAGGCGCAGGCCATGATGGCGCAGGACCCCGAGCTGATGGCCGACGTGGACCGGCGGATCGCCGTCGGCAGCACGGCCGAGCGTGCCGTGTACGACGCGTTCGCGGCGTACCGCGAGCTGCTGGCCGGTGCGGGTGAGTACCTCGCCGGTCGCGTGGCCGACCTCGATGACGTGCGGAATCGTATCGTCGCCCGGCTGCTGGGCGTGCCGATGCCGGGTGTTCCGGACAGCGACGAGCCCTATGTGCTCGTGGCGCGGGATCTGGCTCCTGCCGACACCGCGCTGCTGGACCCGTCTTTGGTGCTCGGTTTCGTGACCGAGGAGGGCGGGCCGACCAGCCACAGCGCGATCCTTGCGCGGGCGCTGGGTGTGCCGGCGGTCGTGGCGCTGCCGGGTGCCGGTGAACTGGCCGAGGGCACGGTGATCGCCGTGGACGGCAGCACCGGCGACATCTTCGTGAACCCGAGCGAGGCGAAGAAGGCGGAGTTGGCGGCCGCGGCCGCCGAGCGCAAGGCCGCGCTGGCCGCGTCGACCGGGCCGGGTGCGACGGCCGACGGCCACAAGGTGCCGCTGCTGGCCAACGTGGGCGGGCCGGCGGACGTGCCGGCCGCGGTGGAGGCCGGGGCCGAGGGTGTCGGTCTGTTCCGTACCGAGTTCCTGTTCCTGGACGACAGCAAGAACGCTCCTTCCGAGCAGAAGCAGGTGGAGGCCTACCGGCAGGTGCTGGAGGCGTTCCCCGAGGGCCGTGTGGTCGTGCGGGTGCTGGACGCCGGTGCGGACAAGCCGCTGGACTTCCTGACTCCCTCCGACGAGCCGAACCCGGCGCTCGGTGTGCGGGGTCTGCGGACGCTGCTGGACCATCCCGAGGTCCTGCGCACGCAGCTGACCGCGCTGGCCAAGGCCGCCGAGGGGCTGCCCGTCTACCTCGAGGTCATGGCGCCCATGGTGGCGGACCGCGCGGACGCGAAGGCGTTCGCGGACGCCTGCCGTGAGGCAGGGCTGCGGGCGAAGTTCGGCGCGATGGTGGAGATCCCGTCGGCTGCGCTGCGGGCGCGTTCGATCCTGCAGGAGGTCGAGTTCCTGTCGCTGGGGACCAACGACCTCGCGCAGTACACCTTCGCCGCCGACCGGCAGGTCGGCGCGGTGTCCCGTCTCCAGGACCCGTGGCAGCCGGCGCTGCTCGACCTGGTGACGCTGTCCGCCGAGGCGGCCAAGGCCGAGGGCAAGAGCTGCGGTGTGTGCGGTGAGGCCGCGTCGGATCCGCTGCTGGCCTGTGTGCTGACCGGTCTGGGCGTCACCTCCCTGTCCATGGGTGCGGCGTCGATTCCTTATGTCCGGGCGACGCTGGCGAAGTACACGCTGGCGCAGTGCGAGCGGGCCGCCGCGGCCGCGCGTGCCGCGGACAGCGCCGAGGAGGCGCGCAGCGCGGCTCAGGCGGTGCTGTCCGGCGAGTAGCCGTACGTACCGTCCGGCGTGCATCCGGTGTGCCGGGTTCAGGGGCGTCCCGCCTTGGGTGGGGCGCCCCTGATGCGTTCGGCGTGCGGCGCGGGTGCGTTCAGTGCCGGTGGCCCGGGGCTGTGCTCTCCTCTCCGAGGTCGGGAGGCTCGCAGTAGTCGACGCCGGATTCCGGGGAGATGAGTTCGCCGGATTCGGCGTCGGTGCAGTAGGCGTCGAACACTTCGGAGGCGGTGAGGGGTTCCAGGCCGCCGGCGCGCAGTCGCCAGCCGTAGACGCGGTCCGCTGTGTCCGGGCGGCTGGTGCGCATGACGAGTCCGCCGGGGCTGCGGGTCGCGAGGCCGAGCGCGAGGACGCTGGTGAATTCCAGGACCTCGGCCTCGTCGAGGCGGGTGCCGTCGTGTCCGTCGTGTCCGTCCTGGTCGGCGTGCAGGACGGAGACGAGGGTGTCCGGTGGTCCGGACACGCTGGTCACGAGGTGCCGGTCGCCGGGCGGTGCGGTGTCGAGGATGCGGACCAGGAGGGCGGAGGCGCGGGTGAAGGCGGCCTTGCCGATGTCCTCGCCGCAGGTGGGGCAGGGGCCGAGGCGGGACAGGAGGGTGGTGGCGTACTCCCAGGTGGCCTGGCGTACGGCTTCGTCCACGAGGGCCGGTACGAGGGTGGCGAGGGGGCGGCCGTCGTAGGGGATGGTGGGGCCCGTGGCCGCGAGTTCGGCGGTGAACCTGGTGCGGCTGGCCGCCGCTTCCGGGTCGAGGCCGGTCTGCGCGCAGTAGGCGGCGTAATCCTCGGGGTCGAACAGGGCGAGTGTGGTGTGGCTGCCCTGGGCGGCGCGGGTCTTGAGGACCGTTTCGACCTGCTGGAGGTAGGCCGCGTGGTCGTCGAAGGTGAAGCTGCGGTAGCGCCGCATGGCGCGGAAGTCGTGTTCGTCGGTGAGCAGGCCGATGGTGCCGGCGATCTCGCGGCGCAGGACGCGTCGCATGGTCCGGTGGTCGGTGTGCGCCATGTTTCCCCCAAAGTGCGCAGTCGATCAATGCTCACTCACCGTAACCGGCGGCACTGACAACGGGGGTGCCGCCGGTGGTCGGGGGTGAGCGGACGGGGCGTGCGCGCGGCGGATCTCGGGGGCGGTTCAGGCGCGTTTGCGGGCGAGTTCCTCGTAGAAGCCGAGCAGGGCGATGTTGTCGATGGATCCGGGGTTGACCGCCTTTTCCAGGGGTGTGCCCTGCAGGAGGCGCTTGACGGGGACCTCGATGCGCTTGCCGGTGAGGGTGTGCGGGACGCCGGGCACCTCGATGATCTCGTCGGGCACGTGGCGCGGTGAGAGCTGCTGGCGGATGGCCTGCTTGATGCGGTTCAGGAGTGCCTCGTCCAGGGCGGCGCCGGGGGCAAGGTGGACGAAGAGGGGCATCCAGTAGCCGCCGTCGGGCTGCTCGACACCGATGACGAGGGACTCCTTGATCTCGGGCAGGCGCTCGACCACCTCGTAGATGTCGGCCGAGCCCATGCGCACGCCCTGCCGGTTGAGGGTGGAGTCGGAGCGGCCGTGGATGATCACGGTGCCGCGGGAGGTGACGGTGATCCAGTCGCCGTGGCGCCAGACGCCGGGGTAGGTGTCGAAGTAGCTGTCGTGGTAGCGGCTGCCGTCGGGGTCGTTCCAGAAGCGGATCGGCATGGAGGGCATGGGGTTGGTGACGACCAGTTCGCCCACCTCGTCGGTGACGGGCTCGCCGCTCGGGTCCCAGGCCTGCAGGTCGGTGCCGAGGCCGGCAGCCTGGAGTTCGCCGGTGTACACGGGGAGGGTCGGGACGGCTCCCGCGAAACAGGAGCAGACGTCGGTGCCGCCGCTGACGGAGGCGATCCACAGGTCGGCCCCGCTCGCTGCGAACTCGTCGTGCAGCCAGCGGAAACCGTCGGGCGGGAGGGGCGAGCCGGTGGTGGCGACGCACTTCACGGTGGTCAGGTCGTGGTCGCGCGCGGGGTGTACGCCGGCCTTGCGGCAGGCCATGACGTAGGCGGCCGAGGTGCCGTAGAGGGTGGCCCCGGTGCGTTCGGCGACGCGCCACTGGGCGCCGGTGTCGGGGTAGCCGGGGCTGCCGTCGTACAGGACGATCGTCGTGCCCGTGAGGAGGCCGGAGACGAGGAAGTTCCACATCATCCAGCCGGTGGAGGTGTACCAGAAGAAACGGTCCTCGGGGCCGAGGTCGCAGTGCAGGCCGAGTTGCTTGAGGTGTTCGACGAGGATGCCGCCCTGGGACTGGACGATGGCCTTGGGCAGGCCGGTCGTGCCGGAGGAGTAGAGCACCCACAAGGGGTGGTCGAAGGGGACCTGTTCGAAGACGGGCTCGGTGTCGGCCGAGGTGAGGGCCGACCAGTCCAGGGCGCCTTCGGGTGCCTCGGTGCCGAGGAGCGGGATGTGGACGGCGGCGCGCAGGGTGGGCAGTTCGCGGCGCAGTTCGGCGACGGTCTCGCGGCGGTCGTGTTCCTTGCCGCCGTAGCGGTAGCCGTCGACGGTGAACAGGACGACGGGTTCGACCTGCTGGAAGCGGTCGAGGACGCTGCGGGCGCCGAAGTCGGGGGCGCAGGAGGTCCAGACGGCACCGACGGCGGCCGTGGCGAGCAGGGCGACGACGGCTTCGGGGATGTTGGGGAGGTAGCCGCTGACGCGGTCGCCGGGGCGGACGCCGAGGGTACGGAGTTCGGCGGCGAGGGAGCCGACCTGCCGGCGCAGGTCGGACCAGGTCACCGGGTGTGGTTCGTGGGTCTCGTCCACGTGCAGCAGGGCGGGTTCGTCGGCGCGGTCGGCCGTGGCGCGCAGGGCGTGCTCGGCGTAGTTGAGGGTGGCTCCGGGGAACCACTGGGCGCCGGGCATCGAGCGGTCGCCGAGCACGCGCGCGTAGGGGGCCGAGAACCGTACGTCGAACCACTCTGTGACGGCTTTCCAGAAGGTGTCGAGCTGGTCGACGGACCACTGGTGGAGGGTGGGGTAGCCGCCTTCGGCCGGGGCGCCGTGGTGTTCAGCGGCCCATGCCTGGAACTCGGTGATGCGGGCCTGGGCGATCCGCTCGGGATCGGGCTGCCAGAGCGGCTGGGGGTTCGCGGTGGACATGGGGCGGCTCCCGGGCTGTGCGCGTCGTGGGCGTCTGTCCGCGCACGTGCTGGGGTGTGCGCGTGACGCGGCTGACAGGGACGATGCCATGTGATCGACTTCTGCACCAGGGCTCCTCCCACATAGTCCGTGTCGTGAAGATGTGGTCCCAGCACGGGTGAACGGCAGTTGAACGACACGCACGCGTGGGGCGCGCAGTGGCAGGGTGAGCAGCATGGACGGTCGTGACCTGGTGCGTTCGGTGAGTGTGGTCGGTTCGGGGAGGGCGGCTCGGGGGTTGCGTACCGTACGTGCCGCGTGGCGCAGGAGGCGGATCGACGCCGCCGGGCTGCCGCGGCGCGAGGCCGAGCGGGCCCGGGTCCCGGGGCAGGTGAAAAGCGTGGAGCCGGGCCCTGGCGGCGGTGTGATCCGGTTCGGCCGGTCGGAGCTGCGGATCACTGTCGCGGTGAACGGGGCGGTGTTCTGGGGCTGGGACGGGGCGGGTCCGGAGCCGTCGTACGCGCTCGCCGGGAGCTGTCCGGAGCCGGATCCGCGGGCGGTGCTGGAGCCGGACAAGGACGGTGGCTGGCGGGTGGTCGCCGAGCGCGTGACGGTCGTCGTCTCGCGGCACGGTGCGGTGCAGGTGTGCACGCCCGGCGGGGTGATGCTGCGGCATGATCTGCCGCCGCGCTGGTGGGAGCCGGTCGGCGGGGGTACGGCGCGGTGGATGCAGCGTTCGGAGGTGGCGGCGGACGCCCGGTTCTTCGGTCTGGGCGGGCGGGCGTCCGGGCCGCGGCTGCGGGACGGGGCGTACCGGTTGTGGAACACCGATCCGGGCCGGGCGTTCGGGCCCGGTACGGATCCGCTGTATCTGACCATGCCGGTGCAGCTCGTGGTGGCCGACGCCGGTACGCACCTGGTGTTCCACGACACCACGTGGGACGGCACGGTGGTGCTGCGGGAGGGCGAGGAGGGGGCGGGGTCCGGGCACGACCGGGCGGGGCGCTGCGAGGTGCGGATGGACGGCGGTCCGCTGCGCTGCTGGGTGATGGTGGGTGCGCCCGCGCGCGTGCTGCACACATGGGCCTCGCTGACCGGGGCGCCCGCGCTGCCGCCGGCGTGGGCGCTCGGTCATCATCACGCGCGGTGGGGCTTTGGCAGTGAGCATGAGGTGCGCCGGATCGTGGCGGGGTACCAGGAGCGCGGTCTGCCGCTGGACGCGGTGCACCTGGACATCGACCACTACGACGATCACCAGGTGTTCACCGTCGACCAGGAGCGGTTCCCGAAGCTGCCGCTGCTGGCGGAGGAGCTGCGCCGGGACGGGATCCGGCTGGTGTCGATCGTCGATCCGGCGGTGAAGGCGGCGCCGGGCACCGCCGTGTACGACAGTGGCGAGGCGGTGGACGCGTTCGTGCGGGACGCCTCCGGCCGGACGGTGCGGGGTGTGGTGTGGGCCGGTGAGTCGGTGTTCCCGGACTTCACGCACGCGCGCGTGCGTGAGTGGTGGGGCGGGCTCTACGAGGAGCGGCTGGCGCAGGGTTTCGCGGGGTTCTGGCACGACATGAACGAGCCGACGTCGTTCAACGCCTTCGGGGAGCGGACCCTGCCTCGTTCGGCCCGGCATGCCCTGGAGGGCCGTGGCGGTGATCACCGGGAGGCGCACAACGTGTATGCGCTGTGCATGGCCCGCGCGGGTTACGAGGGCCTGCGCGAGTTGTCTGCCGGCCAGCGGCCGTTTGTGTTCTCGCGTTCGGGCTGGGCGGGGATGCAGCGCTACGGGGGCACCTGGTCGGGGGACGTGGCGACCGGCTGGCCGGGCCTGCGGGCTTCGCTGGCGCTGGTGCTGGGGCTCGGGCTGTGCGGGGTGCCGTACTCGGGTCCGGACGTGGGGGGTTTCGACGGGAGCCCGTCGCCGGAGCTGTATCTGCGCTGGTTCCAGCTCGGTGCCTATCTGCCGCTGTTCCGCACCCACGCGAGTCTGCGGGCGGGGCGCAGGGAGCCCTGGGAGTTCGGGGCCGAGGTGCTGGAGCACGCGCGCGTGGCGCTGCTGGAACGGCGGCGGCTGCTGCCGTATCTGGTGACGCTGGCGCATCTGGCCCGCCGGAGCGGCGCGCCGTATGTGCGTCCGCTGTGGTGGGGGGCTCCGGAGGACCGGGCGCTGCGCGACTGTGAGGACACGTTTCTGCTCGGGGACGGCCTGCTGGTGGCGCCGGTCCTGGATCCGGGTGTGGACCGGCGTGCGGTGCAGCTGCCGCGGGGCCGCTGGTACGACACCGTGACGGAGAGGGTGTACGAGGGGCCGGGGCAGGTGCTCGTGGACGCGCCGCTGTCCCGGATACCGGTGCTCGCGCGCGCGGGTGCGGTCGTTCCGGTACGGGGCGCCGGCGGCGGTCTCGAGCTGGAGGTGTGGGCGCCCGCGCGGGGCCGGACCGGGGGTGGCCTGGTCGTGCAGGACGCGGGCGGCGGCTGGGACGAACCGGAGGTGGAACGCTACGTCGCCCGCTGGCACGGCCGGCGGGTGGCGGTCACCCGGGAGCGGGAGGGCGGTTCGGGCGAGCCGCCCTACCCGGTGCGGGTGCGGGGGCTCGGCTGAGCCGCGCGGGTCAGACGTACCGCCCTTCGAACCAGGCCCGTACAGCCACGGTGTGCAGCGGGAAGGCGAGTTCCTCGGGCCTGCGCAGCAGGTGCCAGCCCTCTGTCTCGTCCGTGGGGCCGGAGGGCGGCAGTCCGGTGACCGGGCGTTCCGGGAGGAGTCCGAACAGCAGCAGGTGTCCGTCGGGCGAACTCATGGCGTCCACGAGCCGCACGTCACGCGGGGCCGCGTCGATGCCGGTCTCCTCCTTGAGTTCGCGGACTACGGCCTGTTTCCAGTCCTCCCGGTCGTCGATGTAACCGCCGGGCAGGGCCGTGCCTCCGCGCGCGGGGGAGATGGTCCGGGTGATGACGACCAGGGCCGTGCCCTGGGTGTCGTACACGGGCTGGAGTGCGATCGCGACGGGCAGCGGGTTGCGGTAGGCGACGGCCCCGCAGGACGGGCAGGTGCGCGGCCAGCCGGATGCGCCCTCTGCGTAGGGCGCTCCGCAGCTCGAACAGTGGGAGCCCGGCGCGGAGTTGGCAGTTGGGTGCTGAGTTTCGGACACGCGCGGACTGTATCCGATCAGGGGAAGGACGTCTTCCGGCGGCGATCGTTCGGTTCACGCGGGCTCCCTGCCCTTTTCCGTCCGCCCGTGGCACACTTCTGACGCTTCGTCAGATTCGCCGATGGGGAGGGACCTTGCCGCACACACGAACACCCGCGGTCGCCGACTGGTTCGGCGGAGAGGGGGACGCCTTCCGGCTACTGGGCACGCGGTGCTCGTCCTGCGCGACGGTGTTCTTCCCGCGCGAGGACGTCCACTGCCGTAACCCGCACTGCACGGGTGGCTCCCTGGAAGAGGTTCCATTGTCGCGAAAGGGGCGTATCTGGTCGTACACGGACAGCAGGTATCGCCCGCCGTCACCCTATGTGAGCAATCCGGAACTTCCGTGGGAGCCGTACGCGTTGATCGCAGTGGAGCTGGAGGCCGAGCGGATGGTGGTGCTCGGGCAGGCGGCTCCCGGGATCACCGTCGCCGATCTGACGGTGGGCATGGAGGTGGAGGTCGTCCCCGGAGTGCTCGGCGAGGACACGGAGACGACCTGGACGACCTGGCACTGGCGGCCGACGGGGGTGGCGGTGTGACGCAGGATGTGGCGGTGCTCGGCGCGGGCATGCACCCGTGGGGCAAGTGGGGGCGGTCCTTCGTGGAGTACGGGACGGCGGCGGCCCGCGCGGCGCTCGCGGACGCCGGAGTCGACTGGTGCGACATCGGCTCGGTCGTGGGCGCGGACACGGTCCGCGGCGGGTATCCCGGGTATGTGGCGGGCGCGACGTTCGCCAAGGCCCTGGGCTGGCAGGGGGCCAGGGTGACCAGCGTGTACGCGGCCTGCGCGTCCGGAGCGCAGGCGATCGCCACCGCGCGGGCGCAGATACTCGCGGGGCTCGCGGACGTCGTCCTCGTGGTCGGGGCCGACGCCGCACCCAAGGGGTTCTTCCGGCCCGCGGGCGGGGACCGCGCCGATGACCCGGACTGGCTGCGCTTCCGGCTGCTGGGCGCCACGAATCCGGCGTACTTCGGGCTGTACGCGCGCCGGCGGATGGCGGTGCACGGGGACACGCCGGAGGACTTCGCGCTGGTCAAGGTGAAGAACGCCGCCATGGGCGCGCTCAACCAGTACGCCCGGTACCGCAAGCGGGTCACCGCCGAGGAGGTCGCCGCGTCGGCGGTGGTCGCCGATCCGCTGCGGCTGCTCGACATCTGCGCCACCTCCGACGGCGCCGCGGCCCTGGTCCTGTCCAGCATGGACTTCGCGCACCGGCGCGGTGCGGCCCGGCCGGTGCGCATCCGCGCGGTGTCGACGGTGACCCCGGCCTTCCCGAACACGGTGCTGGACCTGCCGGACATCGCCACCGACTCGGCGCTCGCGGTGGAGCCCCCGGGCGAGACGTTCCGGGCGTCGATCGCGCGGGCCGCGTACGAGGAGGCGGGCATCGGTCCCGAGGATCTGTCCCTGGCGGAGGTCTACGACCTGTCCACCGCACTGGAGCTGCAGTGGTACGAGGATCTGGGACTGTGCGGCGCGGGCGAAGGCGCGAAACTGCTGCGGGAGGGCGCGACGGCCCCGGGCGGCCGCATACCCGTCAACGCCAGCGGCGGTCTCGCCTCCTTCGGGGAAGCGGTGCCGGCCCAGGCCATCGCTCAGGTCTGCGAGCTGACCCGGCAGTTGCGGGGCACCGCGGGCGAGCGTCAGATCTCCGGGGCGAGCGTGGGAATCACAGCAAATCAGGGGCTGTTCGGGCATGGATCGTCGGTGATCGCGGTGCGCTGAGCGGGGTCTTCCGCGGTCGCGGCGACGACCTGGGCCGGGGGCTGGTGGTGGGCCTGTGATCCATGAGGTTGTCCACGCTGTGTGATCGCCCCGGAATCCTGCGTGAATGTCTCATGAACTGCGCCTGGGCGTACGCGGGCCGCGCAATCATGCTCCCGTGCACTCCTGGACGGACACTCTCCGCTTCGCCTTCCAGCCGGTGGTCAACCTGAGGACGGGCGCGGTCGCCGCTCTGGAGACGCTCGCCCGCCCGGAGACCGGTGACATCCTCGCCGAGGCCCGCCGGGACCCCGAACTCGACGCCAGACTCACGGTGTTGGCGCTGCGCGCGGCGACCCGCAAGGAGACGCTGCTGCCGCTGCACCTGAACGTGTTCGCGGCCACGCTCGCCGACCTCGGCGGTCTCACCCCGCTGCACGACGCCGTGCGCGCGGCGGGGCGCCTGCCGTGGGAGGTGACGCTCGATGTCGTACCGCCGTACACGCACGTGCCCCAGCGGGCGCTGCTGGAGGCGGTGGCCGCGCTGCGCGAGCAGGGGTTCCGGATCAGCGCGGACGGCATCGGGGACGGCGACGTACCGCTGCGGCTGCTCACCGACCTCTCCCCCGACCTGGTCAAGCTCGACGCCTCGCTGCTGGCGCGGCCCGCCGCGGTGCGGGCGATGCGGACGCTGTGCGAGGAGCTGGGGGCCCTGGTCGCGGTGGAGGGGGTCGAGACCGAGCTGCAGTGCGCGTCGGCGCGGTCGGCCGGTGCGCAGCTGGCCCAGGGCGAGCTGTTCGCTCCGCCGGCCCGGATCCCCGCCGCGGACGTGTACGTTCCGCCGCGCACGCCCGGTGGCGTGGGCGTGCCCCGGTCCGGGCCGTCGGTGCGGGAGTTCGTGCGCCCCGCCGCCGTCCTGCCGGTGACCGCTTCGGCGGGGCAGGTGCGGGCGCTGCTGACCGGGTCACCGGACGTCTCCGGTGTGCTGCTGGTGGACCAGGCAGGCCGGCCCGTGCGGTCGGTGCACCGCTCGCGCTTCCTGCTGTCGATGTCCGCCCGGTACGGGCACGCCCTGTACGCCGACCGGCCGGCCTTCAAGCTGGGCGACCCGCCCCGCACGGTCGGCGTCGACGCCACCGCCTGGGAGGTGCTGGACGTGGTCGCGGTCGGCGGCCGGGACCGGACCTCCGACGATGTGGCGGTGGTCGACGCACAGAGCCGGTGCGTGGGCGTCGTACGGCTCGCGGACCTGGTGCGGGCGCTGGCCGAGAGCCGGGTCGAGGAGGCGGCCGGGCTCAACCCGCTCACCCGGCTGCCCGGTTCGGACGCGATCACGAGCGAGGTGGACCAGTGGATCGCGGGCGGCCGGACGTTCGCGCTCAGCTGGCTGGACATCGATCACTTCAAACAGGTCAACGACGGTGCCGGGTTCGCGGCGGGCGACGAGCTGATCCGGTCGGTGGGCCGGGCGCTGCAGCAGGCGGTCGTGGGGCACGCGCGCGTGGGGCACATCGGTGGGGACGACTTCCTGGTGCTGGCCGACGAGGAGGCCCTCGGTCCGCTGGTCGCCACCGTGCTCGACGCCCCCTGGTCGGCCGGCGGCCGGCCGGTCACGCTGTCCCTCGCGACCGTGGTGTGCGCACCGGGGAGCGTGGGCGACCATCGCCAGGCCGCCGCTCAGCTCGCGCCGTTGAAGAAGGCCGCGAAGGCGCTGCACGGCGCGAGCTGGGTGCTCGGGCGCGCCGGGATCGCAGGTCACGAGGTCCGGCGCGGCGGCACGGCGGCACACGCGGCGCAGGCCGGTTACGCGGCCGTCGAGCCGGGGCGGTGAACGGGGCGTTCGTATACGGCCGTTGCGGCACCGGCTCGGTGAGTGCGCCGGTGTCACCGTCGCCGTCGGCAACCTTGACGCCCCCGGGGCGCCGGTGAACACTTCCCGGTGTCGGCCGACATCGCCGTACATTCTCGGCGTTATCAGGCACTGTGCCACGGGTCTGTCCTGCTCCACGGCCCGTCCCTGCCAGGCGATACGGCTGCCACGGCACGCTCGTCACGGACGCCGGGCGGGGCGCGGGGCCTCCCTGCCTTCGGCCGAAGTCGCCAAGGGAACCGTCCTGCATCCAGGGCCGGGGCTGACCGCCCGGGCCGGCGTCAAGGGAGCCGCCAATGAGCAACGGGCACATATTCGTCGGCGAGGTCATCGGCACCGCGATCCTGATCCTGTTCGGTGCCGGTGTCTGCGCCGCCGTCACCCTCAGGCATTCCAAGGCACGGGCCGCGGGCTGGGTCGTCATCGCGTTCGGCTGGGGCTTCGGTGTCCTCGCGGGCGCGTACACCGCCGCTCCCCTCTCCGGGGGCCAGCTCAATCCGGCGGTCACCCTCGGCATCGCCATCGACACCGGCAAGTGGGGCAAGGTCTGGGTGTATCTGCTCGGGCAGATCGTGGGCGCGATGCTCGGCGCCGTACTCGCCTATCTGGTGTACCTCGCCCAGTTCCAGGCCAACGTCCCTGCGGAGGACGGCACCGAGGCCGACGGGCCGGTGCCGACCCTCGGCATCTTCTCGACCATCCCCGAGATCCGGAACCCGGTCGCCAACCTGATCACCGAGATCATCGCCACCATGGCGCTGGTCCTGCCCGTCCTGGCCTTCGGGCTGACCAAGGGGCTCGGCGAGTCCGGCACGACCGCGCTGATCGTCTCCCTGCTCGTGGTCGGCATCGGGCTCTCCCTCGGCGGCCCCACCGGCTACGCCATCAACCCCGCCCGCGACCTCGGCCCGCGCATCGTGCACACCTTCCTGCCGATCCCCAACAAGGGCACGTCCGACTGGAGTTACGCCTGGATACCGGTCGTCGGGCCGCTGATCGGCGGAGCGCTCGCGGGCGCCCTCTACAACGCGGCCTTCTGAGCGCCCGTACGCCATCCAGCGGCCCCGTGCGCCGCGTTCCTCCCACCCCGCACGCGCCCTCTGCACAGCGACCCGACCCAGCGACCCAGGGGACTGCCATGACGGACACCGCCGACACCTACGTCGCCGCCATCGACCAGGGCACCACGTCCAGCCGCTGCATCGTCTTCGACCACAGCGGCGCGATCGTCGCCGTCGACCAGCGCGAGCACCGCCAGATCTTCCCCAAGCCGGGCTGGGTGGAGCACGACGCGACGGAGATCTGGGCCAAGGTGCAGGCCGTGGTGGCCGGAGCGCTCGCCAAGGCCGGGCTGCGCGCGGACCAGCTGAGCGCGCTCGGCATCACCAACCAGCGCGAGACGACGGTCCTTTGGGACCGCGCCACGGGCAAACCCGTACACAACGCCATCGTCTGGCAGGACACCCGCACCGCGGCCCTGTGCGGCGAGCTGGGCGGCGCGGACGGCCAGGACCGCTTCCGGGAGCAGACCGGGCTGCCGCTCGCCAGCTACTTCTCCGGGCCCAAGGCGGTCTGGCTGCTGGACCACGTGCCCGGTCTGCGGGAGCGGGCCGAGCGCGGCGAGATCGCCTTCGGGACCATCGACTCCTGGCTGATCTGGAACCTCACCGGCGGCACGGACGGCGGCCGGCACGTCACCGACGTGACGAACGCCGGCCGTACCCTGCTCATGAACCTCGAAACGCTCCAGTGGGATCCCTCCATCCTGTCCGCGATGAACCTCCCCGAGGCGATGCTGCCGGAGATCCGGTCCTCCGCCGAGGTCTACGGCACGGCGGTCGGTCAGCTCGCCGGAGTGCCCGTGGCCTCGGCGCTGGGCGACCAGCAGGCCGCCGTGTTCGGGCAGGCCTGCTACGACGTGGGCAGCGCCAAGAACACCTACGGCACGGGCAGTTTCCTGCTGCTGAACACCGGCAACCGGCCGGTGCCGTCCAAGAGCGGGCTGCTGACGACGATGGGCTACAAGATCGGCGGGGAGGCGCCGGTGTACTGCCTGGAGGGGTCCATAGCGATAACGGGCGCGCTGGTGCAGTGGTTCCGCGACCAGTTGGGGATCATCCGCAGCGCCGACGAGATCGAGACCCTGGCGGCGAGCGTCGAGGACAACGGCGGCGCCTACATCGTGCCCGCGTTCTCCGGTCTGTTCGCGCCGTACTGGCGCTCCGACGCGCGCGGGGTCGTCACCGGCCTCACCCGGTACGTCACGAAGGCGCATCTCGCGCGCGCGGTGCTGGAGGCGACAAGCTGGCAGACGCGGGAGGTCGTGGACGCCATGTACCAGGACTCCGGGGTGCGGATCAGCACCCTGAAGGTCGACGGCGGCATGACGGGGAACAACCTGCTCATGCAGCACCAGGCGGATGTCCTCGGCGTTGCGGTGATCCGTCCCCGGGTGTCGGAGACGACCTGCCTCGGGGCCGCCTACGCGGCCGGTCTGGCGACGGGCGTCTGGAACGACCTGGACGAGCTGAAGTCTCACTGGCAGGAGGACGCGCAGTGGACGCCCGCGATGGAGGCTCCGGTGCGCGAGCGCGAGTACCGCAACTGGCGCAGGGCCGTGGAGAAGAGCTTCGGCTGGCTGGAGGAGGACGGGGCGTAGATCTCACGGGGGACGGAAATCTCCGTACGCGCGTGTGCTCCTCACCGGACCACGGCCCGTACCCCGGTCGGCGGGGGTACGGGCCGTGTCGTTCCGGCCGGCTCACGGTGGCCTTGTGACCGTCGGCCTACGGCGGTCAGCCCAGGGCGAGCCCGCGCAGGTCAGCCGATGGCGGGCTGCTGTGATCAGCCGATGGCCGGCTGCGGTGATCAGCCGATGGCGGGCTGGCGGTGGTCGGCCGCGTACTCCATCGCGTGCCGGACGACTCCGATGAGTACGTCCTTGACCGATTCCCGGTCGCGCGCGTCACACAGGACGAGGGGGACGTCGTCGTCCAGGTCGAGGGCCTGCCGGACGGTCTCGGCCGGGTAACGGTCCGCCCCCTCGAAGCAGTTGACACCGACGAGGAAGGGGATGCGGCGCCGCTCGAAGTAGTCGACGCCTGCGAAGCAGTCCTCCAGGCGGCGGGTGTCGGCGAGCACGACGGCCCCGAGCGCGCCCTCGGACAGCTCGTCCCACATGAACCAGAACCGTTCCTGCCCGGGCGTGCCGAAGAGGTACAGCACGAGGTCCTCGCGCAGGGTGATGCGGCCGAAGTCCATGGCCACGGTGGTGGTGTGCTTGCTCTCCACACCGTTGGTGTCGTCGACCGGGCGCCCGGCCTCGGTGAGCACCTCCTCGGTGCGCAGCGGCCTGATCTCGCTGACCGCGCCGACGAGGGTCGTCTTGCCCACGCCGAAACCGCCGGCCACCAGGATCTTGAGCGTGACGGGCTCGACCGGGGGCTTGCCGCGCTCAGAACGCCCGAAGATCATCGGATTCTTCTCCTGCTTGATGGGGTCGGGGGACTGTCACAGCGCCCGGAGGCCGTTGATCACGTCACGCAGAATGCTCTCGTCGGGCAGCTCGGCCGGGGGCACCGGGCGGGTGACATGGACGAGTTCGGCGTGCACGAGATCGCCGATGAGAACCCGGACCACGCCGATCGGCAGATCGATCTCCGCGGCGAGTTCGGCGACCGACTGGGGGGCGTCCCGGCACAGTCCGACGATCGCCACGTGTTCGGGCGACAGCGTCGGATCCGCGTCCGGGTCGTCCGCGCCGGGCTCCGTGACGACCACCGCGATCAGGTCGAGCCGGTGCTGGGCCGGACTCGTGGTGCGGCCGCGTGTCATGGCGTACGGACGGACGACCGGCCCGGCCTCGTCGTCGAACCAGTGGCTTCTTCCCTGACCGTCTCCGCTCATGTCATCCCACTACCCGCCCGCGGGCAGATCGGTGCGCGGGGAGGTACCCAGATGCACGCCGACCCGCTTCACCAGAAGCGTCATCTCGTAGGCGACCTGCCCGACGTCGGAGTCGGCGTCCGAGAGGACGGCGAGACAGCTGCCGTCCCCGGCGGCGGTGACGAACAGGAAGGCGTCGTCCAGCTCGACGACCGTCTGACGGACGCTGCCCGCGTCGAAGTGGCGGCCGACACCCTTGGCGAGGCTGTGGAAGCCGGACGCCACGGCGGCCAGATGCTCGCCGTCCTCCCTGGTCAGGTCCTTGGACACGCCCATGGGCAGTCCGTCGCCGGACAGGATGACGGCCTTGCGGATGCTGGCGACCCGGTCGACCAGGTCGTCCAGGAGCCAGTTCAGCTCCCCCTTGTCGGTCGCCGTGTGGCCGGTGGCCTTCGGTGCGGTCATCGACCGTCCCCCTCTGTCGTTCCTGGTGCTGTGCCGTCCCGGGACCCGTCGCCCGCGGCGTTCTCCTCCCGGCCGCGCTGCCAGCCACGCTGGAGCGAGGCCATCCGGCTGCGGACCTCCTCGGCGTCGCGGTCGGCGGGCTGCCCCGCGCGTTCGGCGCGTCGTGCGGTGTCCTGCTTGAGCTGGGGAGCCAGGCTGGCCTGGCGCACCCGCCGGGGCAGCGGCCCGGTACCGCCCGGCGCCACGGCCGGCCGGGCGGCCGCGTCACCGGTGGTGAAGTCTGCGGTCCCGTCCGGCGCGGCCGCGCCGGCCCGGGAGGGATCCGTGGCGCCGCTCGCCGACGACGCCCGGGGGGCGGGCCGGAGTGGTGCGTCGCCGGAGCGTATCCCATCGCCGGCGGGCGGGATCGCGTCGCCGGAGCGGGCCACGTCGGCGGGCGGCCGGAAGGCGTCGCCAGAGCCGGCCACCGGTCGGGCGGCGTAACCGGAGCCGGCCGCGTCGGCCGCCGGTCCACCGCTGTCGCCCGGGCGGGAGACCCCACCGACGGACGGGAGGGCGCCGTCGGCGCGGGACCGGTCGGTGGTGGGCGAATCCGCGTGCCGGTCGGTGGTGGGCGAATCCGCGTGCCGGTCGGTGGTGGGCGAATCCGCGTACTCGCCCGGCCAAGCCGTGTTGCTGGTGGGCGACGCCGCATCCCCGGTCCGCCAAGCCGGGCCGCCGGTGGGTGCAGCCGCGTCCCCGGCCGGCCGGGGCGCATCGCTGGTGGACCGGTCCGCATCGCCCGGTGGCAGGGCCGCGCCGCTGCCCCGCCCGGCCGTGAGGCCGGAGCCGCCGGGGGCGTCGGGGCCGTCGGTCGTGGGCGCCGCACGCCGGGCGCGGCGGGGCAGTGGCGGGGCCTCGGCCGGGTCGGCGGCGCCGGTGGCGGGGGACGGAGCGCCTTCCTCGGCGCGGTCCGTGAGGTCGCCGGGGCGCGGGGCGGCCGCGCCGCGTCGGCGGGAGGGCAACGGGGCCAGTACGCCCGGCTCGGAGCGGCGGGGCTCGGCGGAGGACTGCTCGCCGGGTTCGTCACGGCGGGAGCGCTGGTCGGTGACGGGCTTGCCGTGCGAGCTGACCAGCTTGGGCGGCTGGCGCCGCGGCAGCGGTACGGGCCCGCGGTCGCCCGCCGTGTCCCGGGGCGGGCGGTCGCTGGACTGGGAGGCCGTCCGCTCGTCGTCGTGGGCGAGCGAGCGGCGGGGCCGGAACAGTCCGCCACGCTCGCTGTCCTCGTCCGCCAGGGCGCCGGGGAAGTCCTCGAGGGCGTCGAGATCGACGGGGGCCTCCAGCTCGACGGGACCGTCCAGCAGGGAGGTCGGCAGGCCGGGCAGCTGCACCGGCGCCGGGGAACGGCCCACGACCCGGCCCGCGGCCTGCCCGGTCTCCTTCGCCGGGCGGTCCCGGTCGAGGCGGAAACCGAGTCCGTTGGTGTCCGGTACGTCGTCGGTCAGCAGCGCGTCCGGGAGGAACACGACGGCGGTGGTGCCGCCGTAGGGCGAGGGCTGGAGGGAGACGCGGACGTTCTGCCGCTGGGCGAGGCGGCTGACCACGAAGAGCCCGAGCCGGTCGGTGTCGGACAGTTCGAACTCGGGCGTCTCGGCGAGGCGCAGGTTGGCGTCCAGGAGTGCCTCCGCCGTCATACCGAGACCCCGGTCGTGGATCTCCAGCGTGAATCCGTTGGCGACGCGTTCGCCGAGGACCTGGACGGCGGTGTGCGGGGGCGAGAAGACCGTGGCGTTCTCCAGGAGTTCGGCCACGAGGTGCGTGAGGTCGGCGACGGCCGGGCCGGTGACGGCGACACGCGGGAGGCGGCGGACCTCGATGCGCTCGTAGTCCTCGACCTCGGCGACGGCGGCCCGGACGACGTCCATCAGCTGGACCGGGCGGCGCCACTGCCGGGACGGTGCGGCGCCGGAGAGGATCACCAGGCCTTCGGCGTGCCGGCGCATACGGGTGGTGAGGTGGTCGAGGCGGAAGAGATCGGCGAGTTCGTCGGTGTCCTCGGTCCGGCGCTCCATCGTGTCGAGCAGCGTGAGCTGCTTGTGCAGCAGCACCTGGCTGCGGCGGGCCAGATTGACGAACACCTCCGAGACACCGGCGCGCAGTTCGGCCTGCTTGACGGCGGCCTCGACGGCGGCCCGCTGGAGGGTGTTGAGGGCCTGGCCGACCTCGCCGACCTCGTTCTTGTCGTACTCCAGGCGCGGTGCCTCCGTCTCGACGTCGACCTGTTCGCCGGCGGACAGGCGCCGCATCACGCTGGGCAGCCGGACGCCGGAGGCCTCGTGCGCCTCCAGGCGCAGCTGGCGCAGGTCGCGGATGAGGCTGCGGCCGACCCGGACGGAGAGGACGAGGGAGAGCAGGAGGGCGACCAGGCCGAGGAGGCCGGCGATGGCCGCTTGGAGGATGACGGTCATGGCCACGGGGCGGGTACGGTCCTGGAAGCGGTCGCCCGTCTGGTCGTCCAGGGTGCCCAGGTCGTCCAGGACGCCCGCCGCCGCGGTGTCCCAGCTCTTGGCGGTGACGTCACGGGGCGTACCGGACTCCGCGCCGATGACGGACTGTTCGGCCGTGCGCAGCGGGGCGGTGGAGGCATCCCGCCAGAAGCGTTCGTAGCGGTCCCGCTCGCCGGCAGGCAGCAGCGGCAGGCTGATGTCGTACAGGAGATTGCGCTGGGCGACGAGGTCGGAGATGTCCTGGGTCTCCTCGCGGGTGAGCCGGCCGACGACGAGGGAGGAGCCGAGCAGGGCGTCCTCGCGGGAGAGCAGCTCGCGCGCGCGGGTGACGTTGACCAGGGCGCGGGCCTGCTTGTCCAGCTCGACGTCGTCGACGCCGTCCAGGGCGTCGAGCAGCGTGTAGCAGGGGTCGACCAGATGGTTGTAGAGGTCCAGGGCCTGGGCGCGGTCGACCGTTCCCTGCTCGACGCTGCGGCGCAGGGAGTCGACGCCGTCGAGGGCGTCCAGGACCGAGGTGAGGCGTTCGCCGTCGGCCGCGTCCATGCCGTTGACGACGTCGTGGTCCTTGGCGTCCTTGCGGATCTTGGCGATCGCCCGGTCGGTGACGGTGCGGGTGTGCTCCAGCGCGGAGAGCGCGTCGGCGGCCCGTGGGTCGGCGAGGTAGACGAGGGTCTGGCGGCGCTCCTGCTGGATTGCGCGGACGGTGTCCTCAGTGGGGTAGCCGATGCCCTTCGTGATGTCGTTGGCGTGGAACAGCTGGGCGACTTCACGTCCTGTGAGTACCGTGGCGAAGCCCCAGATGGCGGTCAGGGACACCAGCGGCACGAGAAGCAGCGCCACGATCTTCCGGCGGATCGACTTCCCGCGAAAGCGCATGGCCTCCCCCAGCTCGACCCCCGCCGGCCGGGGGTGCACATGTGCGTCAACAAACGGCGCGAGCCTACTACCGCCTCACAGTTAACTCGAAGACATGTCCGGAGCGCGAACTTCCGCTCCGACGGCGAGACATGCCGAGTTGTCCGGGCATTGCGGGAGATTGCCCCCGCGATCGGATGGCCGCTCCCGGCCCGAACGCGACGACACGACCGGGTGGTTGGCTGGATTTTTTCGCCTGCGGGGAATCTTCAAGCGATCTCGTTCGTCTTTGTCTACGGGAAATGGGGGCGGAATGGGCCACAGGTGCCACATCCCGCACTCTGGCGGCGTAAAACTGCGCAAGCCGGGCAGCCACTGGGGAGTCGGAGTCTTCGGACACCGGGAGCGAGCGGTCTGCCGGCGGTGGGGAGGGACACGGTGATGGGGACGGCGGAGCGGCGCGAAGCGCCCGAGGAGCGCGGGACCGGGCGCGCGACGGCGCGGCGGGGACACGAGGAGCCGGATCGCGACATTCCGGCGCGTGTACGCGCCGGAGAGTTCGTCGCCGCTGAACGGCAGCCGGGGTACCGGCCGTTGTGGATCGAGGAGCCGGCCCGGCGGCACCCGATGCCCGATCCGGTGCGTACGGCGGCGGTGCGGGCGGTCCTGATCATCGCGGTGACGCTGATTCAGGCCATGGTGGCGTTCCTGTGCACGATGGCCGGCTCCTGGCCGGCCTTTCCCATGGTGATCAGCAGTGTGGTGAGCACGGTGGTGGCCACCTGGGCGGTGGTCGACGTATGGGTCACCCGCCAGGTGTGGAACCAGCGGCACGGCGTCGTCTCCGAGCCGAGCAGCACGGCCCGGGCCCTGCGCCGGGAACGGCGGGCCCGCCGGCGCCGGGAGCGGGCGGCCCTGCGTGAGCAGGAGCGGATACGCAGGCGGGGCGGTGCCGGCCGGCTGTCCCACCCCTGACCCGGGCCGACGCGGTCCGCCCCACCGTGCGACGGTTACGCCGGTTTCTTGAACATCCGGGTCGCCGTGATCTCGCTGTGCACCGCTTCTCCGGCCTGGGGCTGCTGGGGCAGCCCGGGGCGCAGGTGTTCCTCCACGCTGATGTACTTCAGGCCCGCCCTGAGGTCGGCGTCGTTGCGCAGGCGGATGACCAGCGGGAACTCGGCCAGGGCGGTGGTGTCGAACAGGCCGGTGGTGTAGAGCAGCTGCACGCCCAGCGCGTCCGACACGGCTCGCTGGAGTTCCAGCAGGTACGTCGCGTTGGCGCGGCCGATCGGGTTGTCCAGGAACAAGGTGCCGGCGTGCCGGTGCTTGTCGCGGCCCCGGTCGTTCGAGCGCAGGGCGGCCATCGTGCAGTACAGCGCGATGGCGGCGGTGAGCAGCTGGCCGCCGGAGAACACGTCGCCCATCTGCCCGACGGGGACGCGCTCGGCGCGCAGCACGGCGTCGGGCTTGAGGATCTCGACGGCCACGCCCTTGGGCTGGAGGGCTGCCGCGACGCCCCGCAGGAGCAGGGACATGCCGTCGCGGCGCAGGTCGGAGTTCTTCTTCACGGCCGCGCGGGTGGCCTCGTCGATGACCTCGCCGAGCCGTTCGGTGAGCGTGGCCTGGTCGGGCTCCTCGAAGCGGATGCGCAGGAACTCCTGGCCGGACCACTCGCCGAGCCCCTCGGGCAGCTGGGAGAGCCGCTGGGCGGAGCGCAGCGTGGCGAGCGCGGACTCGACCAGTCCGCGCAGCCGGTCCACGATCGAGTCGCGGTTGCGTTCCAGCTGTGCCAGCTCGTCCGTCAGGACGCGCAGTCGCGGTGCGAAGGCGTCGGCCCACTTCTGGGCGTGCTCGGGCAGCGCGGAGGCGGGCAGTTCGCGGATCTGCTGCCGGGCCGGGGTGCGGACCTGCTCGTAGCGCGTGGAGTTGGCATGCCGGACGAGGACGTCGCTCGCCTCGCGCACGGCCGTCTCGGCGGCGGACAGGTCGGCGGCGCAGCCGCGCAGCGAGCGGCGGGCCTCGGCGGCGGAGTGCCGGGCCTCCTCCAGGCTGCCGGGGTACGGCTCCGGCTCCTCCTGCTCCTCTTCCGGGGCGTGCTCGCGCAGCAGGTCGCGGAGCATCGCGGCGATCTCGTCGAAGCCGCCGGCGGCGTCCTCGGCGGCGCGGTGCGCGTCCAGCAGTTCCGCGTGCGCCTCGCGGGCCTCGGCCAGTGCCTCGGTGCGCGTGGCGAGTTCGGTCGTGGCGGTGCGCAGCAGGGCCTGGGCGTGCTCGGCGTCGCGCGGGGAGAGTTCCTCGGGCAGTTCGGTGTGCGCCTCGCCGTCCTCGGGGGCGTGCCGCTCGGCCTCGCCGCGCAGCCGGCCGAGCTGCTCGCTCGCGGTGGACATGCGGGTCTCCAGGAGCTGCACCAGCTCCTCCGCGCGCGCGGCGGCGGCCTGCCGGGAGGGGCCGTCGGAGCCGTCGGGCGACTGAAGCAGCTGCTCGGCGCGGGTGCGGACCTTGTTGCTGAGCCGGTCCAGTTCGGCGCGGGCGGCGCTCTCGTCGCTCTCCGCGCGGGCCTGCTCGGCGCGCAGGTCGGCGCCGACGCCGACCTTCTCGTACACCTGGGAGGCGGCCCGGTAGGCCTCGCGGAGGGCGGGCAGGGACGCCTTCGGGGCGTCCGCGTCCTCGACGGGTACGTCATCGGGAGCGCCGGCGATCTCGGAACGCTCGGCGCGCAGGGCGCGCGCGGTGCGGCGGGCGTCGTCGGCGGCGCGCTGGGCGGCGCGCCGGTCCTCGTCGGCGGCGCGGGCGCGCTCCAGGCAGGCCTGGGCGCGGGCCTCGGACTCGGCGGCCTCGTCGGCGAGTTCGCGCAGCTTCACCTGCCAGCCGGCACGCTCGCGGAGCCGGAAGGCGAGGCCGGCCAGGGCGTCGGCGGCGCGGCGGGCCTTCTGCGCGGCCTCCTGGCGCTCCTCGCGCACCTGTACGGCCTCGGCGGCCGTCTCGTCGGCCTCCGCGCGCGCGGCGCGTGTCTCGGCCAGCTCGGCCTCGGCCTCCTCGGCGAACGCGCGGGCCTCCCGGGCGGCCTGGGCGAGTTCGGTGAGGCGTCCGGCGGGGCAGCCGGTGCGCCATGAGGCGAGCCGGGCGGCCAGTTCGCGGTCCTTGCCGAGCCGGGCCGCCAGCGTGCGGATCTCGTCGTCGCGCTCGGTGGCCCGCGCGCGCAGCGCGTGCCGCTCCTCGTCGGCGGCGTGCTCGTCGTGCATGGCCGGGTTCGGCGGCACGAGGAAGACGTCGCCGGAGGCGGCGTCGGTGGCCGGGGGCGGGGCGAGCAGGGCGGCGGCCGTGCCGACGGCCACGGCGGAGCGGGGCAGCAGGGCGGCGTCGCCGAGGGCCTCGCGGGCACGCGCGTGGGTGTCCGGGTCGGTGATGATCACGCCGTCGACCAGTTCCGGCCGGGCGGCGAGCACGCGCGCGTGGTCGGCGGGGTCGACGGACTGAGCGAGATAGCGCCAGCCGGGCAGCGCGGGGATGCCGTGCTCGCCGAGGAACTCCACGGTGGCCAGCACGTCCGGGCCCGGCGGCAGCAGCCCGCCGTCGCCGAGCGCACCGAGGATGCGCGCGTCGTCGGCGGCGGCGGTGCGCAGCTCGAAGAGGTGCCGTTCGGCGGTTGTCACGGCGTCGTCGAGGAGTTGGGCCAACTCGTCGGCGAACCGGTCGAGTTCCTCGGGCAGGAGCGGGCCCTCGGCTCCGGTCTCCGGGGCGGGTGCCGCGCGCGTGTCGTCGTCCGTGTCCGTCCTCGGGCCCGGGACGCGCACCCGGCCCGGAGCACCGGGCAGGCTGAGCAGTTCCGCGAGCCGCTCCTCGGCGGCCAGGGACTCGGCGAGGCGCCGCTCGGCCTCGTGGGCGCGCTCGGCCGCGGTGGCGGCGTCCGCCGCGCGGGCCGCCGTCAGCTCCGCGCGGGACTCGGCGACGGCCGTCTCGCGCGCGTGCTCGGTGACCTTGCGGGCGGCCTCACGGGCCGCGTCCCAGGCGGCCACCGCGGTCTTCTCGGCGTCGCTGGCAGCGAGCGCGGCACGCGCGGGGTCGGCGTCCGGGGCGCTGTCGTCGAGCCAGCCCGCGCGGACCGCCTCGGCGGTCTCCTGCTCGACCTCGGTGAGGCGCTGGCGCAGGTGCCCGGCCTCGCTGCGGGCGCGCTGCGCCTCGGTCGCGGCGGTGGTGGAGTCGCGGTAGGCGCAGTCACCGGCCTCCTGCAGGGCGGCGGAGCGCTCCTCCCCCTCGTTGGCGAGGGCTTCGGCGCTCTCGGCGGCCGCGTGCAGGGCGCGTACGAGGTCCACGGCGGCCTTGGCGCGGGCCGCGAGCGCGGGCGCGGCATCCCGCTCGGCCTCCTGGATGGCGGCGGACACGCGCGCGACGCGGTCGGCGGCGGCGCGGTGCCGCAGCACGGCCTCGGCGGCCTGCCAGGCGGAGTGCAGGGTGCGGGCGTCGGCCAGCTCGCGCTTCTGCGCGGCGGCGGACTTCTCGGCGGCGGCGAGCGCCAGGGAGGCGTGCCGGTAGGCGAGTTCGGCGGCGACCAGGGCGCTGCGCTCGCGGGCGCCCTCGGAGTGCGTGACGGCGTACGCGGCGGCCGTGACCCGCTGGGCGAGGTCGGCGGCCCGCACCCGCTCCCGCGCGGCTCGCGCGGACAGCCGCCGGGCGAGGGTGCGGGTGCGGCGCTCGGCGCCGGCGTGCACGTCACGCGCGCGTGAGCGGGCTTCGGCGGCCTCGACGATCCGCCCGAGCAGGTCGACCGACCCTGCGGTGAAGTCGCGTTCGGCGATCAGCTCGGCGCGTCGGCCGAGCTTGTTGCCGAAGCCGCTGACGAGGTCGGCGAGGCCGTCGGTGTCGCGGGTGTCGGTGACCGCGCGCAGCAGCAGGTCGGTGAAGTCGGAGTCCTTCTTGACCGCGAAGAGGCCGGCCGCCTCACCCTCGTCGGCGTTCATCTCCCGCTGGTAGCGGAAGAGTTCGGGGTCGAGGCCGAGGTCGCCGAGGTGCTCGATCCAGCGGTCGTGGATCTCCTCCCAGTGCACCTCCAGGTACGGGTAGGCCTTGCCGGCCTCCATGAGGGCGTCGCGGAAGCCCTTCATGGTGCGGCGCCGGCCCTGCGCGCCCGAGCTGCCCTCGACGTGCGGCCGTACGGCGGTGGACTCGGCGACCGGCAGGTTGTCCAGGCTCAGGCCGGGACCGGGCCGGAAGGAGTACCAGGCCTCGGCGAACTTGCGCGGGTCGTTGGAGACCTGCCGCCCGCGCCACTCGCTCACCTTGCCGACGACGACGCACTCGCCGGTCTGCACGTGCTGCCACTCGAGGGCCACGTGTCCGCAGTCGTCGGCGAGCAGGAACTTGCGCAGCACGCCGGAGCTGGCGCCGCCGAGGGTGTTGCGGTGACCCGGCAGCATCACCGAGAAGATCAGCTTGAGCAGCACGGACTTGCCGCCGCCGTTCTCCAGGAACAGCACGCCCGCGGGCGCGGGCCGGCGCGGCGGGCCGGACGGCTCCTCCTCGAAGAACTCCGCCTGCGTGGGCGCCGGGTCGGGCACGGGCTCGCCCACGCCCCGCAGGTCAAGCACGGTGTCGGCATAGCGCGCACCGGCGGGCCCGATGGAGTAGAGGCGGACCCGGGACAGCTCGTACATGGCGGACTCTCGTCGTAAGTCTTCGTAGGTCTTCGGAAAAATGCGGTCGCCGGGGCGCGTCAGGAGTGGAACGGCAGCCCGGCGTCGGCCACCAGTTCCAGGTCCTCGGTGTCCTCGGCGGGCAGCAGGCTGGCCGTGCCGTCGGTCACCGGGACGACGCCCAGCTCGAGCAGTTCGGCCATCGCCGCGCTGCCGGCCATGTCGCGGACCTGGAGCTGGTAGCGGGCCGTGGTGCGGTATGTGCCGCCGCCGTCGTCGCCCGTGCGCTGCAGGAAGCCCGAGTCAGTCAGGAAGGCCAGGGCCTTGGCGACGATGCCGGTGGTGGAGGCGGCCGGCCGGCGGGCGTCCTTGGTGGCACCCGTGGCGCTGCGTCTGGCCCAGATCCGCCAGGCGGCCTCCAGGCCGGGCGCGTCGGTCGCAGGGTCGGTGTTCTCGCCCTGCTCCTCGGCCCGCTCCTCCAGGCGCCGGCAGGCCTGGCGTACGAAGGAGTCGACGCCGTTGACCGTGACGCGGCCGATGTAGGAGTCGTCGGCCAGGTCCTCGGGGCGCGGGAACGCCAGTGCGGCGGCGGCGAGATGGGCGAGCCCGTGCAGGAAGCGGTCGCCGGAGTCGGCGGCGGCGCGACGCGCGTAGTCGCCCATGCGGACGGCGAACACCGAGTCCTCGGCGGCCGTCACGGCCATTCCCGCGCGCGGGGACACCTCCAGCACGACGAGCCCGAGGCCCGCGGCGACGGCGTCGGCGAGCCGGGCGAACGCCGGGTCCTCGCGGTACCGGCGCAGCAGTTCCGTGTACTCCTGGTCGCGCGCGGGCTGCAGTTTGGGCTGCAGCCCGAAGGCGACGAGCCGCGCCGCGTCGGCGGCGTCGGCGGGGGTGACGGCGGAACCGGCCGGCGCGGCGGCGGGCTCGGGCTCGCTCCGGTCGACGTGCTCGGTCACGGCTTGGGCTCCTTGTCGCGTTCTTGTGTGCTCATGCTGCTTCCGTCCGGTCCGCGGCCATCCCCGCCGCGTCCAGCAGCGCGGTCCCCACGATCAGGTCCGCCCCGCCGAACTCGGGGTCGTCCAGTTCGGTGCCGTCGTCCACGGCGAACAGCAGCTTCTCCTCACCCTGCCGGTAGGCGGTGCCGACCGCCGGACTGGCCGCGTGGACGGCCAGCAGGGCCACCAGATAGGCCAGGTCGGGATCGCCGGTGCGCCGGGCCTCGGACAGCAGCCCCGACAGCCTCCTCGGTGCGTCGGCCGGGAGGTCCAGCAGGTCCATGGCGGCGGCCAGCTGCTCCTCGCTGAACCGGCTGTCGTCCGGCGTGGCGATGAGGTCGGGCTCGGGCATCTCCGCGCCCAGGTGCTCCCGTTCGACGGGCGGCGTCAGCAGGATGCCGACCAGGTCCGCCACGCGCACGGAGACCGGTGTACGCAGCCCGGTGCCCTGCGCGAAGAACGCGTCCGTGACCCGGATCGCCTGTTCCAGGGGCAGCGGCAGGACGGGGGCGACGAGATGGCCGTACAGGTCGATGCCGGACGTCGTCATGGGCGCGGCGAAGGCCTGCCGGTCCTGCTCCGCGCGGAACAGCGGGCCCGCCTCCAGCAGGCGGGACTGGAGCTGGGTGTGGCGCCGGATGCAGTCCTTGACGATGTCGACGAGTTCGGCGGCGCGGCGCTTGTGCTCGGGCTCCTCGGTCTCGTCGCGGGCCTTGCGGATGTTGGTGAGGATCGCGTTCTCGTGGCGGTAGCGGTCGGCCACGTGGTCCAGGGCCTCGGTGATCATGTCGGGCACGGCGTTCAGCCAGTCGACCGCGCGGACGTTGCGCCGGGTGGCGTCCAGGGCGCGGCGCAGGGTCTCGGAGTACTGCACGGTGCGGTAGCGGGCCTGTTCGGCGGCGAGCTGGGCGTCGGCGAGCCGGCCGCGGCTGATCAGCACCTCGAGCTTGACCTCGGCGGCGATCTGGGCGCTGGTGACGTCGGTGTCCAGGGCGCCGACCAGGACGTTGACCGCCTCGTCCGTGGTGCGCAGATAGACCGTGCCGCCGGGGCCGGGGACCTCTTCGATCAGTTTGAAGTCGTAGTCGCGGCGGACGTATGTGCCATCCGGTGCGAAGGTGCCGTAGACCGCGCGGAAGCCGCGGTCCACGCTGCCGACGTTGATCAGGTTCTCCAGGACCCAGCGGGCCACGCGCTCGTGCTCGGTGACCGGCCGGTGCGGGGCCTGGGCGGCGATGCGCGGGACGAGCCGGGCCACTATCTGCTCGTGGTCGGCGCCGGTGTCGAAGTCCATGTTGAGCGTGACGAGGTCGATGGCGGCGAGGGCCACCTCGGCCATCCCGTAGACCGAGTACTCACCGGCCAGGTTGGCCTTGCGCGCGTCGAGGTCGTGCAGCGGCGCGGTGCAGGCGAGTGCGCGCAGCCGACGCGCCAGCCCCTCGTCGGCGGCCGGGCCCGGAGCCGGGCGCGGCCCCGCGCTGAACTGGGGCGGAACGCTGTCCGTCGATGCAGGCGAAGTCACGGTGCACAGACTAGGTCCTCGGTCTGACATCGACCCAAACGACGCAGAAGCGACGGGCGTCACAGCGGTTCAGGAGAGCCCGGCGCCCTCCTCTCCGACCCTGCGCCGGTACACCTCCACCACCCGTTCCAGCGAGTCGGCGAGGTAGGTCTCCAGCAGTTCTTCCGCCGCGCGCCGCTCCCCGGCCCGGAGCATCTCGAGGATCTGGCGGTTGCGCGCGAGGTACGGCTCGTGCAGCCGGCGCGGGTCGTCCACGACGTGGAAGGCGAGGCGTAGTTCGGCGAAGACGCTGCGCATCAGTTCGTCGGTGCGTTCGCTGCCGGCGAGGGCGACCAGCTCCCGGTGGAAGTGGATGTTGGCGGTGCCCAGCGCCTTCCAGTCGCTGCCGGCGGTCGCCTCCTCCCCCTCGGCGACCGCCGCGGCGAGCCCGTCCAGCGGGTACGGCGGCTCGCCGAGCCCGCGCACGACCGCGCACTCGACCAGCGTGCGCGCGCGGTAGATGTCCTCGACGTCCTCGACGGTCAGGACCCGGACGAACACGCCCCGGTTCAGTTCGTGGACCAGCAGGCGTTCGTGCGTGAGCAGCCGGAAGGCCTCACGCAGGGTGTTGCGGGAGACCCCGAGCGCCCCGCCGATGCCGTCCTCCGACAGCCGCGTGCCGGGCGGGAAGTACCCGTCGGCGATACGGCTGCGGAGGATGTCCGACACCCGCTCCGCCGTGCTCGTACGCCCCAGGAGCGCCCGGTCTCCGGCCAGTCCCGTCAGCTGCTCTGCCATGCCGGGAATTCAATCGCACACAACCGGAACGGGACAACATGGATATCGCCGGATCGTTGAACGATCCACTATCCAATGCCGTTGGCCACCGCCTCCGCGCCCTCTCGGCGGGGAGCCCCTTCGGGCGCCGCGGTGCGATGCGTGACGGTGAGGGTACGGCGCCGCTGCGCCTCGGCCCCCTCGCCGGTGCCCTCCGACAGCGCGGCCAGGGCCGCCGACACCGCCGCCGACGCGCTGAGGTCGAGGCGGGCGCTGGTGCCCCGGGCCCGGTGGTGCAGTTCGTCGGCGGCCAGGCGCAGCAACTGCGGCAGGAGGTCCCTGCACCGCCGGACCACCCAGCCGGTGCCCGCGGTGGCCAGCCACAGCAGACTCGCCGTGCGGGTCGGTGCGGGGAACTCCGGCTCGGGCGAAGGAGGCGGGCCGGTCGCCCGGCCCGTCTCGGCGAGCAGGGCGTGGAAGCGGACGGCGAACTGCCGGTGGCCGCGCTCGCCGGGGTGCAGCCGGTCGGCGCTCCACAGGGACCGGTCGGTGATCCAGGCGCCCTCCGCCGCGTGCAGATGGACGGCGCCGTACCGCTCGGACAGGGCGTGGACGACCGTGTTGACGGCCCGCTGCCGGCGGGCCAGCGGGCGGGCGAGGGCGCCCGGGAGGCCCAGCATCGCGCCGGGGTCGGGCAGGCAGGCGGTGAGCAGGACGGTGCCCTGCCGGGTGAGGGCCGCGTAGACCTCGTCCAGGCGTGCGGCCACCGCGCGGATGTCGAAGGTGTGGCGCAGGGTGTCGTTGACGCCGATGACCACGGACGCGATGTCCGGGCGCAGTTCGAGGGCGGCCGGAATCTGCCGCTCCCGCACGTCCCGGGTCTGCGCCCCGCTGACGGCGAGGTTGGTGAACTCCACCTCCTCGGCGAGCGAGGGCGCCAGCAGCGCGGCCCAGCCCCGCCGCCCGGTGGTGACGGGGTCGCCCACGCCCTCGGTCAGCGAGTCACCGAGGGCGACGAAACGGACGTGTCTCATGCCACGCCCTCCGGGACGGCACCGGGCCGGGGCGCGGTCACCGGGGCGTCGTGCGCGGCGAGGAACGCCTCCACGGCCCTGCCCCAGCCGAAGCACTCCGCACGCGCGCGTGCGGCTTCGCGGCGCTCGGGCTCGCCCCGGTCCAGGAGCAGTTCCACGGCGTCGGCGAAGGCCTCGCCGCGGTCGGCCGCGGTCGCGCCCGCGGACCCGATCACCTCGGGCAACGCGGAGGACGCGCTCGCCACGACGGGCGTGCCGCACGCCATGGCCTCCAGGGCGGCGAGCCCGAACGTCTCGGCGGGCCCGGGTGCGAGGGCGACGTCGGCGGACGCCTGGAGCGCCCCGAGCAGGGCCCGGTCGGCGACGTGCCCCAGGAAGGTCACCGGCAGGCCCCGCTCTCCCGCACGCTGCTCCAGCCGGGCCCTGAGCGGCCCGTCCCCGGCGACCACGAGCACCGCCCGCCTGCCCCGCCGCACCAGCGTCTCCAGGGCGTCCAGGGCGGTGCCGGGCCGCTTCTCGACGGACAGGCGCGAGCACATGACGAGCAGCGCCTCGTCCCCGCGCGCGTGGCGGGCTCGCAGCCCGGCATCGCGCAGGGCGGGGCGGCGTTCCATGAGGTCGACGCCCAGGGGGGCGCGTACGACATTGCGCGCGCCGATGCGTACGAACTCGCGCTCGGCGAACTCCGTGGTGCACACCACCCGTGAGTAGACGTGCGCGGTACGGGTGTTGAGGGCGTCGGCCGCCCGCCGGGAGAGGTTCTCCGACAGGCCCCAGGTGCGCAGCACGCCGTCGGCGGTCTCGTGGGAGACCATCACGGCGGGCACGCGCGCGCGGCGGGCCCAGCGGCCGGTCCAGCGCAGGGTCGTCCGGTCGGAGACCTCCAGCCGGTCCGGACCCAGCTCCTCCAGGAGGGCGGCCACACGCCGCTTGTCGGTGAGCACGCGGTATCCGCCGGTGCCCGGCAGCAGCGGGCCGGGCAGGGTGATGACGCGGCCCTGCTCGGTGTCCTGGTCGGTGTGCCGTTCACCGGGCACGACGAGCACCGGTTCGTGGCCGGCCGCCCGGAAGCCCCTGCCCAGCTCGCGCAGGGCGGTGCGCAGACCGCCGGAGGCGGGGGCGACGAAGTTGGCGAGCCGGACGATGCGCAGCGAGGAGCCGGTCATGCCGCCACCGCCGTCCTGCGGGCCGCGAGGACGGCGTCGTAGTGGCCGATCAGCTGGTCGCCGACGGCGGCCCAGGTGCGGCCCTCGACCGTCGTGCGGGCTGCGAGGCCGTACGCGGCCCGGCGCTCGGGGTCGGCCGCCAGGGTGCGCACGGCCTGAGTCACGGCGGCGGCCTCGCGCGGCGGGACGAGCAGTCCGGTGTGCTCGTGGGCGACCAGGTCCAGCGGACCGCCGGCCGCGGGCGCGACGACCGGGACGCCGCTGGCCATGGCCTCCTGGACGGTCTGGCAGAACGTCTCGAAGGGGCCGGTGTGCGCGAAGACGTCCAGCGAGGCGAAGATCCGGGCGAGTTCGGGGCCGGTGCGGCGGCCGAGGAAGACGGCGCCGGGCAGGGCCTCGGTCAGATGGGCGTGGCTCGGCCCGTCGCCGACGACCACGACCTTGACGCCTTCCAGTCCGCAGACGCCGGCGAGCAGTTCGACGTGTTTCTCGGGAGCGAGCCGGCCGACGTAGCCGACGATCAGCTCGCCGTCCGGGGCGAGTTCGCGGCGCAGTGCCTCGTCACGGTGCCCTGGCCGGAAACGTATGGTGTCCACGCCGCGTGGCCACAGCCGGACCCGGGGGACGCCGTGGGTTTCGAGGTCGGCGAGGGCGGCGCTGGAGGGAGCCAGGGTGCGGTCGGCGGCGGCGTGCACGGAGCGGATCCGCCGCCAGGCCGCCGCCTCCCCGGCGCCCATGTACGTACGCGCGTACCCGGCGAGATCGGTCTGGTAGACGGCGACGGCGGGGATGCCGAGCCGGGCGGCGGCGGCCATGCCGCGGACGCCGAGGACGAAGGGGCTGGCGAGATGGACCAGGTCAGCGCGGTGGTCGAGGAGAGCCGCGGCGAGGCGTCGACTGGGGAGGGCGACGCGGACCTGGGGGTAGCCGGGAAGGGGGAGCGAGGGGACACGGACGACCGGGCACGGGGCGTCCGTGTCCGGCGCGCTGCCGGGGGCGGGGGCCGGCGCGACGACGAGCGGGGAGTGACCGCGATCTACGAGGTGCCGGGCGGTCTGGAGCGCGCAGTGGGCCACGCCGTTCACATCGGGGGGAAAGGATTCGGTCACGATGACGACACGCATACGGGTGTTGTCGCCGCGCAGGACGTGGCCGCGTCAACGTCGATCTTTCCGCTCGGGGAACGTCCCATGAGCGTTGGGCTGCACACCCGAGCGGGCCAGACGGCCGTCATGGCCGCCTGACCCGCGGGTCACCCGGTGTTCACATGGCGGGCGGTCGTCCGCCCGGAACCGCGACGGTGCGCAGGGGTCAGTCGGCGGCGGTGTCGGGGCCGAAGCGGCTGCGCACCGCTGTCTGCACCTCGTCCTCCTCGGCCGGATCGGCGGCCAGGCGGCGCAGGCGCTCCACGACCCGGGCATCACCGGTCTCGGCGTGCCGGGCGGCGATCTCGCGGGTGGTCTCCTCGCAGTCCCACAGGCATTCGACGGCGAAGCCGGTGGCGAAGGAGGGGTCGGTGGCGGCCAGGGCGCGGGCGGCGCTGCCGCGCAGGTGGGAGGAGGCCGTCTCGCGGTAGATGTGCCGCAGGACGGGGGCCGCGCAGGCGATGCCGAGGCGTCCGGCGCCGTCGACGAGGGTCCACAGGGTGGGTGCGTCGGGCCCCTCGCCGCGTACGGCCTCGCGCAGGGCGCCGAGGACCAGGTCCTTGTCGCGCGCCCCGCCGCGGCAGGCGAGCATGCGGCCGGCGGCGGCACCGAGCGCGTCGGGGCGCTGGGCCCAGCGGCGGGCACGCTCGACGGCGGCGACGCTGCGCATCCGTTCGAAGGCGTCGACGGCGGCCTCCACGACGACCGTCGTGCCGTCGGCGACCGCGGCCTCGATCAGGTCGAGGGCTGCGGGGTCGTTGCCGTCGGCGAGGTAGCGCAGTGCGGTGCAGCGGGCTCCGTCGATGCCGCCGCGAGCGGCCTGCAGGATCTCCGGGCGGTCCTCGGGGCCGGCCACGGCGACCAGACAGCGGGCGGCCGGCACGTGGAGGGCGGCGCCGCGGTCCATGCCCTGCTGGGCCCACTCGAAGACGGCGCGCACGCTCCATCCGGGCCGGGGGCCGGTGGGCCGCATCTGCCGCTGCCAGCGGTCGAAACAGCCGGTCTCCTGCGCGGCACGCACGCGCGTGGCGATCGATTCGCGCGGATCCTCCGCCCACAGCCGCCACGGCCGTGGCTCGAAGGCGTCCCGGACGACGGTGGCCAGTTCGGCCTCGCCCTGGGCATCGGTGGCGAAACGGGCCAGCACCGGCGCGGCGAGGGCGCGAAGGCCCGCGTCGTCGTCCCTGAGGGCCAGCTCGTCCAGGGCCCAGGCCCAGTTGGCGCCGTGGGCGGCGTACCTGCGCAGCAGTTCGAGTGCGTCAAGCCTGCCGTAGGAGGCGAGATGACCGAGCACGGCGAGAGCGAGGCCGGTGCGGGACTCGTCGGTGTCGAGGAGGTCCTCGGGGTCGAAGAGGTGCGCCTCGATCGCGTCCAGCTCGCCGTTCAGGTCGAGGTAGAGCCGGGCGTAGTACAGGGAGCGGTTCTCCACCTGCCAGTCGTGGCGGGGGTCGCGCAGCACACAGTGGTTGAGGGCCGCGAGCGCCTCGGCGCGCGGGGCGGTGAGCGCGTGCAAGGTGCCGTCGCCACGGCCCCGCTGGAGCAGGCCGAGCAGCGTACCGCTGGGCGCTATGACCGGATCGAACATGGGAAACAGCCTCACATCAAGCGTCGACGCAACCGGGGAACACGCACTACCTGGCCGCGTGACACAACGTCGGAGCGCCCGCCGTCTCTTGCTTGCTGTAGACCATTTCTCTCTGCCTCTCGTCGGTGGCCCATGCGGACCGCATCACGGCCCGCGCGGTGCGGCAACACCTGCCCAGCCATCGCGTCCGTGAATCACGTCGTCATGATGACCCGCGGTGTGTGCTGCCGCGACCGTATTTCCGGCGGCCTTGTACCGCCTCCCCCGTTTTGTGTGTCGTACCTGGTCAGGACATGTGCATCAGTGTGCGCCGAACAGTTCCAGGAGTTCCGTCCTGCCGAACATCCGGGCGGTGTCGACCGCCGAGGGCGTTCCGGCGGCGGGATCGGCCCCACCCTCCAGGAGCGCCTTGATGACCTCGGTCTCGCCCTTGAAGACAGCACCCGCGAGAGGGGTCTGGCCTCGGTCGTTGACCCGGTCCGCCGCCGCGCCGCGGGCGAGCAGCGCGCGCACCGCGTCGGCGTGGCCGTGATAGGCGGCGAGCATCACCAGGCAGTCGCCGCGGTCGTTGGTGAGGCTGGCCGGAACGCCGGCGTCCACGTACGCCACGAGCGCCTCGGTCTGCCCCTGCCGGGCCAGATCGAAGATCTTGGTCGCCAGCTCCACGACCTCGGGGTCGGGGGCTTCGCTCATCGGCCGGACCGCCTCTCCTGGAAACTTCGGGAACTGCAGGGAGCGTACGGCAGCGAGCGGAACACGGCCGTACGAGTGAATCGCCAGAGTACTGGCTCGCGTGGCACATGACCCGATGTGCCCGAGGTAAAGATCACCCACGGGCCACGCCGGCGCCGCCGGCCCCGGCCAACCGGGGCGAGGCCGCTCCGCCAACTGGTTGAAATGGGCCGTATTTCACCCATTTGCACCTTTTATCGTATGGATACATCCTGTGATCCTGGAAGAACTCATGGTGACTGTCCCCCACCTTCGACACCAGGAGGCCCGAAATGATCCTCTCCGTCTCAGGCGTCATGCTGCTCGGCGTCGTCGTCTTCCTCTTCTTTCGAAAGGACGGCCTCAAGGGCTCGCACGCATGCACGTCGGCCCTGTTCGGCTTCTACCTGGCCAGCACGGGCATCGCCCCGAGCATCAAGGCCGGCGGAGAGAGCCTGGCGAGCCTCCTCGGAGGCATCAAGTTCTGACCCCGCCCGCCCCTCCCGCACGCACCGTCAGGAGACAGCAGTGGCCCGGCGCCCCCTCCCCCGCATTCTGAGCAAGGACAGCGCCCGGATCGCCCGGACGCAGATCGCCCGGAGCCGGGAGCTGGCCCGGACTGCGGCCGACAGCGCCACCGACGTCCTCCACCCGCTGATCACCGTCACGCGCGGACTGCGCCGGCTGGCCTCGGTCGGACAGCGCAAGTGGGCGGACACGCCCAAGGACAGGCGCGGGCCACTGCTGTTCCTGGTTGCCTCCCTGGTCCTGGCCGTGGCGCTGGTGCCGTACGGCCCGCTGCTCGCCGTCATCACCGTGATGGCGGCGGCGGCCTGGTACGGCCGTGACCGCACCGAACCGGCCCCCGAGGGGCCGGACGAGTCGCAGCTCGAACGGCTCCAGATCCTCTACGAGGCTCTGGTGCCGTACTTCTCCAGCCCCGAGGACCCGGCGCCGCTGTACGCGCACGGCGGGGAGTGGGAGAAGGCCTTCACGGAACACGAGTTCGACGACGGCGGACGTGTCGGCCATCTCGTGATCCGCTACCCCGCCTACTTCCCGGACGGCGAGCCCGAGGTCCGGGCGCGGATCGAGCAGTTGCTCACCGCCAAGGCCGGACGCGGCCGCGAGTACCGCTTCGCCTGGGACGAGGAGGGCAACCAGCTCACCGTCACCGTCCTCGCCCCGCTGCCCACCGACATCACCGCCCAGCACTTCGTCACCGCGCCGGGCGAGACCGTCCTCGGCTTCACCGACGCGAGCGAGGTGCAGCGCACGCTCCCCCTCGCCTACGGCGAGGAACAGATCGACGTTCCGCCGGTCGTCTGGCGCACCGGCGTGCGCTCCACCGAGCCGCACCTGCTGGCCATGGGCCACCCCGGCTGCGGGGCGTCGACCCTGCTGCGCTCCATCGCCCTGCAGGCCCTGCGCCACGGCGACGTCCTCGTCGTCGACGGCGGCGGCACCGGCGAGTACGCGTGCCTGACCGGCCGGGACGGCGTACTGGCCGTGGAGTGCGCCCTGCCCGGCGCCCTGGCGAGCCTGGAATGGGCCGCGCAGGAGACCGAGCGGCGGCTCATCGCCATCAATCTGGCCCGGCAGGCGGGCGATCCGCCGCCGGCGGACACCCGGCGTCCGCTGTGGATCCTGCTGGACCGCCCGGCGGTCTTCGCGCACCTCGCCGCTTCGGACGGGCGCAAGGATCCGCAGGAACTGCTCCAGGTACCGCTGCGGCACGGCCGCGCGGCGAACATGACCGTCGTCGTGGCCGAGCAGTTCGACAGCGCGGAGACGCTGAGCGACGCGGTACGGCAGCACACACGCGCGCGTGTCGTGCTCGGGTCCGCGACGCCCCGGCAGGTGGAGGCGGTCCTGGGCGCCCCTGCGCACACGACGCCGCTCGGGGACATGCCGCCGGGACGCGGGTACGCGCGCCTGGGCTCCGGCCCGGTGCTACGGCTTCAGGTGCCGAGGACACCGGACCCGTACGACGACGCCACGAGCGACGCCGACCGGGCCGCGGTGCTGGACCTGCTGCCCCCACGGGCCTCCGCCGTGGAGGCGCAGCCGGCGGATCTGACCAAGCCGGCGGTGTCCGCGGACGCCGTGGGGGACACCGTGGGGGCGGAGACCTCGTAGGAGACCTCGTAAGGGACCCCGATGAGGGACCCTGATGCGGACCCCGTGCCCCCGAAGCCGCGCGGGGATCCGTGCGACCGCAGGTGTCAGGCCACGAACGTCCGCGGCGCTTCCGTCGCCCCGGTGGCCCCCGTCTCCACCAGCCGGGCCGCGGCGGCCAGCCGAATCGCCGCTTCCTCCGCCACCGCTCCCCCGACGGTGAACGGCAGTCGCACATAGCCCTCGAACGCGCCGTCCACGCCGAAGCGAGGCCCGGAGGGCACGCGGACGCCGGTCCGTTCGCCCGCTTCGGCGAGCCGGGATCCGGACAGGCCCCCGGCCCGGACCCACAGGGTGAGCCCGCCCTGCGGCACCTCGAACTCCCAGGCCGGCAGTTCGCGACGGAGTGCCGCCACCAGCTCGTCCCGGTTCTCCCGGGCCTGGGCGCGCCGCAGTTCGACCGCCTGCGCCCAACCCCCCGTACTGAAAAGCCAGTTGACGGCCAGCTGCTCCAGCACCGGGGTGCCGAGGTCGGCGTAGGCCCGCGCGGCGACCAGGCTGCGGATCACGTCCGGCGCCGCGCGCACCCAGCCGATGCGCATGCCCGCCCAGAACGCCTTGCTGGCCGAGCCGACCGTGATCACCGTGGAGCCGGCCGGGTCGAACCCGCACACGGGACGCGGCATGCCCGTCGCCCCGAGGTCCTCCTCCAGCCACAGCTCGGACATCGTCTCGTCCGCGACCAGCACCGTGCCGGCCGAGCGCGCCGCGTCCACCAGCCGGCGCCGCTGGTCCTCGTCGGCGAGCGCGCCGGTGGGGTTGTGGAAGTCGGCGACCACGTAGGCGATGCGCGGCGCGGCCTCGCGCAGCACCTGGCGCCAGCGGTCCATGTCCCAGCCGGTGAGGCCCTCGGCCATCGCGACCGGAACCAGCCGGGCGCCCGCCTCGCGCATCAGCTGCAGGATGTTGGCGTAGGACGGGGACTCGACCGCGATGCGCTCACCACGGCCGCCGAAGAGGTGGCAGATCGCGTCGATGGCGCCCATCGCGCCGGTCGTCACCATGATCTGCTCGGGCATGGTGGGGATCCCGCGCGCGGTGTAGCGCTCGGCGATCATCGCACGCAGGGCGGGCAGCCCGGCCGGGTAGTCGCCGTGCGTGTGCGCGTACGGGGGAAGTTCCTCCAGGGCACCCTGCACGGCACGGGTGAGCCATGGCTCAGGGGCCGGGAGTGAGGCACAGCCCAGGTCGATCATCGAGCCCAGCGCCTCCGGGGGCAGGGGTTCGAGACCACGGGCCGGAATCGGGTTCCCTGCCGGTACGGCGGTCCAGCTGCCGGCGCCGCGCCGGGACTCCAGGAAGCCCTCGCTGCGCAGGGCCTCGTACGCGGCCGCGACGGTGGTGCGGCTCACGGACAGGGCGAGGGCCAGTTCGCGTTCCGCGGGGAGGCGGGCGGCGACCGGCACGCGCCCTTCGAGCACCAGCAGCCGGACGCCGTCGGCCAGGGCTCGGTAGGCGGGCGGGCGGCGGGTGCCCGGGCCGGCCGGGCGGTCCTGCTGGGAGTTGAGCAGCCGGGCGAGTTGCGCGGCACCCATCGCAGAGGTCCACTGCGCCATGAAGATCAGTCCACCTTCCCCGAATTGGCCATGGATGGCTCTCCATCCCAAGCCACAGAGTGTCACGAGTCAGGCCACCGCCACCACCCAGGGGGGTATCTCATGTCCACTCCGGACCGTCTCGGCCGACGGTTGATCCAGCTGTACGCCGGGCTCATGCTGTACGGCGCCAGTTCCGCGCTGCTCGTGCGGGCAGGCCTCGGCCTGGAGCCCTGGAACGTGCTGCACCAGGGGCTCGCGGAGCTGACCGGACTGAGCATCGGCGTGGTGCTGACCATCGTGGGAGCGGCGGTGCTGCTGCTGTGGATCCCGCTGCGCCAGCGCCCGGGACTCGGCACGGTCTCCAACGTGCTCGTCATCGGCTTCGCCATGGACGGCACGCTCACGCTGGTCCCGGACGCGCACGCCTTCGCCGTACGCGTCCCGCTGCTGCTCGCGGGCATCGTGCTGAACGGCGCGGCCACCGGCCTGTACATCTCCGCGCGCTTCGGCCCCGGCCCGCGCGACGGCCTGATGACCGGGCTGCACCGGCGCACCGGCCGGTCGATCCGGCTGATACGGACGACCATCGAGGTGGCGGTGGTGGCCACCGGCTTCGCCCTGGGCGGCACCATCGGGGTGGGAACCGTGCTGTACGCGGTGTCCATCGGCCCGCTGGCCCAGTTCTTCCTGCGGGTGTTCGCCGCCCCGGCGGCATCGACCCGAAGCACGGTCGTTGCCGAAGCGACACCGGAACGAGTGATACTGCGTCCGTGACCCTCACGACACCCTCGCAGCGCCATCCCTACCTCGACCACCCCGGCCCCATACCCTTCGCCCACCGGGGCGGGGCCGCCGACGGCATCGAGAACACCGTGGCGCAGTTCCGGCGCGCGGTCGAGATGGGCTACCGGTACATCGAGACCGACGTGCACGCCACGGCGGACGGCCGCCTCGTCGCCTTCCACGACTCGACTCTGGACCGGGTCACCGACGGCGCGGGCCGGATCGCGGACCTGCCGTGGGAGGACGTACGGCACGCGCGCGTGGGCGGGCGTGAACCGGTGCCGTTGTTCGAGGAGTTGCTGGAGACCTTCCCCGAGGTCCGCTGGAACGTCGACGTCAAGGCGGAGCCCGCCCTGCGGCCCCTGCTGGACCTGATCGAGCGCAGGGACGCCTGGGACCGGGTGTGCGTGGGCTCCTTCTCCGAGGCGCGGGTACTGCGCGCCCAGCGGCTGGCCGGGCCGCGCCTGGCCACCTCGTTCGGCACGCGCGGGGTGGTCAGCCTGCGGCTGCGCTCGTGGGGCCTGCCGGCCGCCGTGCGCCGGTCCGCCGTCGCCGCCCAGGTGCCCGAGGCCCAGTCGGGCGTGCCGGTGGTCGACCAGCGCTTCGTGCGCGCGGCCCACGCGCGCGGGCTGCATGTGCACGTGTGGACGATCAACGAACCGGAACGGATGCACCGGCTCCTGGAACTGGGCGTCGATGGCATCATGACCGATCACATCGACACATTGCGCAAGGTCATGGAAGACCGCGGCGTCTGGGTCTGACGACCCGGCCGCCTCCGGCCCGAGCCTTCGCAGAAGAACGGGGAAGCGAGGGCACGGGTGGAAACCGACACCGTGCGCACACGGACGGCGGACGAGACCGCCGCTCTCAGGCGCGAGCAACGCGGCTGGTACGTCTACGACTGGGCCTGCTCGGTCTACTCGACCAGCGTCCTCACGGTCTTCCTGGGGCCCTACCTCACCTCGGTCGCCGAGCGGGCCGCGGACGCCGACGGCTATGTGCACCCACTGGGCGTTCCGGTGCGGGCGGGTTCCTTCTTCGCCTACTCCGTGTCCCTCTCGGTGATCCTGGCCGTCGTGCTGATGCCGCTCGTGGGCAGCGCGGCCGACCGCACGGGCCGCAAGAAACCGCTGCTCGCGGCGGCCGCGTACACCGGCGCGGCCGCGACCACGGGCATGTTCTTCCTCGACGGCCACCGGTATCTGCTCGGTGGGGTGCTCCTCGTCGTGGCCAACGCGGCGCAGTCCGTCGGGATGATGCTCTACAACTCCTACCTGCCGCAGATCGCCCCGCCCGAGGAACGCGACGCGATCTCCTCGCGGGGCTGGGCCTTCGGTTACGCCGCGGGCTCCTCGGTCCTCGTCGGCAACCTGGTGCTGTACTCGGCGCACGGCTCCTTCGGCCTGTCCCAGACCGAGGCGGTGCGGATCTGCCTGGCCGCGGCGGGCCTGTGGTGGGGCGCCTTCACCCTCGTACCGCTGCGCAGGCTGCGCGACCGGCACACGCGCGTGGAGCGCGCGACGGCACCCGGGCTGCGCCAGTTCGCGGCGACGGTCCGGGACATGCGGCGGCATCCGCTGACGCTGGCGTTCCTGCTGGCGTACCTGATCTACAACGACGGCATCCAGACGGTGATCTCCCAGGCCTCGGTCTACGGCTCCCAGGAGCTGGGGCTCGGGCAGTCGACGCTCATCGTGGCGGTGCTGCTGGTGCAGGTGCTGGCCGTGGCCGGGGCACTGGCGATGGGGCGGCTGGCGCGGACGCACGGCGCACAGCGCACGATCCTGGGCTCGCTGGTGGCCTGGACGGTCACCCTGGCGGCCGGTTACTTCCTGCCCGCGAAGGCGCCGGTGTTCTTCTTCGTGCTGGCCGGCGGGATCGGTCTGGTCCTCGGCGGCAGCCAGGCGTTGTCCCGGTCGCTGTTCTCCCACCTGGTGCCGCCCGGCAAGGAGGCCGAGTACTTCTCGGCGTACGAGATGAGCGACCGCGGGATGAGCTGGCTCGGGCCGCTGCTGTTCGGCGTGACCTACCAGCTGACCGGAAGCTACCGCTCCGCGATCATCTCGCTGGTGGCCTTCTTCGTCATCGGCTTCACCCTGCTCGCCCGGGTCCCGGTGCGGCGGGCGATCGCCGAGGCCGGGAACCCGGTCCCCGAGAAGATCTAGCGCGGATTTAGCGCTCGAGGCGAAAGGGCGGTAGTGTACGCGTTTGGCCTGCCAGGCGTACCGTTACTGCGCGTCAAAGATGCCGAAACGCTGGGTGACATCTGCTAGCAGATGTGACAAACCGGGCGCTGGTGGGTACAACAAGGGGCGGCTACGACGGCGACGCATGACCCGGAACGGGACTCGGAACGGGAATCTTTACCGCCGACCGGACGTTGACCGGATGACGACGACAGCGACACCTGTCCTGTGGGCGACAAGCCCGGGAGGCACGATTCATGAGTGAGCGAGCTCTTCGCGGTACGCGCCTCGTGGTGACCAGCTACGAGACGGACCGCGGTATCGACCTGGCCCCGCGCCAGGCCGTGGAGTACGCATGTGAGAAGGGGCACCGCTTCGAGATGCCCTTCTCGGTCGAGGCGGAGATCCCGCCGGAGTGGGAGTGCAAAGTCTGCGGGGCCCAGGCACTCCTCGTCGACGGCGACGGCCCTGAGGAGAAGAAGGCCAAGCCCGCGCGTACGCACTGGGACATGCTGATGGAGCGGCGCACCCGTGAGGAACTCGAAGAGGTCCTCGAGGAGCGCCTGGCGGTTCTGCGCTCGGGGGCGATGAACATCGCGGTTCACCCTCGGGACAGCCGTAAGTCCGCCTAGTCCCTGCGGGGCTGGGATACAGCGCACGCTGAAACAACAACCGCGGGCGCCGTACGTCGAGTTGACGTACGGCGCCCGCGGTTTTGGTGTGGCTGCGTCCGGTGTGGACACGGGACAGACGCGTGTGGACGCGGGAGACGCGCTCAGCGCGCCAGCGGCGGCCACTGTCCGCCCGGCTCCCCCGGCTCCGGCCGGTCCTCGCGGATGACCTCGCCCTGCACCACCTTGCCGTCGGGGCGGTGCATACGGGCCTGCTGGAAGGCATCACCCAGGCTGCCCGGACCCGCTGCGCGCAGACGCTTGTCCAGGGCGCCCTCGGCATACCGGCCGACGGCCTTCTGGACCGGCGGGAGCAGCAGGAGGAGACCGACGACGTCGGAGACCAGGCCGGGGATCATCAGCAGCAGGCCGCCGAGCATCATCAGGCCGTTGCCACCGCCCCGCTTGGGGGAGCCGCCCCGCTGCAGGGCCTCGTTCAGGCTCTGGAAGGCACGGCGGCCCGCCCGCTTGATGACCACGGAACCGGCAACGAAGCCCGCGACGAGCAGCAGGAACACGGCCAGGCCCCCCGCCGCGCCCGCGACCAGGGTCAGCAGCCAGATCTCCAGCACCAGCCACGCGGCGACCCCGAGCGGCAGGAACCTGCGCAGCCGGGAACGCCGGGGCCGGAGGGAATACGGAGAGGTCGGAGCGCCAGTCGTCATGCTCCCAGTGTGCCTGGCCCCGGCTCAGCGCGGGATAAGGGGTTGATCAGCCACTGTGAGCGGCGGACGTCAGGCCCGCTTGCCCTTGCCCTTGAGCTTGGCGACGCGCTCGCCGACGCCCCAGGTGGTGACCCGCCACAGCGCCTCGATGAGGATGTCCTTGCTCATCTTGGAGTCGCCGAGTTCGCGCTCGACGAACGTGATCGGGACCTCGACGACGTGGTAGCCGGCCTTGACGGCGCGGCGGGCCAGGTCGACCTGGAAGCAGTAGCCCTGCGAGGCGACCTCGTCGAGGCCCAGGCCCTCCAGGGTCTCGCGCCGGAAGGCCCGGTAGCCGCCGGTGATGTCGCGCAGCGGCAGGTCGAGGGCGAGGCGGGAGTAGAGGCTGCCGCCGCGGGAGATGAACTCGCGGGACTTGGGCCAGTTGACCACCCGGCCGCCCGGCACCCAGCGGGAGCCGAGCACCAGGTCGGCGCCCTTGAGGGCGGTGAGCAGCCGGGGCAGCTCCTCGGGCTGGTGGGAGCCGTCGGCGTCCATCTCGACCAGCACGCCGTAGTCGCGCTCCAGGCCCCAGCGGAAGCCCGCGAGGTAGGCGGCGCCGAGGCCTTCCTTGCCCTTGCGGTGCATGACCTGGACGTTTGCGTCCTCGGCGGCCAGTTCGTCGGCGAGCTTGCCGGTGCCGTCCGGGCTGTTGTCGTCCGCGATCAGCACGTGCGCCTCGGGGACGGCCTTGCGTACCCGGCCGACGATCGTCTTGATGTTCTCCGCCTCGTTGTAGGTCGGAATGATCACCAAGGCCGTGCCGAGCGGACCGAACTGCCTCCCCTGGCTCTTGGAGTCCAGGGTCCCGTCGCCGTCGTTCACTGCTGCCCCTTCTGGTCGTACGCAGGGGTCCACCATAGTGCTCGCGGACCGGCAGGTCGCACCGGGCCCGTTCGTATGGCGGTGTCGATTCCACAAGAGTGGGGTAAGAATGTGTTTTTCGGCACCTTCATGGCGGGCATTCAGTACCTTTCCACCACGGCGGATGGGGGCCCGGCGCCCTTCGGGCCGACCTGGGACCCGCTGGCTGCGGATCGACCGAAAGCCGTTGTCTACTGAGCGACCGGGCCCCACCCGGGTCACACCTTGCCGACCGGCCGGAACGTTCCCTCGTCGGCGCGGGCGCTGAGCCTGGCTCCCAGTGACGGTGCCCCGGTGCGGCACACCGTCCCTGACCCAGCGGCGCTGCGACGAGTGGCGTGAACGCTCCCCGGTCGGGCGTCCGGTGGTGGACTCGGACGAACCTACCGGCCCCCGGCCGCCGACTGTCAATAGCCCTCTGGCCTGCTACGACGGCCCATGCGGCGGGTCCAGCCCAGAGGATGCCCAGGTCGGGCGGCGCGGCAGCGGCGACCGGCGGCCGCCGCGCCACCCCCGTAGATCACTCGCCCGGCCGTACGAACACCGTCCGTCCGCCCACCACCGTGCGCAGACAGACCGGCAGGTCGTGGCCCGGGGTGAGGTCGGGCAGTCCGGGGGTGCCCGAGCGCGGGTCGGTCGACCAGCGGGCCACCCGGTCGTCGGGGGCCTGGACGATCAGGTCGTCGGTGCGCCAGACGGCGTAGTCGGCGGGGGCGCCCGGCACCAGGACCCCTGCGTCGTCCCGTCCCACGGCCCGCCAGCCGCCGCGCGTATGGGCCGTGAACGCGGCGCGCACGGAGACCCGGTGCTCGGGCGTGCGGTGGAACGCGGCTGCGCGCACGGTGCCCCAGGGGTCGAGGGGGGTGACCGGGCTGTCGGAGCCGAAGGCGAGTGGCACACCGGCCCGCAGCAGGGCCGCGAAGGGGTTGAGGGTGCGGGCCCGCTCGGCGCCGAGCCGCCGGGCGTACATGCCCTCCTCGCCGCCCCACAGGGCGTCGAAGCCGGGCTGCACGGAGGCGATCAGGCCCAGTTCGGCGAAGCCGGCGACGGTCTCAGGGGTGAGCATCTCGGCGTGTTCGACGCGGTGGCGGGCGGCGCGGACGCGGGCAAGGCCGAGCTTCTCGGCGGCGGCGCGCACACCCTCCACGACGGCGCTCACCGCGGCGTCACCGATGGCGTGGAAGCCGGCCTGCAGGCCCGCCTCGGTGCAGGCGACCACATGGGCGGCGACGGCCTCGGCGTCCAGGTAGGCGGTGCCGGTGTGCGCGGCGTCGGCGTACGGCTCGTGCAGACAGGCGGTGTGCGAGCCGAGGGCGCCGTCGGCGAAGAGATCGCCGGCCGCGCCCGCGGCGCCCAGTTCCCGGGCCCGGTCGGCATTCTGCTCGGCCCAGTAGCCGACGACCCGTGGGCCCGGCAGCTCGGCGGCGAGCCGGAGCAGGGCGGTGAAGTCGTCCTCGGAGGAGATCTGCGGGCCGCCGCACTCGTGCACCGAGCCGATGCCGAGGGAGGCCGCACGGGCCAGGGCGGTGCGCTGGGCCTCGGCGCGCTGGGCCGGGGTGATGGCCTCGAGCGCGGCCCGGCGTACGGCGTGGTGGTCGTCCCGGGTGAGCGGGGCGTCGGTGCGCGGGACGTCGCCGGGGACCAGGTCCAGCAGGGCGGTGGTGACGACCGCCGAGTGGACGTCGATGCGGGACAGGTACAGCGGGCGGCCGCCGGTGGCCTCGTCGAGTTCGGCGCGTGTCGGGGGGCGGCCGCCGGGCCAGCGGGCGGCGTCCCAGCCGTGGCCCAGCAGGACGCGGTCGTCCGGGCGGGCGGGGGCGAACTCGCGGACCAGGGCGAGAGCGGCCTCCAGCGAGGGCGCCGAGGAGAGGTCGAGGCCGGTCAGGGCGAGGCCGGTGGCGGTGGTGTGCACATGGGCGTCGGTGAAGGCCGGGGTGACGAGGGCGCCGTCCAGGTCGACCACCTCGTCCACACCGTCGGCGAAGGCGTCGGCGGCGCCCTCGGAGCCGACCCAGGCGACTTGGCCCGCTTCCACGACCATCGCGGTCGCGAAGGGGTCCGCGGGGCTGTGCACCTCGCCGCGGCGCAGGAGGACGGTCTTGGGGGGCTCGGCGGTGCGCTCACTCATGACCGACAGTTTCCCTCGCCGTCGGGGCGGAGCCGCACCTGGGGCGGGCGGGCGGCCGCCCGGGCTAGATCTTCGGCGGCCGTGCCTCGTACGGCGTCGACAGTACGACCGTCGTCCGGGTCGACACTCCCGCCAGGCTGCGCAGCCTGGCCAGCAGCTCCTCCAGTTCGTGCGGGGTGGCCACGCGGACCTTGAGGATGTAGTTCTCGTCGCCGGCGACGCTGTGGCAGGCCTCGATCTCGGGGACACCGGCCAGGCGGTCCGCGATGTCGTCGGGGGCGCTGGGGTCGAACGGTTTCACCGAAATGAAAGCGGTCAGCGGCAGTCCGACGGCCTCGGGGTCGACCACCGCGGCATAGCCGCGGATGACGCCACGCTGTTCCAGCCGGCGCACCCGCTGGTGCACGGCCGACGTGGACAGGCCCGTGGCCTTGCCCAGGTCTGTGTAGCTCATCCGCCCGTCCTTGACGAGCAGCTGCACGATCTGTCGGTCCAGCTCCTCCATGGCGCCAAAACCTACCGTGCGGTTGATCTCCTGGGATAGCCGAGAGCGCAGGTCATGGCCGGTTCGATACAAAAAGCACTGCCAACCGCCCGCCGTGCGCACCTGCATGTGGCATGTGACGAATGCCACACCCTTCGAACAGGCTCCGTGATGTTCTCGTGATTACCGCCGAGGGCGGACGGGAAGTGCTTGCTGTGGTCGAGGCCGCAGCGCCTTCACGGCCCAGCCTTAGGGGGAGAATCCCATGCAGAGTGTCCATCGCCCTGGTCGCAGCACGTCCAAGCGGCAGCTGCCGGTCGTCGAGCCCGAGCCGGAGGACGTCGAACCCGACGCCTTCGACGAGGAGCTGGACGCCTACGACACCTTCGAGATGTACCGGGTGATCTGCCCGGACTGCGCGCAGCCGATCGCGCTGCTGGCGGACGAGGAGGTCCTGCCGGAGCACGCGCTGTGCGTCTCGCCGTGGAACCCGTTCGGGCTCACGGCCTGTGCGGGGACGGGCCGTGCGGCGGCCGACGCCCGCCCCGCCGACGAGTCCTTCGAGCCGCAGGAGCAGGACACCGCCCTGCTGTTGACGCTCCCCCAGGGACTGGACTGGCGGACGCAGCCCTTCTCGCACGTCGGCGGCCCGGGCTCGCGCCCGATGCGCGTGCCGGCGATGGGCGACCGGGCCGCCTGAGTTCCTTCCGGCCGGCCCCGGCTCAACTCCCGTAGGTGCCTTGCACCATGGCGCGCAGGCTGTCGTGGTGCAGGATCAGTGTGTCCGGGTCCGCCGGGACGGCCACTTCGCCGAAGTACGCCTGGCGGTAGGCGATGCGCAGCATGACGATCGCGTGCCGCAGGGCGGCGTAGAGGATGTAGAAGTCCATGTCCCGCGGGGTGTGCCCGGTCCGGTCCGCGTACCGGGCCTCGACCCGGTCGCGGCGCAGGAGTCCGGGCAGTCCGCGCTGCCCGGAGGCGACCGTGAGGTCCTGGAAGAAGCGGTGCAGATAGACCGTCCAGCCGAGGTCGACCTCGCGCGGGGCGAGCGCCGCCATCTCCCAGTCGAGGACCGCGACGGGGTCGAAACCGTCGTAGACCACATTCCCGATGCGTGCGTCGCCCCAGGTGAGGACGGGTTCGCCGGGCTCGCGCGGCCACAGTCGCTCGAGCCGGTCGAAGGCGGCCTCGATGAGCGGGGAGCGGGGCAGACCGTCGGTCACCCAGGCGTAGTAGGCGCGTTGGGCCGTGACATGCCGGCGCAGGGTGTCACCCTCACCGGGGAGCATCATGAACTCCGCCTCCGCGGGCGGTACTTGGTCGTGCAGCCGGGCCAGCAGTCCGATCGTCGCCGCTTCCAGGCGCTCACGCTCGGCGTCACTCGCCGCGTGCAGCCAACTGCCCTCGTACGTGTACGGCATGACGTCCGGCGGCACCCGTCCCGCCACCCGTTCCATGACGAAGAACGGCGCCCCGAGCGGGCCCGGGTCCTCCTCGAGCCAGAGCACCCGGGGTACGGGCACGTCCGTGTGTTCGGCCACCAGGCGCAGGGTGCGGTACTGGCGGGCCATGTCGTACTCCGGGAAGACGGTGTACGCCGAGGGGTCCGCCGCCAGCCGCAACGCACAGGCGCGCGACGCCGCTCGGGGGTGCTCGATGTCGAACAGCAGGGTCTCGCTGGACATGCCGTTGGAGGCGGGGACGGTGACCGCGGTGGCCCTGGCGCCGGGCAGCCGGGTGCCCAGCCAGGCCGTGAGGCGCCGGGCCAGTTCCCCGGGATCGCGGGTACTGGTGCGCGGACGTGGTGCGGTGGCCATGACGCACTCCTTCCTCAGGGTGCGACCGAGTCGAAGCCGGTGAAGCCGCTCGGGTCGTGCCGGCCGAACGAGCCGTGCTCGAAGATGCCGTGGCCGGTCCGTCCGTCGAGCCGGAAGCGGGCCGAGTGGTCGGTGACCCCGTAGGCGGCGAGCGGCTGGGGCACGGTCATGTCGTAGGTACGGCGGTCGGTCCAGCCGGGCCCGCGCCAGGTGCCGTGCTGCCAGTCGTCGGCGGGCGGATAGCCGGCGCCGACGGCGAGCGGGGAGGAGGCCAGGATCTCGACGTCAAGTCTCTGCGAGCTGCGTGCGTCACCCAGATGGATGATGGCGTGTTCGGGGTGGCGGGTGCCGGGACGGTAGGTGATCTCGGCCTGGGGCCAGCCCAGTTGGCGGTCACGGTGGCCGGGGCGGACCAGGGTGGCGTCGTTCAGGGAGCGGTGTCCGTCGGCGTCCTCCTGGGTGATGACCATGAGGAAGCGGTCCTCGAAGCGGACCGGGCACCAGATCCAGTGGAAGCCCTCGGTGGGATGCTCCTCGGCGAGCGGTCCGCCGTCCTCGCCGGGGATCGGCCGCACGCCCCAGCTGCGGTCCCGGGTGCCGGTCCAGTCCTGAGCGGTGACCCGGAACTCCGCTCCCCGGGCCCGGATCACGCCCTCGGCGGTGCCGGCCTGGACGAAGCGGCGGCCTTCCAGGGTGAGCCGGTCGCCTCGGCGCTGGAGGTGGTGCGGCTCCCACAGGGCCGGGAAGGCGGCCGTCCACGTGAGGTCGTACGACAGCTGCTCGTCCGCGCAGGTCAGGCGCAGCCGGCGCAGCGGCTCGGCGACCTCGATGCGCAGCGGGCCGACGGCGAGCCGCATCCGGTCCTCGCCGAGGGCGTCCGAGGCGCGGACGGCGTGCAGGGTGTCCCCCGTGCGCAAGGTGGCGTAGGCGTCGATCACGCCCAGGTTGGGATAGACGCCGAGGCCGAGGATGAGCAGGGCGTGGCCGGCGTGGTCGAAGACGTGGAAGATGCAGCGGTCGTAGGCGTTCCGGTCGCCGGTCGCCACGTGCCTCATGGACAGGGGCACCTGGTGCACGGGGTATTCGTCGAGCGGTACGGGACGGTCGTCGGCCACGGACACCCCCTGGTGGACGGTCCGCTGACGGTACGTCAGACAAGTGCCGGAGGCCAGAGGCGGAACGGGACGTGCGTGAACTGACGCACGATTCCGCCGGGCGGTGACCTGTCCGGCTGGTACCGCGTTGCCCAGGCATGACCCTCATGTACTCGGTCACCGGGCGCCGCATCTTCGTGCCCCGGCCCGCAGAATCGGTTCCGCCGCCGGTTCCGCCGGATCCGCCCATCTACCGCGATCTGATGCGGACCTGGGCGGACCGGGGCCGTACTCTGCCGGGCCGCCACGACCCGGAGTGGATCAGGCTGGCGGCCCCGACGGTCCGCACGGGGCAGTTCAGCGACCTTCGGGTCCCGCCACGTGACGGGCGATGACCATCCGCTGGATCTGGTTGGTGCCCTCGACGATCTGCAGGACCTTGGCCTCGCGCATGTAGCGCTCGGCCGGGAAGTCGGCGGTGTAGCCGTAGCCACCGAGGATCTGCACGGCGTCGGTCGTGACCTTCATGGCCGCGTCGGTGCAGTGCAGCTTGGCCATCGCGGCCTGTTTGGCGAACGGCTTGCCGGCGTCGCGCAGCCGGGCCGCCGCGAGGTAGAGCGCGCGGCCCGCCTCGACCTGGGTGGCCATGTCGGCGATCATGAAGCGCAGGCCCTGGAAGTCGGCGATCGGGTGGCCGAACTGCCGGCGCTCGGTGGCGTAGGCGACCGCCTCGTCCAGGGCGGCCTGGGCGAGGCCTATGGCACAGGCGGCGATGCCGAGCCGTCCGGAGTCGAGGGCGGACAGGGCGATGAAGAAGCCCTGGCCCTCCTCGCCGATCCGCCGGTCGTCGCCGACGCGGACGCCGTCGAGATGGACCTGCGCGGTCGGTGAGCCCTTCATGCCCATCTTCTTCTCGGGCACGGCCCCGCTCAGGCCGGGGGTGTCGCCGGGGACCAGGAAGGCGGTGATCCCGCGAGGGCCGTCCTCGCCGGTGCGGGCCATCACGGTGTAGAAGTCGGCGATGCCACCGTGCGTGATCCAGGCCTTGGTGCCGTTGATCACCCATTGGTCGCCGTCCCGCACGGCCTTCGTGCGCAGCGAGGCCGCGTCGGAGCCGGAGGACGGCTCGGAGAGGCAGTACGCGCCGAGCAGGCCGCCGCCGAGCATCGCGGGCAGGTGCTCGACCTGCTGCTGCTTGGTGCCGTAGGTGGCGAGCGCGTACGAGGCGAGCGTGTGCACGCTGACGCCGAGGCCCACGGTGAGCCGGGCCATGGCCAGCTCCTCCAGGACCTGGAGGTAGACCTCATAGGGCTGGTCGCCGCCGCCGTACTCGGAGTCGTACGGCAGGCCGAGCAGGCCGGATTCGGAGAGCAGGGTGAAGACCTCACGCGGGAAGCGTCCCGCGTCCTCCTCCTCCGCGGCCTTCGGCGCGATCTCGCGCCGGCCGATCTCACGGACGAGCGCGAGCAGATCCCTCGCCTCTTCCGTGGGCAGTTGACGCTCCACCGGCTGCGGGTCGCGGTCGGACATGGCGTCGGTCTCCTCCCTGTCGGGCACGGGCGGTTGGCCCGTGGGGTGGGGGCGGCTCCGCCTGGTCGTTCCGTATGGCCACCGGCGCCCGCTCCCGGGTCTCGGGAGCTGCTGACCAGCGGCTGTGCGCTGTGAGTATGCCCGATCGGCGACCTCCCGTCACCAGTTAACGACCGCTTACTTCAGGAAAGTCCGGCTACTTGGCGCGCACGGATTCCAACGGAAAGTGACGGCGGGTGCCGGGCTGACACCATCGGTCCGAACAGCGCGGGCGGGCGTCAGGCCTCGCGGCGGGCCGGCTGCGGGGCCGGGTAGGCCGGATCCAGTTCCTCCACGGCGCGCAGGGCTCCGCCGAGCGTCTTCACCAGCAGCTCGCGCATGGTGTCGCGGGACAGCTCGGGGCGGTCGATCCAGTCCAGGGTCGCGCCCTCGACGCTGCACACCCAGGACAGCAGGCTCATCCGGGCCAGCGAGGAGATGTCGCGGCGGCCGTAGGCGCCTTCGGCGATGGTGGCGACGATCGCCTCGCGCACACCGTCCCGGATGGAGTGCACCTCGGCGTCGAAGCCGACACCGCCGCTGACGATGGTGCGGTAGGCGGCCTGGTGGTGCTCGGCGTAGCGCAGATAGCTGTCGACGGTGCGGTGGACGCGGTCGACGGCGGCCAGTTCGAGCCCGCTCGAGGCGAAGGTGACCAGGTCGGCGACGGAGTCCTTGATGATCGCCAGGTAGTAGCCGCGCTTGGACTGGAAGTAGTAGTAGATCAGCCCCTTGGCAACATGCGCCTGGCGGGCGATGTCGTCCATGGACAGCGCGTCGTAGGACGTGTCGGCGAACAACTTCCGCCCGATGGCGATGAGTTCGGCGCGACGCGCTTCCGAGCGCTCCGTACCTCGCGCCCGGGGACGGGCGGCGGCACGCTGCTGCGGCATAGTCAATTTCGACCCTGTTCCAGGCGGTCGGCGGGACATCCGCAGTATGTCAGAACATGCCGCACGCGTGAGCGGATCGGCTCACAGCAGTCCGAGCTGGGTCACGAGCATGGCGACCACCGCGACGAGGACCCAGCCCATGACGTGCTCGGCGATCTTCGGGCCGTCCTCCCGAGGCCCTCCGGTGCGGGCGCGGACGCGGGTGGCGGTGGCCTGGTGTGCGGTCATGGTGTTACTCGCAGAGGTCGGACGTACGGAGTGCATTGCCCCCTGTTTGTCCACCTTGCCACCCGCGACGGCGTTTGCGGTGATGAGCTTGCTCACACGGTCAGCGCACGCCCACCGCCTCGAGCGCCCTGCGCTGGTGCGGGGCCGGCCGGGCCGGGAAGTAGAGGTAGCAGACTCCCCCGGTGCCGGAGGCGACCTTGCCGGAGGCGTTGTACCGCTTGGTCCTCAGCCAGATGTTCTCGAACTCCCGGCGCAGGTAGACCCGGCGCACCGCGGCGTCGTCCGGCGAGGCCGGGTCATTGGCGATCACGTCGCCGTCCGCGGTGAAACCGATCACGGTCATCAGATGCCCGGAGGTGCCGTAGCCCGCGCCGGTCAGCTCGCTCGCCAGGAAGGACTGGGACGTTATGGCCGGGATGCCGGCCGCGATCAGTGTCTCCAGGTCGGCGAGCGAGACGAGCCGGGTGACCACGCCCTGGATGCCGCCGAACGTGGCCGCGTAGGCGGCGTTGAACGGCCAGTTGCCGCAGCCCTCGTACTGGTAGTCGTAGGTGAAGCGGGCGGCGTTGTCGACCTGGGGGTCGGCGTAGGAAGGATCGACCCAGGACAGCTGCTCGGGGGTGAGCCGGCCGCCCCAGTACTCGACGACCATTTGCGAGGAGGTGGGGCTGCACCAGGCCTCGCCGCCGTTGTCGTACTGCGGGTACTGGCCCTTGTGGATCTCCTGCGAGTAGCGCGGGACGGCCAGTTCCCGGGCGAGGCCGGGGGTGGAGGGGGGCACCGTGAAGCGGTCGGGGACGTCGGAGCCCATGGCGCCGAGCCGCCAGACGGTCGGGGTCAGCCCGGTGCCGGGCCTGCGGTAGAGGGTCAGGCGCAGCTGGTACGACGTCAGGCGCAGGCCGGTGCTCGCGTCCCCGATGGCGAAGGTGTCGGTCGAGATCCCGCTCTTGCCGTCGCCCTGGCCGTCCACCGAGGTCCGCCTGATGTCCTGGTCGCCGGCCGCCCAGCGGCCCATCACGTACCAGGGAGTGGTGGTGCCGTCGGAGTACGTGCCCTGCAGCTCGACCTGGAGCCAGGTGCCGGCCGGGGTGTGCGCGTTCCAGGAGGCGACGACCTCGGTGGCGGGGACGGTGAGCAGGTGGACCGGGGCGGTCCACACGGCGTACTCCCAGGTGGCGGTCGTGCCGGTGTGCGGGTCGGTGTAGTCGGTGCGGCCGGCGGGGGTGTCGATCACGACGCCGGGGCGGGAACCGGCCACGGCCCGCACGCCCCGGGCGCTGCCCAGGCGCCACTCGCGGTACGTGGTCCAGGCCCGGTAGTCGACCGGGCGGGCCTGGGCGGGGTCGTCGTCGGCTTCGGCGGTGGGCCGCTGCGCGGCGGCAGCGGGGGCTGCGGCGCCGGCCAGGGCCGCGGCGACCGCCGCGGCGGCGGTGAGGACGGTTCTGCGGGAGGGCTGCTGGGCTCTGCTCATGGGCGCGGTTACCCCCAGGTGTCCGGGTCGGTGCTGGTCCGGTGCACGGTTCGCGCCAACTATGGAACAGGCGGCATGGCCCTGCCAGCACTTCGGCGCATGCCGCGCGATGATTATTGGTCTCGGCCACTGGAAGGACGCACGCGGCGAACGGCCCCGGCCCGTACGTGGTGACGTGGGCCGGGGCCGTGAGGTGGGCGTCGGTCAGATGAGGTCCATCGCCGCGACCTCGTCGGGGCGGCCGTAGCTGATCGGGCCCTGGAAGCGGCGGCGGGCCGTGGCGAACCACCACACCGTGGCCACGAGCAGGACGGCGGCGAGCGCGATCGGCGCGTAGTTGAAGGAGTCGACGGTGATCGGCGAGGCCTGCGGCAGCATGAACAGGACGCTGCTGAGCAGGATCCAGATCACCGCGAGCCAGCCGACCGGCCGGCCCCAGCGGCCCAGGTGCCAGGGCCCCGGCTCGAACGCGTCGCCGAGCCGCAGCCGCAGGAAGATCGGCACGGCGTAGGCGAGGAAGAGGCCGACCACGTTGACGCTGACGATCGCGGTGAAGGCCGTGTGCGACCACCAGCCGGGCACGACGAGGGCGAGCGAGCAGGCCACCGCCAGCCACACCGCCTTCACGGGCGTCCGGGTGCGCGTCGAGACCGAGTGCCACCAGCGCGAGCCGGGCATCGCGCCGTCCCGGGAGAAGGCGAAGATCTGCCGGGTGTTGCTGGTGAGGTTGGCGAGACCGCAGAAGAGCATCGCACCGATGACGATGAAAAGCATGACCTTGGCGGTACCGAGGCCGAGGCCGTCGATGAGGATCTGGACGGGTGGCGCACTGGAAGAGGCCACCTTGGCGTAGTCGCCAATGCTGTAGACCAATGCCAGCATCAGGATCAGGCCGGTGATCGCCGAATAGCCGATGGCCCGCGTGATCCCCTTCGGCGCATTGACCGTCGCGCGGACCGTTTCCTCGGACATGTGGAAGCTGCCGTCGAAGCCGGTGAAGGTCCAGCTGGTGACCAGCAGACCGAGCATGCCGCCGTAAAGTCCGCTCGTGAAGCCGGTGTTGTTCTCGAAATGCGTCACGAAGGACGCCGGCTGATGATGATCCGGCATCACTATGAGTGCGCCCACGATCACGACGAGTCCGACCAGCAGCCACCACACGGAAATACGGTTCAGCACGGCGACGAGCTGGACGGTGTAAGTGTTGGCGAGTCCCTGCACCACGATGATCAGGGCCGTGATCAGCACCGTCTGGTGCGCGGTGGGCCGGTAGGAGGGCCACTGGAGGTTCACGAAGGCCTGGATGAAGGTGGCGGCCGCGTAACCGGTGGCGGCGGTGCCGCCGATCTGGCCCACGAAGTTCAGCCAGCCGGTGAACCAGGACCAGGCCCCCTTGTGCCGCTTGGCGAGTTTCCCGGCGGAGAAATACAGGGCGCCACTCGTCGGATAGGCCGAGGCCACCTCCGCCATGGCCGCGCCGATGAGCAGCACCATGACGGAGACACCGATCCAGCCGAATACGAGAATGCGGGGACCGCCCGCGCCCATACCGAATCCGAAGGAGGAGAAAATTCCCGAGAGGATATTGATGATGGTGAAGGAGATCGCAAAATTGTCGAACGCCTGGAAACGCCTGGTGAGTTTTCTGGGATAACCCATCGCATGCAGGGTCGCGTCGTCGTCGAGCACGACCCGGTCTTCTCCCGCGCGGGCCTTCGCCCGGCCTGCGGACATCCGTTCCGGCACAGTTCGCCTTTCTCTCGGTGGGGGGCGGAGCACGTGGAGGGTCAGGCGGCTCCCGGGACGGGCAGGCCACAGCCGCGCCGGGCCCGGGAGAGCTGTTCGGCGGGGTCACCGAAGGCGCTCCAGGGCATCCGCGAGGCGTACGGGCCCATCGCCGTGAACACCGCCCGGGCCTCGAACTCGCGCTGGGCCATGACCAGCGCGTGCGCGAGGTAGGCCAGGTCGAGCACCGGGGTGAAGCGGTAACCGGCCACCGCGGGCAGCCAGTTCTGGTAGATCGTCAGCGCGGTGGAGCGCCACTGCGGCTGCTCCCAGACCCGGTCGGCGAGCAGCTGGGTCGGGTTGTAGCTCTCCACCAGGGCCACCAGCGGCAGCAGCCGCAGGACGGAGTCGGCGGGCGCCCGCTGGCTGAGGAAGGCGGCCACGTCCCAGGCCGCGTTGACGGAGCCGCCGTGGCGCGTGAAGAAGCACGACAGGAAGCGGTGGTGGGCCTCGCGGTGCCAGGGGTCGAGGGAGAGGATGTGCGCGAACAGCCGCCAGGGGCCCTTCGGCTGGGTCAGCAGGCCCTGCGGGGCGGGGTCGCGCAGCCGGTGCAGCCGGGCCATGGCCAGCTTGGCGACCCAGGGGGTGGGATCCCCGGGGGCGAGGGCGGCGGCCCGGTCGCAGGCGGTCAGCGCGATCCGCTCCAGCGCCTCGACGCGCTCGTCACGCGCGTCGGCGGCCCGCAGCGCGCGCTGCACGGCGACCCGGGCCCACAGCAGCGCGGCCTCGGGGCTCGGCTCCTCGGCCAGCCAGCGCTCGACCAGATCGGTGCCGGCGGCCTCGGAGGCGAGCACCAGCGAGCGATGGGCGCGCAGACCGAAGTCGGAGCGGGTCTCGGCGAGCGCCTCGTACGCGTATCGATAACGTCCGGCGCGCACATCGACGCATACGCTCGCCAGCACACGGTCGTCGGCCGCCGGATGCCAGACGTAGTGCCCTTCGAATAACTCCGCGGCCATGTCCCCCTGCCCGTCCCCGTACGACGCACCGTAGGTGCGCTGAAGGCACCCTACTCAGCGGCGGGCATCCCCGGAACGCCTGATTCAACATATCGGCCAGGTGGTCCCCGAATGTTTATCCGGGGCCATTGACTGGCTGCCAGCCGGTGATTCAAACCGCGACATTTTCCGCCCTCGAGACCGCGGCGGTCCGGCGCCTATGGGCCCCTACTACACTGTTTCCGGAAAACCACCCACACCGCCCCACACCACGGGAATGACCATTCGCGACCTCGCCGCCCGGCTGCGCCGGCTTCCCCCCTCCCTCGGGCCGGTCCGGCTGATCGGCGTGGACGGGCACGCCGGCTCCGGAAAGTCCACGTTCGCCGGGCACTTGGCCGCCGAGCTGGGCGGAGCCCCGGTGCTGCACCTCGACGACATCGCCAGCCACGAGCAGCTCTTCGCGTGGACCGGCCGGCTCATGACCCAGGTGATCCACCCGCTCGCCCGGGGCGAGAGCGGGCACTACACCCCCTACGACTGGCGGGCCCGGGCCTTCGGCGCACCGCGCCCGCTGCCGGCCGCACCCGTGGTGCTGCTGGAGGGCGTCGGTGCCGGCCGCCGCGCCCTCAGGCCGCATCTGGCCCGGCTGCTGTGGATGGAGCTGCCCCGCGGGGAGTCCTGGACGCGCGGCCGGCGGCGCGACGGCATGGAGCAGCGGGAGTTCTGGGACGGCTGGGTCGAGGCGGAGCACGCACACTTCGCCGAGGACCCCTCGCGCCCCCATGCCGATCTCCTGGTGCTGCAGAAATCCGGGGGGTACGAGGTGCTGCCGGGGCCCGGGTCAACCCCTGGACCGGACCAGAATGTGACGCAGGGTGACGGGTCGTCCGCGTTGTGGTGAAGTTGTGAAGGCGCCTGCGGGTGAACTTCCCGGAGTGCCTCAACTCCGCTTGACCCGGGGCCCGTACAGGACTTACGTTCTCAATGAGCGGTCGCTGAGGACCGCCCAGTGACGCGAAGCCCCCGGTTGTTCCCCCGTGACCGGGGGCTTCGTTCTGCTCCGAAGCGGTTTTCCGGGCGCCCCGCGCACCGATCCGCTCACCCTCGGTCACGACAGCCTGCGCGCCCGTCTGCTCCCACCTCGTCGAACGGCCTGTACGACACCCTTCGGCACGCGGTCGTACCGCGGGTACGATGCCTTCGGTGCGACCTTCGAGCAGCTGCCTCGCGCACCTGCAACTCCGGTCCGCGGCAGGGCTGTTCGACCGCGGCGGGCCCCGGGCGACCGCCCGGTGGTGAACCACGGGGGCACGGTCTGTGGGGGGACGGATGGACTTCGGCACGCAGGGCCGCGACGCCCCGGCCGACCTCGCCTGGCTGCGGGGTGTGGACGCCTACACGATGGGGGCCTATCCGCAGGCGGAGGAGGAGTTCCGCACCGCGGTGCGGATGGACGCCGGGATGGCCGACGGCTGGCTCGGACTGCACGCCCTCCGGGTCGACACGACGACCGCGCTGCTGCGGATGTTCCGGCACCGCGACCGCTTCGGCGAACAGCGCGCCCGGCACCGCAGAACCCTCAACTCCTGGTACTGGCTCGGCTGGTGGGTGCAGCCGGTGCTGGAGAGTCCGCGCGATCTGCTGCTGGCGCACGCCTCGCACTGGCTGGACGGCCGGCACGTGCCGGAGCTGGACCGGGCGCTCGCCGGGCTGCCCCCGGTCGACACCGACCCCCAGGTCCGCTTCCTGCACGCCTGCCGCGCCTATCTGGTCAAGGACTGGGAACAGCTGGTCCGGCACACCGATCCGCTGCTGGACGATGCCCTGCTCGGCATCGAGGCGGGCCTGTTCGGTGGCATGGCCCGGGTCAGGCTGGAGATGTACGGCCAGGCCGAGCCGCTGCTGTCGGCGGCGCTGATGCGCTGCCGCAGCGAGCAGCCGCAGCGCAAGGAGCTGCGCTACTGGCTGGCGCGGGCGCACGAGGGCACGGGCCGCTCGGCGGCGGCGCTGCCCCTGTACCGGGCGGTGCACCGCGTCGACCCGGCCTTCATGGACACCTCGGCACGGCTCGCGGCGATCGCCGAGGGCGACGGGTACGACGACAGCGCCGACCTCGCCGCGATCAGCCTCACCGGCGCCGGGCAGGACAGCGTCGACGGGCCCGACGGCTTCGATCCGCTCTTCGGCACCGAAGGCCGTGATCTGCGGCTCCCGGAGCCGGATCTGCCGACCGGACCGCTGCCGTCGGCGCCCGGTCCGGCGGTGCGGGCGAAGTCCGCTGACTCCTCGCCGATCCCGGCCGGGCCGACCGATCCCGCCCTCCTCGAGGAGGCGCTCGCCGAGCTGGAGCGCATGGTGGGGCTAGAACCGGTGAAACGCCAGGTGAAGGCGTTGTCCGCGCAGTTGAACATGGCCCGGCTGCGGGCCGGGCAGGGGCTGCCGGTGCAGCCGCCCAAGCGGCACTTCGTCTTCTCGGGGCCGTCGGGGACGGGCAAGACCACGGTGGCCCGGATCCTCGGCCGGGTCTTCTACGCACTGGGCCTGCTCGGCGGGGACCATCTGGTGGAAGCCCAGCGGGCGGACCTCGTCGGCGAGTACCTCGGACAGACCGCCGTGAAGGCCAACGAGCTGATCGACTCCGCGATCGGCGGCGTGCTGTTCGTGGACGAGGCGTACTCGCTGTCCAACTCCGGCTACGGCAAGGGGGACGCGTACGGCGACGAGGCCCTGCAGGTGCTGCTGAAGCGGGCGGAGGACAACCGGGACCACCTGGTGGTGATCCTGGCCGGCTACCCCGAGGGCATGGACCGGCTGCTGGCGGCGAACCCCGGGCTGTCCTCCCGCTTCACGACCCGTGTCGACTTCCCCTCCTACCGGCCGCAGGAACTCACCGAGATCGGCAAGGTGCTGGCGGCGGAGAACGGGGACATGTGGGACGAGGAGGCGCTGGAGGAGCTGCGGTCGATCGCCGGGCACGTCGTGGAGCAGGGATGGATCGACGAGCTGGGCAACGGCCGCTTCCTGCGCACGCTGTACGAGAAGAGCTGTGCGTACCGGGACCTGCGGCTGTCCGCCTATCCGGGCACGCTCTGCCGGGAGGACCTCGCGACCCTGCGGCTGGCGGACCTGATGCAGGCGTACGGGGAGGTGCTGTCGGGGCGGGGGCCGCAGGATCCGCCGGGTCTGTGAGCGCCGGCGCGGGTGCGCCCGCGGGGGCGCGGGGCCGTGCCGTCCTGCGGCTCCGCCGCGCCGGCCCGGCCGGCCGCGAACGGCCCGCGGCCGCACAGCCCCGTCACCACCTAGTTGGCGAGCACTCCCTCCGGTTCCCCGGCGGCCCTCGGCTCGGTCAGCTTCACGCCGGGAATCTCCCGGTGGGCCGGGTCGGTGACCTCGCCCACGAGCAGTTCCAGTACGTCCTCCAGGGCCACCAGGCCCAGTATCCGGCCCGAGGCGTCCGCCACCTGGGCCAGGTGGGTGGCCGCCCGGCGCATGACCGTGAGGGCGTCGTCGAGCGGCAGCTCGGCCCGCAGGGTGGTCATGGGGCGCCACAGGTGCTGCGGGACGGCGCGGTCGGAGTGCTCCACGTCCAGGACGTCCTTGACGTGGACGTACCCCATGAAGGCGCCCTTGTCCGTCGCCGAGACCGGGAAGCGGGAGTAGCCCGTGCGGGCCGTCAGCTCGACGATCTCGCCCGGGGTGACCGACGGGGGCACGGTGACCAGGGACTCCCGGCGCAGCAGGACGTCGGTGACCGGGCGGGAGCCCAGCTCCAGGGCGTCCTCGAGGCGCTCCTGCTCCTCGGGGTCGAGCAGACCGGCCTGGCCGGAGTCCTCCAGCAGGCGGTTGAGCTGCTCGCTGGTGACCACCGCCTCCACCTCGTCCTTGGGCTCGACCCGGAACAGGCGCAGGATGGCCTGGGCGCAGGCGCCCAGGGACACCGTGATCGGCTTGCACAGGCGGGCGAAGTAGACCAGGCCCGGGCTGAGCCAGAGCGCCGCCTTCTCGGGGGCCGCCATCGCGAGGTTCTTCGGCACCATCTCGCCGATGACCAGGTGGAAGAAGACCACGGCGGCCAGGGCGATGACATAGCCCAGCGGGTGGATCACGCCGTCCGGGAGGTGGACGGCCGCGAACGCCGGCTCCAGCAGACGGGCCACCGTCGGCTCCGCGACCGCGCCGAGTGTCAGGGAGCAGACGGTGATGCCGAACTGGGCCGCGGCCATCATCTGGGGCAGGCGCTCCAGGCCGTAGAGCACCTGGCGGGCCCGCGCCGTGCCCAGCGGTTCGATCTGGCTGCGGCGCACCGAGACCAGCGCGAACTCGGCGCCGACGAAGAAGCCGTTGGCGAGCACGAGCAGCCCGGCGAAGACGAGTTGGAGGACGCTCATCGGGCGGCCTCCATCGCGTTCGCCGCCGGGGCCGTCCTGACCAGGCGGACCCGTTCGGCGCGGTAGTGGCCGACCCGGCGGACGGAGAGCCGCCAGCCGGGCAGCTCGGCCCGGTCGCCGGGGACCGGGATCCGGCCGAGCAGGTCGGCGACGAGGCCGGCGACCGTCTCGTACGGCCCCTCGGGCACGTCCAGGCCTATGCGCTGGAGGATGTCGACACGGACGCTGCCGTCCACGTCCCAGGCGGGCTTGCCGTCCTGCGGCGGGGCAGCGGCGAGTTCCGGCGCGTCCGGGCGGTCGTGCTCGTCGCGGACCTCGCCGACGAGTTCCTCGACGATGTCCTCCAGCGTGACGACGCCGGCCGTGCCGCCGTACTCGTCGACGACGACCGCGATGGGCTGCTCGCTGCGCAGCCGGGCGAGCAGGGGCTGGACCGGCAGGGTCTCGGGGACCAGCAGCGCCTTGCGGGCGATGCGGCCGACCGGGGTGCGCAGCCGGTCGCGCACCGGGACGGCCAGGGCGTCCTTGAGGTGGGCCATACCGACGATCTCGTCGATCTTCCCCCGGTAGACGGGGAAGCGGGACAGGCCGGTGGCCCGGGTGAGGTTGACGACGTCCTCGGCGGTGGCCGAGTCCTGCAGGGCGCTGACCTTCACGCGCGGGGTCATGACGTGCTGTGCGGTCAGCTCGCCCAGGGACAGGGTCCGTACGAACAGGTCGGCCGTGTCCTGTTCCAGGGCGCCGGCCTGGGCGGAGTGCCGGGCCAGGGACATCAGTTCGCCCGGGGTGCGGGCGGAGGCCAGTTCCTCGGCCGGCTCGACGCCGAGGGCCCGTACGAGCCGGTTGGCGACGGTGTTGAGCGCGGCGATCACCGGCCGGAACAGGCGGGAGAAGTGGTGCTGGGGGCCGGCCACGAAGCGCGCGACCTGGAGCGGCTTGGACACCGCCCAGTTCTTGGGCACCAGTTCCCCGATCACCATCTGGATCGCGGAGGCCAGCAGCATGCCGACGACCACGGCGATCCCGGAGACGGCGCCGTCGGGCAGGCCGAGCGCGGCGAGGGGGCCGTGCAGCAGCCGGGCCAGGGCCGGTTCGGCGAGCATGCCGACGACCAGGGAGGTGATGGTGATCCCGAGCTGGGTGCCGGAGAGCTGGAAGGACAGCTCCTTGAGCGACTCCACGACCGTACGGGCGCGTCGGTCGCCGTCGGCGGCGGCCTTCTCGGCCTCCGGGCGCTCGACCGTCACCAGGCCGAACTCGGCCGCCACGAAGAACCCGTTGGCGAGGATCAGCAGGAGGGCGGCTGCCAGGAGCAGCAGAGAGGTGGTCACGATGCCGCCGCCTTCCCGGTATGTCGGGTCGGGGCGGCGCAGGTACTACAGGACGATCCGTCCATCGCTGGAGGGAGTCACTCCTCGGGTAGCAGGAACCCCTGGACACCGGGCGGTGCGCAGGGGCGGAGGCACAGCGAAATGGCCTCCGCCACCAGATTAATCAAGTCACGGGCCGCTCGGGCAGGGTGGGCGCCCCCGAGTCGGCCCCGATCTCACCCCGAGCGAGCCCCGAGGTGCCCCGGATCAGCCCCTGTGCTCGGCTCCGGCGGCCGTCGAGCGGACTTCGGCGAGCGCCCGCAGGGCCCGCGCGTCGGCGATGGCCCGCTGCTTGGCGAGGCCCGGCTGGATGCCGAGCGCGGGCAGGCTGGTGCCGTCACTGAGGTTGAGGAAGACCCACGGGTCGCCCGGACGGAGGTTCACCTGAACGATCTCCGCCCAGTCCAGGCGCCGCTTGCCGGCGATGTTCACCACGGTGACACCGGAGTCGTCGGCGACCACCTTGATGCGGGCCAGCCGGGCCAGGACCCAGGAGATGAGCGCGCCGGTGACGATGAAGCTGAGCCGCTCCCCCGGGCCCAGATGCTCCAGCAGCAGCGCGATCGCCGTGATCGTCAGGAAGATCGCCACGCCCGCGGTGAGCAGGATGGCCCGGGTGTGGCCCGGCCGGAAGGTGACGGGGAGGTCGGGAAGGGGGGTCAGGTCGGACATCGGTCGGCGTACCCCTCAGAGGCGGCAGGCGTGGATGGCCGTGGTCAGGATGGCGCGGGCGCCGATGGCGTACAGGTCGTCCATGATCCGCTGTGCCTCCTTGGCGGGGACCATGGCCCGCACCGCGACCCAGCCCTCGTTGTGCAGCGGGGAGACGGTCGGGGACTCCAGGCCGGGAGTGAGCGCGACGGCCTTCTCCAGCTGCTCGACGCGGCAGTCGTAGTCCATCATCACGTACGTCCGGGCGACCAGCACGCCCTGGAGGCGGTGCAGGAACTGCTGGACCTTCGGCTCGGCCGCCTCCTCGGCGGCGCCGGTGCGGCGGATGACGATCGCCTCGGACTTCATGATCGGCTCGCCGAAGACCTCCAGGCCGGCGTTGCGCAGGCTGGTGCCGGTCTCGACGACGTCGGCGATGACCTCGGCGACGCCCAGCTCGATCGCGGTCTCCACGGCGCCGTCGAGGTGGACGACGGAGGCGTCGACACCGCTGTCCGCGAGGTGTCCGGCGACGATGCCCTCGTAGGAGGTGGCGACCGTCTTGCCCTTGAGGTCCTCGATGCCGTTCGCCGTGCCGGGCTTGGCGGCGAAGCGGAAGGTGGAGCGGGCGAAGCCGAGCGGGAGGATCTCCTCGGCGTCGGCGCCGGAGTCGATCAGCAGGTCGCGGCCGGTGATGCCCATGTCGAGGCGGCCGGAGGCGACGTAGATCGCGATGTCGCGGGGGCGGAGGTAGAAGAACTCGACCTCGTTCTCCGGGTCGACGATCCGCAGCTCCTTGGACTCCCGGCGCTGCTGGTAGCCGGCCTCATGCAGCATGTCCGCCGCAGGGCCGGACAGTGAACCCTTGTTGGGGACGGCGATGCGCAGCATGAGGTCGGCTTCCTTTGCGTGACGGGTTTCTACGGCTTACGGCTTGTACGGCTTTTGCGCGTGTTGCGGCGCGTGGCTCACAGGTGGGCGTAGACGTCGTCCAGGGAGATCCCGCGGGCGACCATCATCACCTGCACGTGGTACAGGAGCTGCGAGATCTCCTCGGCGGCCGCTTCCTTGCCCTCGTGCTCGGCGGCCATCCAGACCTCGGCGGCCTCTTCGACGACCTTCTTGCCGATGGCATGGACACCCTTGCCGACCAGCTCTGCGGTGCGGGAGGTGGCGGGATCGCCGTGGGCGGCCTTGTGCTGCAGCTCGGTGAAGAGCTGCTCGAACGTCTTCTTGGACATGGTGTGCCCCACCCTAGCCGTAATGGCGGCCGACCTAGTGCCAGGGTTCGGATACTGAGCGCAGCGTGGCTGCCGTCGCCACCGCCGCCGTCACCGCCTCGTGCCCCTTGTCCTCGTTCGAGCCCTCGATGCCGGCCCGGTCCAGGGCCTGCTCCTCGGTGTCGCAGGTGAGCACGCCGAAGCCGACGGGGACGCCGGTCTCGATGCTGACCTGGGTGAGGCCCTGGGTGACGCCCTGGCACACATAGTCGAAGTGGGGGGTGCCGCCGCGGATGACGACGCCGAGGGCGACCACCGCGTCGTAGCCGCGGCCCGCGAGGGCCTTGGCGGCGACCGGCAGTTCGAAGCTGCCGGGGACCCGGATCAGGGTCGGCTCGTCGATCCCCAGTTCGTGCAGGGCGCGCAGGGCACCGTTCACCAGACCGTCCATCACCTTCTCGTGCCACTGTGCCGCGATGACGGCGACCCTGAGGTCGCTCGCGCCTCGTACGGACAGTTCCGGTGCACCCTTGCCGCTCACTTCTCTCCTCAGTGCGTTCGTGCTTACTGGTTGCCGCAGGAGGCCGGCACGGCGGGCGTGTCCAGCCAGGGCAGATCGTGTCCCATCCGGTCCCGCTTGGTGCGCAGGTACCGCAGGTTGTGCTCGCCGGCCTGGACCGGCATCGGCTCGCGGCCGGTGACCTTCAGGCCGTGGCGCAGCAGCGCGTCTGTCTTGTCGGGGTTGTTGGTCATGAGCCGGACGCTGCGCACGCCGAGGTCGGTGAGGATCCGCGCGCCGGCGCCGTAGTCGCGTGCGTCGGCGGGCAGGCCGAGTTCGAGGTTGGCGTCGAGGGTGTCGCGGCCCTGCTCCTGCAGCTCGTAGGCCCTGAGCTTGGACAGCAGGCCGATGCCGCGTCCCTCGTGTCCGCGCAGGTAGACCACCACGCCCCGGCCCTCCTTCTGGATGCGCTCCAGGGCGGCGTCCAGCTGGGGGCCGCAGTCGCAGCGCAGGGAGCCGAAGACGTCGCCGGTGAGGCATTCGGAGTGGACGCGGACCAGGACGTCCTCGCCGTCGCCGATCTCGCCGTGCACGAGGGCGACGTGCTCGACGCCGTCGACGGTGGACCGGTAGCCGTAGGCGGTGAACGTGCCGTGGACGGTGGGCAGTCGGGTCTCGGCCTCGCGGCGGACGGTGGGCTCGCTGCTGCGGCGGTAGGCGATCAGGTCCTCGATGGAGATGATCGTCAGGCCGTGCTTGCGGGCGAACGGGATCAGCTCGGGCAGCCGCAGCATCCGGCCGTCCTCCCCGGCGATCTCCACGATGGCGCCGGCCGGGCGCAGGCCCGCGAGCCGGGCGAGGTCGACGGCGGCCTCGGTGTGGCCGTTGCGCACGAGGACACCGCCGGGCTTGGCGCGCAGCGGGAAGACGTGGCCGGGACGGACGAAGTCCGCGGGCTCCGCCGTGCCGCCCGCGAGGAGCTGGAGCGTGGTCGCGCGGTCGGCGGCCGAGATGCCGGTGCTCACCCCGTGCGCGGCGGAGGCGTCCACGGAGACGGTGAACGCGGTCTTCATCGACTCGGTGTTGTCCTCGACCATCTGCGGCAGCCGCAGCCGGTCCAGTTCCTCACCCTCCATGGGGGCGCAGATGAGCCCGCGGCACTCGCTCATCATGAAGGCGACGATCTCGGGGGTGGCCTTCTCGGCGGCGATGACGAGGTCGCCCTCGTTCTCCCGGTCCTCGTCGTCCACGACCACGACCGGGCGGCCGGCGGCGATGTCGGCGATAGCCTGTTCGACGGGGTCGAGCAGGAAGTCCTCGATGGGGTCGGTGTCATAGAGCAGAGTTGCCGGGGTCATGCCGGTGCTCCTTCCAGGACGGGCTGCGGATGCCTGCGGGAACGCAGCCACCAGTCGCGCATGCCCCACAGGACGAGCGCGCCGTAGATGACGTAGACGAAACCGGAGAAGGCGTAGCCGTTGGTGAAGTTGAGGGGGACGCCGACGAGGTCGACCAGGAGCCAGGCGATCCAGAACTCGACCATGCCCTTGGCCTGGGCGTACATGGCGACGACGGTGCCGACGAAGATGTAGGCGTCGGGCCAGGGGTCCCAGGACAGGCTGGGGTGGGCCTGGAAGAACAGGGCGACGGCGACCGTGCCGGCGGCGGCCGCGGCGAGCATGGCCGCGCGCTCGCGCCAGGTGGCGAAGCGGGGGACGATGTGGCCGTCGCCGGCCCGGTCCCTGGTGCGCTGCCACTGCCACCAGCCGTAGAGGGCCACGGCCATGACGACGGCCTGCTTGCCGGCGCTGCCGGTCAGGTGGCCGTAGAAGGCGGCGAACAGGACGAGGCCGGAGAGGAACTGCACGGGCCAGGTCCACAGGGAGCGGCGCCAGCCGAGGGCGAGGGTGATCAGGCCGAGGATGTTGCCGACCATGTCCGACCAGATGATGTGCTGGCCGAAGAGGGTGAACGCCTCGGAGTTGAGCCAGTTCACTTGCCGGCTCCCTGGGCGCGGTCGCCGAGGAGCCGCTCGACGTACTTGGCGACGACGTCCACCTCGAGGTTGACCGGGTCGCCGGGCTGCTTGTGGCCGAGCGTGGTGAGGTCGAGGGTGGTCGGGATGAGACTGACCGTGAAGAAGTCCGGGCCGGCCTCGACGACGGTGAGGCTGATGCCGTCGACGGTGATGGAGCCCTTCTCGACCACGTAGCGGGCGAGGTCCGCGGGGAGCGAGATCTTCACGATCTCCCAGTTGTCGGAGGGCTTGCGCTCCAGCACCTCGCCGGTGCCGTCGACGTGGCCCTGCACGATGTGGCCGCCGAGGCGGGCACCGACGGCCATGGGGCGTTCGAGGTTGACGCGGGAGCCGACGGCGAGCGCGCCGAGGCTGGAGCGGTTCAGGGTCTCGGCCATGACGTCGGCCGTGAACTCGTCGCCCTCGTGCTCCACGACGGTGAGACAGACCCCGTTCACGGCGATGGAGTCGCCGTGCTGCGCGCCCTCGGTCACGACGGGGCCGCGGAGCCTGAAGCGGGAGGCGTCGCCGAGGTTCTCGACGGCGGTGACCTCACCCAGCTCTTCGACGATTCCGGTGAACACTTCCCGGGTCCTCCTGCCTCATTCGGGCACGGACTCCGGGGCCTGTCGATGACGACAGAATGTACGAGTGAGCAACACCGTGAACGCTGACGCCGACAAGGACCCGTCCGGGTGCGGACGCGTCCAGATACGACGGCGCGCACGGATGTGTGCCCGCTCGCCGCGCACTGCCTCCCATCCGGACTTTAACCGTCGGTCCAGGAATTTCACCTGGTCAACCGGCCGCTGGAAGCGACCGGGTCGCGGACTGTAACCGCCGGTTCGGACTTTCACCGACCCCGGAGTGCGCTGCTTCTGGTACACGGCCAGTGTGCCACGCCGAAGCATCATCCAGACAGGCGAGCGGTGTGGGCTCCCTCACAGCACGTGTCGCCGGGCTTGCGCGGCGCAGTCACGTGCGGCAACTGCCCTACGCGAGTGACGGGTTGACGGCGGTCCGGACCATTGACCGTACTGGTCTAGTCCTTTTAGGGTGCGCACGGGTCCGGCGGCGGTGACGACGGCCCTTGCCCGTCGCCGGGCCGCCAGGTCACGCCGCCCCGGCGCAGGGCGTGTTCTCGCAGGCCGACAGCATGACCACGATCCCGGTGCCGTTCGGCCACTGCATGCCGAAGCTGACCGTGCCGGACCAGCCGGTGGAGGTGACCGAAGTCGTCGGCCGGCTGGCCGAGTTGGCGCTCGCCGCGCCGGCCGGGCGGGTGGCCGCCGCCGGGCGGTGGCCCGGGTGCCGCCGCCCGGCAGGACGTGCCGCGTCGTCCGCGCGGGCGGCCGTCTTGCACCGGAACAGGCGGTGGGGAAGGTGACGTTCGAGGAGTACCCGGGGCGGCGGTTCGGCGGCTGAGGAGAAAGCCGAGGAGACAAGGGTCAGCTCGGGCCCGGCGGAGCGAACAGCTCGTCCTGGGCGCGGTCACGGGCTGTCAGGAGTGCCCCGCGCAGCACCGCCGTGCCGCCGAGGGCGCTCGCCCGGACCTGCGTGCGCAGCGGCGACATCCGGCGCAGCCGCTCCTCCACCAGCCCCGCGAGCACCGCCCCGCCGGCCTGCCCGGCCTCCCCGCCGAGCACCACACAGCCGGGATCGAGGACGGCCACGACGGAGGCGGCCCCCACGGCGATCCGATCGGCGAGCGCGTGCAGAAAGCGACCGGCGGGGTGCTCCCCGGACACGGCCGGGGCCGGATCACCGTCGGCGGTGATCGGGGCGGATTCCGTCGTGGCCGCCCGTATCACCGACGCCGCACCCGGTCCGTCCATCGTGGCCGGTACCGCAAGGCCGCAGGCCGCTGCCAGGGTGCCGATCGCCGCCGCGCCCGCCAGGGAGTGGAAGCCGCCGTCGCAGTCCGTCGCCGAGGGCAGGGAGCCGGTGCCCGGGACCGGCAGGAAGCCGATCTCGCCGGTGCCGCCCGAGGCGCCGCGGCGCAGGGTGCCGTCGAGGACGACCGCCGCGCCGACACCGTGGCCGAGCCAGAGCAGGACGAAGGTGTCCCGGTCCCGGGCGGCACCCTCGCGCTGTTCGGCCAGGGCGGCGAGGTTGGTCTCGTTCTCCACGGTGACGCGGGCCCCGGGCAGTCGTTCCTGCAGGGCGGCGGCCAGGCTGCGGTGCCAGGCGGGCAGCCCGCCGGAGTCCCGCAGGTCGCCGGTGGCGGGGTCGACGAGGCCCGGGGCGCCGATGCCGACGGTGTGCAGCCGGTCGGCCCCCGCCTCCTTGGCGGTGCGTTCCACCGCGGCCACCGCCTGTTCCACGGCGGGCCCGGTCCCGGTGCCCGCGCCGATCGGCACGGACGCCTCGGCGAGGACCCGCCCGAGCAGGTCGGAGACGAGCACGAAGACACCCTCGGTGCGCACGTCCAGCGCGGCCAGATGGGCGCGGTCGGCGACGATGCCGTACAACCGGGCGTTCGGGCCGCGGCGCTGCTCGCCGGACTCGCCGACCACCGTGATCAGCCCGGCGGTGGTGAGCCGCTCGACGAGGTCGGCGACCGTCGGCCGGGACAGCCCCGTCAGCTGCTTCAACTGCCCTGCCGTCAGCGGGCCTTCCTGCTGGAGCAGGCGCAGGGCGAGGCGGTCGTTGATGGCCCGGGCGGTGCTGGGTGATGCGGGCATGACGGGAATCCTCCCAGATCGGCCGCCCTCCCGGAGCGACGCGCCCTCGAGCGACGCGCCCTCGGAGCAACGCACCCCGGAGCAACTCACCTGCGGGCAGCGGCCGTAAAACCGTCTATCTATCAGGCAGGGTCCCTGATAGTTTACGCCGCGTGCCGCGAGGGTGACCTGTGGGGAGGGAATGGAACATGGGTGACATGGGGTACGCGCCCGGCGAGGTGAGGCGCGCCCGGTATGCCGTGGCGGCCGTGTTCGCCGTGCACGGCGCGGTGACCGGCTCCTTCGCCACCCGGGTGCCGTGGATCCAGGACCATGCCTCGCTCGGCGCGGGCCAGTTGGGCTTCGCCCTGGCGTTCACGGCGTTCGGCGCCTCGTGCGCGATGCCGCTCGCGGGCCGGATCAGCCACCGCTTCGGCAGCCGTACGGCGCTGCGCGGACTGCTCGCGCTGTGGACGCTCGCACTGGTTCCGCCGTCGCTGGCGCCGAACCTGTACACCCTGTGCCTGGCGATGTTCGCCTACGGCGCGAGTTCGGGCATGGCCGACGTCGCGATGAACGCGCTCGGCGTCGAGGTCGAGCGGCTGCTCGGCAAGTCGGTCATGTCGGGGCTGCACGGCATGTGGAGCGCGGGCGCGCTGACCGGCTCCGCGGCCGGCACGCTCGCCGCGCACCTGGGCGCGGGCGGCCGCCTGCACTTCGTGCTCGCCTCGGCCGTGCTCACCGTGCTCGGACTGGTGGCGTGTTCCTGGGTGCTGGACGTCCAGCCCGCCGCCGACGAGGAGCCGCCGCCGCGGTTCGCGCTGCCGCCGCGCTCGGCGCTGCTGATCGGGACGGTCGGCTTCTGCGCGGTGTTCGCCGAGGGCGCGAGCCTGGACTGGTCGGCGGTGTTCCTGCGGGACCGGCTGGACAGCTCGGCCGCGGTGGCGGCGGCCTGTACGACGGGGTTCATGCTGACGATGGCCGTGGCCCGGATCGCCGGTGACGCGATCGTGAACCGGTTCGGCACGGTCCGCACCGTGCGGGCCGGCGGAGTGCTGGCCGCGCTGGGCGGGCTGCTGATCGTCCTCGCCGGGGACCCCGTGGTGGCCATGGCCGGGTTCGGGCTGATGGGGCTCGGGATCGCGGTGGTCGTGCCGCTGTGCTTCGCCGCGGCCGGGCACGCGGGGCCGAACCCCAGCCAGGCCATAGCGGGCGTCGCGACGATCACCTACACCTCGGGGCTGGTCGCGCCGAGCCTGATCGGCGGGGTGGCCCAGGCGACCAGCCTGGTGGTGTCCTTCTGCGTGGTGACGGCACTGGCCTGCGGGCTCGCGGTGTTCGCGGGCGTGCTGCGCGGCGCCGAGCGCGACGGGCGGGCAAGGATCGCCGCGCAGTCCGCCGCCGTCCCCGACCCGCACCCCTGAGAGACGTCAGCCGGCCGGGCAGCACCCCGGTGCCCTGGGCGCAGGTCTGCGTCCCGTCCGTCGAAGCTGAACCAGCTATGTGAACTCGGTTCACGATTAGGACCGTGTGAGCGTAGAGCCGCTCGTCACCCGTGACAATGGTGCGGACCGTCTTCACGTACGTAAGAAAGCGAAACCGCACCATGGACCTCGGCGTGCGCTGGAAACTGCACGGTGACGGGCGTACGCCCGCGCCCGGAGCGGTGGTACGCCCCGACGAACGGCTCACCTGGCCCCGCACGGTGGGCCTGGGCGCCCAGCATGTGGTCGCGATGTTCGGGGCGTCCTTCGTCGCACCCGTACTCATGGGTCTCGACCCGAACCTGGCGATCATGATGTCGGGCGTGGCGACCGTGATCTTCCTGCTCGCCACCCGCGGCCGGGTGCCGAGCTATCTCGGCTGCTCCCTGTCGTTCGTGGGTGTGGCGGCCGTCATCCGCGCGCAGGGCGGTACGAGCGCCACCGTGACCGGGGCGGTGCTCGTCGTCGGCGCCGTGCTGTTCCTGGTGGGACTCGCGGTGCAGCGCTTCGGCGCGCGGATCATCCACGCGGCCATGCCGCCGATCGTCACCGGCGCCGTCGTCATGCTGATCGGCTTCAACCTGGCCCCGGTGACCGCCTCCACCTACTGGCCGCAGGACCAGTGGACGGCCCTGCTGGTCATGCTCTTCACCGGCCTGGCGATCGTCTGTCTGCGCGGTTTCTGGTCGCGCATCGCGATCTTCCTGGGACTTGTCTTCGGGTACGGCATCTCCTGGGTCTTCGACCGGATCTTCGGCAAGATCCACTCGACCGACGGCAGCGGCAGGATCACCGACCACTGGCGCCTCGGCCTGTCCGGCGTCGGCAAGGCCCACTGGATCGGGCTGCCGCACTTCCACGGACCGGCCTTCCAGTGGTCGGCGATCCTGGTCGCGCTGCCGGTCGTCATCGCGCTCGTCGCGGAGAACGCGGGCCACGTCAAGGCGGTCGGCGAGATGACCGGCGACCCGCTGGACGACAAGCTCGGCACGGCGATCTCGGCGGACGGCGTCGCCTCCATGCTGTCCACGGCCGTCGGCGGCCCGCCGAACACCACGTACTCGGAGAACATCGGCGTGATGGCCGCCACCCGCGTCTACTCCACCGCCGCCTACTGGGCCGCCGCCGGCTTCGCCCTGCTCTTCGGGATCTGCCCGAAGTTCGGCGCGGTCGTGGCAGCGATCCCGGGCGGTGTGCTCGGCGGCATCACCGTCATCCTCTACGGCATGATCGGCCTGCTCGGCGCCCAGATCTGGCTCAACGCCGAGGTGGACCTGCGCAACCCGCTGAACCTGGTGCCGGCCGCCGCGGGCATCATCATCGGCGTCGGCAACGTGAGCATGAAGTTCACCAGCACCTTCTCGCTCAGCGGCATCGCCCTCGGCACCCTGGTCGTCATCACCGGCTACCACGCGCTGCGCGCCTTCGCCCCGGCCCACCTGAAGAAGCAGGAGCCGCTGCTGGACGAGGGCACCTCCAGCTACGACGCCGGCGAGCCGCGCGCCAAGTCGTAGGCGTAGGACGGGCTGAACGTCCCGGCCGCCCCCCGGCATCCGTCGGACTCCCCCGGCAGCTTCACCCAGAGGTAGGTGGCGATCGCGGTCACCGCCGAGGCCAGCGCCAACCATCGCCGTGCGCCGCACGGCACGCCTGCGCGCGGCCCGGCGCTCCGCGAGGCGCCGGACCCGTGAGCCTGACACCGTGCCGTTCCCCCCTCCGCACAGGGACACGTCCCCCGGGCCCGCACCCCCAGGCCCCGTCCGGCGTTCCCCCGTTCCGGCGAAGCGCCGGGCCGGTCGGCACGCCGGCCGGTCCGGGGCTGGGACCCTTCCCCCATGGCGCAGCTGGAACACTTCACCACTCCCGTCGACGCGGTGGTCCTTCGGATGCGCGCCCTCGACGCGGCCCTGCCCGAGCGCGACGGGGTCGCCGTGTTCAACCGCGTCTACCTCACCGTCACCGAGGAGATCGACCGGCGCCTGGACGCCGGGGAGTTCCCGGACCCGCGGGCGGCGACCGCGCTGGACGTGCGGTTCGCGGAGCGCTACCTGGCGGCGGTCGACGCGGCCGCGGCGGACCGCCGGCCGCCCGCCTGCTGGCGGCCGCTGTTCCAGCTGCGCGGCCATCCCGGGGTACGGCCGCTGCAGTTCGCGCTGGCGGGCATCAACGCCCACATCGGGCACGACCTGGCGCTCGCCGTGGTGGACGCCTGCCGTACGCTCGGCTGCGAACCGGCCGATCTGGAGGACGAGTTCGACCGCGTGGGCGATCTCCTCGTATCGCTGGAGGAGCGCATCCGCGAGGATCTGATGCCGGGCCCCGATCTGCTCCAGATCGCCGATCCGCTCACCCATCTGCTGGGCTCCTGGAGCCTGGAGCGGGCCCGGGACGCGACCTGGGCGGCGGCACGGGCGCTGTGGGCGCTGCGCCACTGCGGCGAGGTCGCCGAGGAGTTCACCGAACGGCTGGACGCGGCCGTGGGTTTCGCGGGCCGGATGCTGCTCACTCCGCTCGCAAACTGAGCACGAAGCCGCCTGGCCGGATCCGGACCCCGCGCCGGGCATCCCGGAACAGCGGTGTCGTCGCCGCGCGTTGACCCCGGGCACCCCATCGCGAAGGAGCGGACATGGCAACGCGGCTCGGTCTCGGTCTTCCCCAGATGCGGCAGTACTCCATCGGCAAGGACGTGCCCGATGTGGCCCGTGCCGCCGAGCGGATCGGATACGAGAGCCTGTGGGTCTTCGAGCGGGCCCTGTTCCCCGAACCCGCCACCCAGGGGCTGTACAACATGGCGGGCCTGCCCTGGCCGGACCAGTACCGCAGTGTGGCGGACCCGCTGGTCGCCCTCACCCTGGCCGCGGCCGCCACCGAGCGCGCGGAGCTGGGCTCCAGCGTCCTGGTGGCCCCGCTGCACGTGCCGTTCCAGCTCGCCAAGGCGCTCGCCTCGCTGGACGTGGCGAGCGGCGGGCGGGTGATCGCGGGCCTGGGCACCGGCTGGTCCCTGGACGAGTACGCGGCCTCGGCGGTCCGGCCCTTCGAGGAGCGCGGCAAGGTGCTGGACGAGATCATCGAGGTCTGCCAGGCGGTGTGGGGACCGGATCCGGTCCGCTACGACGGCGCCCTGACGAAGATCGCCTCCGCCGTGGTCGGGCCCAAGCCGGTGCGGCCGATCCCGCTCATGCTGGCCGCGGGCAACAGGCGGGCCTTCAGGCGGCTGGTCGACCACGCCGACGGCTGGCTGCCGGCGGGCTTCAGCGCCGAGCAGGTCGCCGGCCAGTGGCGGCAGCTGCGGGAGCTGGCCGAGGAGCGGGGCCGTACGCGGCCGATCCGGACGGTGCTGCGCGTGAACGCCACGCGCGAGGCGAAACCGTACGAGGGTGCCGACCGCAGGCCCTTCCAGGGCAGTGCCGACCAGATCGTGGCGGATCTCGTGGAGCACGCGGCGCTCGGCATGGACGAGATCCTGATCGACCTGCAGGGCACCGCGCGGGACGCGCAGGAGCTGAAGGACGTCGCCGCCGAGGTGTTTGAGAAGGCGCGGGCGGCCGGAGTCTGAGGCCGGCCGCCCACGCCTTGGTCCTTGCTGCCGGTGAGCCCGGTCAGTCCTCGGGAAGCTCCACCGGGGCGATCTCGTCGTAGACGTCGCCCGGGCCGGGGTTCGTCGCGTCGGTCGCGCCGCCGAAGTGGTGCATGACGCCCCAGACCGCGTTCAGCGCGGTCTGGATCGCGCCCTCGGCCCAGCCGGCCGTCCACGAGATGTCGTCGCCGGCGAGGAAGATGCCCCGCTTGTCCTCGGGCAGCCGGTCCTGCATGAAGTGCGTGAACAGGCGCCGCTGGTAGCGGTAGTGGCCGGGCAGGTTGGCCTTGAACGCGCCCATGAAGTAGGGCTCGTTCTCCCAGGAGACGGTCACCGGGTTGCCGATGATGTGCTTCCTGATGTCGACCTTCGGGTAGATCTCGCCGAGCGACTTCAGCATGACCTCCATCCGCTCGTTCGCGGACAGCGGCAGCCACTTCAGGCTGTCGTCGCACCAGGTGTACGACAGACAGATCACGGCCGGCTTGTCCGGGCCGTCGTCCAGCAGGTAGGTGCCACGGGTCATGCGGTCGGTGAGCGTCATCGACATGACGTCCCGGCCCGTCTCCTCGTCCTTGTCCAGCCAGAACGGCCGGTCGACGGGCACGAAGAGCTTGCTCGACTCCATGTAGTGGGTGCGCTCGATCGCGGTCCAGTGGTCGATCGGGAAGAGCGAGTCGTCGCAGGCGATCTTGGACAGCAGCATCCAGGACTGGGCGGTGAAGATGGCCGCCTGGTAGGTGCGGATGTCGCCGCCTGCGTCGGTCACGGTGATCTGGTTGCCCGCGGTGCGGTGCAGCCGGGTCACGGCCGGGCGCGGCTCGCCGTCGGCGTGCAGGGACTTCAGCGAGGTCCCGTACGGCCAGTGGACGATCTTCTCCGGCTCGCGCTCCCACAGGCGCAGCGGCAGCTGCTGGGAGCCGCCGACGATGCCGCGGTGGTGGTCGTCGGCCTCGGTGTAGACGACGCGCAGGATCTCCAGGATGGAGTTCGGGAAGTCGGTGTCCCAGCCGCCGGTGCCGAAGCCGACCTGGCCGAAGATCTCGCGGTGCCGGAAGGACTTGAAGGCCTCGGAGTCGCAGAGGAAGCCGTAGAAGGTCTGGTTGTCGAGCTTCTCGACGAGCTTCGCCCAGATCTCGCGGATGCGCGGCACGTCCCGCTCGCGCATGGCGCGGTTCATGTCGGAGAAGTCGGCGCCCTCGTCGAGGCACTTGTTCCAGGCGTCGGCGACGTCCCGGTAGACCTGGGGCAGGTCGTCGATGGTCTCGGCGTAGTGCGACTCGCCCTTGAGGTCCACGACGGTGGAGGGCGTCGCCTCGGCCAGCGGGTTGGGGAAGGGCCTGGTCTCCAGGCCGACCAGGTCGATGTAGTGCTGCAGGGCGGTGGACGACGGCGGGAAGCGCATCGCGCCCAGCTCGCAGCCCAGCGACTCGTCGCAGCCCTCGAAGCCGACGGTGCGCAGCCGGCCACCGATCTGGTCGGCCTCGTACACGACGGGCTTGAGACCCATCTTCATCAGCTCGTACGCGGCCACGATGCCGGACAGACCGCCGCCGATGACCGCGACCTCGGTGCCGTGCTCGGTCGCGGGTATCTGGCCGAGGCCCGCCGGGTGGGCGAGGAAGTCGTCGTAGGCGTAGGGGAAGTCCGGGCCGAACATGGTGATCGGCGGCTGCTGCTCGTCGGTGTGCTCGACGGCGTTGGGCACCGTGGACGTCATGGGGTACGGACTCCTTGCGCGAAAGAACTCGGGGGAAGCTCGGGGGAGGCTCGGGGGAAGCTCGGGGGAAGCTCGGAGGGTGTCAGGCCAGGGACCCGTACAGACCGGGGCGGCGGTCCTGCAGGTACGGGTTGGCCTCGCGGGACGCGGCCAGGAAGGCGGGGTCGGCGTCGGCGAACACCAGCTCCTCGCCGCGGCCGGCGCGGGTGCGGGCGATGCCGTCGGGGCCGGCGAGCACGGAGAGTCCGACGAACTCGAACTCCCCTTCCTGGCCGGCCCGGTTGACGTACGCGACGTACATCTGGTTCTCCCAGGCCCGGACCGGCACGAGGGACTCGGCGACGAACTGGAAGGGGTGCATCTGCGCCGTCGGGACGACGAGGAGGTCGGTGCCGGCCAGGGCGTGGGCGCGCACGTTCTCCGGGAACTCGACGTCGTAGCAGATCATCAGGCCGACGGTGAGGCCGTTCAGCTCGGCCTGGACGACCGGCTGCTCGCCCGGCGTGAAGTGGTCGCGTTCGAAGCAGCCGAAGAGGTGGGTCTTGCGGTAGTTCGCGAGCCGGGCGCCGTCGGCGGAGATCAGCTGGGCGGAGTTGTACACGGTCTGGCCGTCGCGCTCCGGGTAGCCGTAGGCGATCGCCAGGCCGTGCCGGTGGGCCAGCTCGGCGATCGCGTCCGCGCTGTCGCCGTCGGCGGGCTCGGCGAGGCGGGCGATGTCGTCGCCGATCGCGTACCCGGTCAGGAACATCTCCGGTACGGCGAGCAGCGCGGCACCCGCGGCGGCGGCCCGGCCCGCGGCGGCGTCGAGGACCTTGAGGTTCTCGGCGGTCGAGCCGGGGCGGCCTGAGCTCTGGAGCAGGGCGGTGCGCATGCGTGATCCTCACCGAACGGGGGGTTGGGGGGCCACAAAGAAGGTACGGTCGGCGCGCTCGGCCGGACAAGAAGGAGCCGTTGCGCGCCGGTGCGCGGTTTGTTGCGTGCGGCGGGGGCAGGGCGGCGATTCGTTGCGCGCCCGCAAGGGAGGGTCCCCGGTCCTCCGCGGGTGCGGGGTACGGACGGGGACCGGGTGACGCCTGGGTCGTGAGTGGCGGCCGGGGGCCGTACCGCTTTCCGGCTACTTCCCGGTGCCGACCGGGTCGACGGTGATGGCGGAGCCGGTGCCGTCCGAGACGGGGACGTTGATGGTGACCGGCAGGGCGTGCGAGTGCGTCTCGTTCGGCGGCGTGACGATCAGGCTGGTGAAGGTCTCACCGGTGCCGCCGGAGGTGTTCGGGGGGTAGTGCAGCGTGAACCGGGTCTCCTCGCCCGGCTTGATCCTCACCGGCACGGGGGCGACCGTGCTGCGCTTGGCGCTGATGGTGCCGTCCTTGCTCTTGAGGTCGGCGCCGGGGAAGCCCTTGAGGGTGCAGGTGGCGGAGCCGGCGTTCTTCAGGTTCACGATCAGCTCGCCCTCGGCCATGGCGCCGGAGGTGCTGAACACGAGGTGGGAGGTCCGGCACGCGCCCGCGCCGCCACCCACGGCCGTGCCACCGCCGCCCGAGCCGGACTGGCCGGTGCCGGTGCCCTTGCCGGAGGTCGCGCCGCTGCCACCGGTGCTCTGGGAGCCGGAGTCCTGGGAGGCAGCGCTCTGGCCGGGGGTGGGGGAGCCGCTCTTGCCGGACGAGCCGTTGCCGCTGCCCGAACAGGCGGTGAGCGACAGACCGGCGACGGCGGCGATGGCGAGCAGCGAGAGCTTCTGGACGCGCATGGTTCCCCTTCAGGGCGTTGCCGCTCACTGATCGGCGCGAGCGGCGCGGGTGACGTGCCGCCCAGGGAGACCGTCCGGGGCGCCTGCGCCGTTCCGCTCGGCACACCCCTAGTACGTGCCTGTTACAAGAGCTTCCGGACCTGCTCAGATCTCCCGCAACCGCTCCACGATCTCCCGCAGCAGCTCCGGATCGGCGGCCGGTCCGCCCGCCGGGGAGCGGCGGGGCGCGTCGATGCGGATCAGGCCCGCCTCGGCCAGGTCGCCGAGCAGGACGCGCAGCACGGTCAGCGGCAGGTCGGCGTCGGCGGCCAGCTCGGCCACGGGGCGCCGGCCGCGCCGGATCAGGTCGAGCAGTGCGGCACGGGCGTGGTCGATGTCGGGGCCCGGCGCGTCTATCTCCACCGCGCCGACCTGGGACATCAGGTCGATGGCGTGCGCGCCGGAGGGCCGGGTGCGGCCCCGGGTCACCGTGTAGGGGCGCACCATCGACCCGGTCTCGTCCTCGTACCAGTGCTCGTCGCTCACGGTGGGATCAGGGGGCCGTACGGGCGGCCGCGTCCAGGTGGCGGCCGAGGCGGCGGACGAGCAGGGCCATCTCGTGGGCGAGCTGGCCGACGTCGGTGTGGGCCTCGCTGAGGACGGCGAGCCGGCTGCCGTGGCCGGCCGGGGTGATGAAGAGGTAGGCGTCGTCGAGCATCACCATGGTCTGGCGGACCTCGCCCGCGCCGAACCGCTCCCCCGCCGAGCGGGCGAGGCCGTGGAAGCCGGAGCAGACGGCGGCCAGATGCTCGATGTCCGGCCGGCGCATGCCGTCGGAGCTGCTGATCGGCAGGCCGTCGGCGGTGAGCAGCACGGCCTGGCGGACCTCGCCGGTGCGGGCCACGAGGTCGTCGAGCAGCCAGCCGAGATCCGTACCAGGCGCTCCCGCGGGCGGGACAGGGGTCTCGGGGGTCTGATCGTCACCGTGCATCGTCGGTGTCCGTCCCTTCGTGGGCGTGGGTGGTCACGGCGTCGGTGCCGGTGTCGGTGTCGGTGTCGGTGTCGGTGTCGGCGGCCTCATGGTCCGCGGGGCCGGAGCCGGGTGCCTGGCCGGGTGCGGGTACGTGGGGGCTGGTCGCGTCCCCGGGGAGCCGCGGTGCCGTCGGCCTCGGGGCACCGGTGCCGGAGGGCGTCACGTCGTCCGTCGCCGGCAGGCCCCGGCGGCCGCGGTCGAGGCCGCGCTGGAAGGCGCCGAAGATCGCCCGCATCTCGTCGGCATCGACCTCACGCCCGGGCGGCGCCGACCGCGGCGGCGGATCGTCCCGCAGCTCCCGGGCGAGGGAGGCCTGCCGGGTACGGGTGGGGAGCACGGGAGCGGGGGCCGGGACGGGGGCGGGGCGTTCTGCCCCGGGCACCGCCGGCGGCTCGTCGGGCACCTCCGGCGCGACGGACTCCACGGGCACCACCGGCCTGGCGGCGGGTTCCGTGGCGGACGGCTTCCGTGGCGGCAGCGCCCTGTCGGCAGCGGGCCGGGCACCTGTCCGTTTCCGGGTCGGCAGCTCCCGTACGACCGCGGTCGTTCCGGCGGGCCTCAGCTCGGCGGGCGTACCCGCCTGCCGCAGCCCGGCACCGGAACCCGCACCCACGCCCGCACCCGTCGGCTCCCCTTCCGCCGGCTCCCTCTCCGCCACCTCCGCCAGCACCGCCGAAGGCAGTCGCACCACCGCCGTCGTCCCCCCGTACGGCGAGTCCCGCAGGGTGATCTCGATGCCGTGGCGGGCGGCGAGGCGGCCGACGACGTAGAGGCCCAGCCGGTCGTGGCGGGTGGGGTCGAAGGCGTCGGGGTCCGTGAGGGTGGCGTGGGCCTGGGCACGAGCGTCGGTGTCGAGGCCGAGGCCCCGGTCGTCGATCTCCAGGACGAACCCGCTGCCCACACGCCCGGTGCGCAGGGTGACCCGGGTGTGCGGCGGCGAGAACACCGTGGCGTTCTCCAGGAGTTCGGCGACGAGATGGACCACGTCGGCGACCGCGTCCGCGGCCACTCCCACCTCGGGCATCGGCGGCACCACCACGCGCGCGTAGTCCTCGATCTCACCCACCGCCGAGGCGACGACGTCGGCGAGCGGCACCGGCCGGCGCCAGCGGCGGCCGGGCGTGGCGCCGGAGAGGATGATCAGGCTCTCGGCGTGCCGCCTCATACGGGTGGTGAGGTGGTCGATGCCGAACAGCTCGCGCAGCACGTCCGGGTCGTCGGTGCGCCGCTCCAGCGTGTCGACGAGCTTCAGCTGGCGGTGCACCAGGGCCTGGTTGCGGCGCGCGATGGTGAGCAGCACCGCGAACTGCCCCCGTCGCAGCCCGGCTTGCTGGACCGCGGCCTCGACGGCGGCGTGCCGCGCGGTGTTGAAGGACCGGCCGACCTGCCCGATCTCGTCGTCGCCGACCTCGTCGGCGGCCAGCGGAGGTGCCTCGGTGAGCGCGTCCACCTCCTCACCGGCGCTCAGCCTGCGCATGACGTCCGGCAGTTGGTCCCTGGTGAGGACGTCGGCCGCGTCCCTGAGCGTCTCCAGGCGCCGCGAGATGCGCCGGGCGCCGCGCACCGCGAACCACAGCGACACCCCGGCGGCGGCCAGCCCGACCGCGCCGACGACGGCCGCCTTGGCCAGTTCCCGGTAGGCGAAGGCGCGCCCGCGCGCGGCGGAGTTCTCGGCGGAGCTGGTGCACAGCTCGCGGTAGCGGACGACGGCCCGGTCGACGGTCGAGCGCCAGGTGCCGGCCCGGACGGCCTTCCCGGCGCCGGACGCGCCGGCCCGCAGCAGCGCGTCCTCGCCACGTACCAGCGAGCCGTACAGGTCACCGCGCTGGAACTGGTCGAACAGACCGCGCGAGTCGGCGGGCAGGTCCGGTACGTACGTCCGCTGGAAGACGCGCCGGTCCTCGATGGTCGTGGTCAGTGCGCCGTACTGCCGGCCGCTCAGGGTGCCGGCCGCCCGCGCCCCGGCGACCAGCGCGTCCTCCCGTGACACGTACTCGCGGACCCGCACCAGCTCGATGACGACCTGGGCCTCGCGGGCGAGCTGTCCGGCCTGCAGGGAGGTGAGCGTGGACTGCACGTCGAAGCCGGGCTCCACCAGCGCGCTGTACTCGTCGACCGCCCGGTCCCAGGTGATGTCCCGGGACAGCACGCGCTCGCGCAGCCCCTCCAGCCGGCCGGTGGCCGCGGCCATGGCGTCCACGGCGTGCCGCTGCCGGGCCGTCAGCCGGCTCCGGTCGCCGCCCTGCACCGCCCGCTTCATGGCCTCGACGGCCTGGTCGGTACGGCGCTGCTGCTCGAGCAGTTGGCCGGCGGCGGCCGTGTCGAGGCGGGCGCCCAGGTAGGCGGCGGACAACCGGCGCTCGATCTGGATCTGACCGATCGCGGTGTCCACGGGGGTGCCGAAGTCCTCGTACACCCCCTGGACCCGGACCAGTGCGCGCAGTTCGCCGGTGACGGACCACATGGCGAAGCTCCACAGCGCCATCAGCGCGACGGCCGGGGCGAGCGCGAGCGCCACGATCCGCGCGCGGACGGTGGTGGGGCGGCGGATGGGCCAGCGCATGGAGTACCTGCCGGTGTTACCAGTCAGTAGAGAGCGCGGCACAACCTACGGGATCAATCTCCGCGCCGCAATGGTGACCTGCGGTAACCCCAGGTCACCTCGAAGGCGGCGCGAAGGTCGTGACGACCGCCGCGTGGTCGGAGGGCCAGTCGTTGCCGGCCACGTCCGGCCAGGGGCGCGGGGTGCCGGTGACGAGGGTGCGCGCCTGAAGCACGGTCAGGCCGCGGTGCAGGACGTAGTCGATCCGGTCCTGCGGTTCGAGCCGGCCGCTGCCGTCCTCGTGCACGGGGTGGATCGGCGACCAGGTGTGCCCGGGCGCGGCGGCGGGGTCCGGGTGGGCCTCGCGGTAGGAGTCGGCGAAGCCCGCGTCCTCGGCGGCTTTGGTCACCGGCCACGCGACGGCCGGCCAGTCCAGGTGGGAGGGGCAGTTGAAGTCGCCGACGAGGACCACCGGGACGCCGTGGGCCGAGGAGTCGTCGATCCGCTCCAGCGCGTCCCGCATCTGTGCGAGCCGGACCTCCTCGTGGGCGATCAGCTCGGCCGCCGGCAGCCCGTCGAAGACGGACTCGTAGGGCCCGTACGGCGTGTAGTGCAGGTGCGCGGTCCACACGTCGACCTCGCGGCCGGGCGCCACGGCGATCCGGACGCCCGCGGCGCCGTAGAAGCCGACGTCCGGGTCGCCGAAGCGGGCGGTGATCGGGTGGCGGCTGATGACGCCGAGGTTCTCGCCGGCCCGGTGGTGGTGCCAGCCGAGGGCCTCGGCCAGCTCCTCGGCTGCCGTGCCGCCCGTCTCCTGGAGGCCGACGACGTCGGCGCCGCTCTCCAGGATGACCTTGAGCTGCTTGGCCCGGTGGTCGTCGACGGGGCTGCCGCCGAGCCACAGGTTCCAGCTCATGACCCGCAGTTCGGGCGTGGCCATCGCGCGCAGCTCCTCGACCGTGACCCCGGCCAGGCTCTCCCGTACGCTCCGGCCGGGTGCCGCGCCGATCGGGGCGAGGGACGGCACGGCGAGTACGGCACAGCCGGCGGCCTCGGCGGAGGCCACCCCGGTCTCGGTGTCCTCGACGGCCACACAGCCGGCCGGGTCAACGCCGAGGGCCCGGCAGGCGGCGAGGTACGGGTCGGGGGCCGGCTTGGTGCGGGCGGTGTCGTCGGCGGTGACGGAGGCCGCGAACCGCCCGGCGCCCAGGGCGTCGAGGACGACGTCGGCGACCGCCCGCGGGGACGCGGTGACCAGCGCGGTCGGGACGCCGGCGGCGGCCAGCGCGGCCAGCAGGTCCAGGGCGCCGGGGCGGGGCACGATGCCGGTGCGGACGCGGTCGGCGAACTCGCGGTGCAGGTCGGCGGCGAGGTCCGGGGCGGACCGGCCGGTGGCCGCGCCGAGCCAGGCGGCGGTGTGCTCGACCGGGCGGCCGAGCACGTCCGGCTGGTCGGCCTCGGTCAGCGGGCGTCCGGCTACCTGCTCGACCGCCTCCCACCACAGCCGCTCGGTGTCGACGAGCGTGCCGTCCATGTCGAACAGGACGGCCTGCAGCGGGAGTCGGGGGGTGTGGGGGGTCACGTTCGGGTCAGTCCTCACTTCTGGATGCGTTCGGCCACCAGCACCGGCCGCTCGGGCAGCGACACGGCGACGGCGGCTCCGGCGCCGAGCCCGGTGGCCTCGTGCGCGGGCAGGTCGGCCTTGGCCTCGGTGCCGTCTGCGAGCCGTACGGCGACCCGGACGACCGCGCCGAGGAAGGCGGTGGCGACGACGCGGGCGGTGCCCTGCTCGTCGGCAAGGATTCGTACGGCCTCCGGCCGCACCAGCACGTCCACCGGTCCGTCCGGCACCGCGGCGTCGGCGGGCAGCCGCTGCCCGAGCACCTGGACCGTGCCGTCGGTCAGCTCGCCCGGGATCCGGCTCATCGTGCCGACGAACTCGGCGACGAAGGCGGTGGCGGGCCGGCCGTACAACTCGGCGGGTTCGGCGCACTGTTCGAGGCGTCCGGCGCGCATGACGGCGACCCGGTCGGCAACCGACAGGGCCTCCTCCTGATCATGCGTCACGAACAGGGTGGTGATGCCGAGTTCCTGCTGGAGCCGGCGGATCTCCTCGCGCAGGGTCAGGCGGACCTTGGCGTCGAGCGCGGAGAGCGGTTCGTCGAGGAGCAGCACCCGCGGGCGCAGCGCGAGGGCGCGGGCCAGCGCGATGCGCTGCTGCTGGCCGCCCGAGAGCTGGTGCGGATAGCGCTCACCCTTGTCGCCGAGGCCGACCAGCTCCAGCAACTCGGCTGCTCGGGCCCGGCGTTCGGCCGTACGGACGCCGCGCATGCGCAGCCCGAAGGCGACGTTGTCGACGGCGCTCAGATGCGGGAAGAGGCTGTACGACTGGAAGACCATCCCGGCGTCGCGGCGGTGGGCCGGGACGTGGGTGACGTCCTCGCCGTCCACCAGCACGGCGCCGGAGTCGGGGTGTTCGAAGCCGGCGAGCATGCGCAGCGCGGTGGTCTTGCCGCAGCCGGAGGGGCCGAGCAGGGCCAGGAACTCCCCGGGGCGGACGGTGAGGTCGAGTCCGTCGAGCGCGACGGTGGCCCCGAACTCCCGCCGCAGTGAGCGGAATTCGACGGTCGCCGCCTTTTCGGCAGTGGCCTTCTCGAGCGTGGTGGCGGTCATGGTGTGTGTCATCCCCGGGAGTTGGCGGTTCGGGTGCGTCCGCCGCCGGCACCGGCGAGCGCGAGGAGCAGGGCCCAGGTGACGAGCAGGCTGAGCACGGAGACGGCGACGGACATCTGGGCCTGCGAGCCGCCGACGTTGTAGATCCACACGGCGAAGGGCTGGTAGCCGAGCAGCTGGGCGACGGTGAACTCGCCGAGCACCAGCGCCAGGGTGAGGAAGGACGCGTTGAGCAGCGCCCCGCGCAGGTTCGGCAGCACGGCCCGGACCAGCGCCTGCGGCCAGGAGGCACCGCAGCTGCGGGCGGCCTCGACCAGGGTGCGTACGTCGATGGCGCGCAGGCCCGCGTCCAGCGCCCGGTACACGAACGGCAGCGCCATCACGACGTAGGCGAGGACCAGCACGAGGGGGAAACTCGGGTTCTGGATCGCGACGAACGTCTCGAACAGCGGGGTCCGGGAGAGATGGTCCGGGCCCCACTTGAGCACGGTGACGATCCCGGCGACGAACGCGATCGGCGGCACCACCAGCGGCAGCGAGCAGACCACCTCGACCACCGGCCGCAGCCGGGGCGCGCCGAGCCGGAGCGCGACCATGGCGGGCACCATCAGCAGCAGCACGGCCGCGATGGTCGCCAGGGCCAGCTCCAGCGAGAGCAGCAGGCTGGAGACGAAGCCGTCGGCGGACAGGATCTTGGTGTAGGCGTCGAAGGAGACGCCCTGGCCGGGCACGTCGACGGTGAAGATCACGGACGCGCCGAGCGGCACCAGGAAGTACAGGGCGGCGAGGCCGAGGACGGCCCAGCGCCAGGGGGTCAGGCGTCGAGCCATCGGGCGCTCCGGCGTTGCAGGGGCAGGTACACGGCCATCACCAGGCCGGCCACCAGGACCATGTCGAGGCTGAGGGCGAGCGCGATGTTCTCCTGGCCGACGAGCACGTTGCCGGACAGGGCGTCGGCGATCTGCAGGGTGACCAGGGGGACCGCGCTGCCGACCATGGCGGCGGCGGTGGCGTAGGCGGCGAAGGCGCTGCCGAAGAGCAGCACGAGGCCGCCGAGCAGCGAGGGCGCGAGGACGGGCAGGGCGACATGGCGCCAGTACTGCACGCCGGTGGCGCCGTTGTTCAGCGCGGCCTCCCGCCACTGGGTGCGCAGGCCGTCCAGCGCGGGGGTGATGGTGAGGACCATCAGCGGGATGAGGAAGTACAGGTAGACGAGGACCAGGCCCCAGAAGCTGTAGAGGTTCCAGCCGCTGTCCTTCAGGCCGAGGTGGACGGTCAGGACGCCGGCGTTGCCGAGGGTGGCGACGAAGGCGAAGGCCAGCGGGACGCCGCCGAAGTTGGCGAGCACGCCGGAGGCGGTCAGCACGGCCTCGCGCAGCCAGCGGGAGCGGGAGCCGACCACGGCCTGGGCGAGCGGCAGCCCGAGCAGCGCGCCGAGCGCGGCGGCGATCGCGGACAGCTTGACGCTGCCGAGCAGGGCGGTGAGGTACGGGCCCTGGAGCGAGCCGGTCAGGTTCCGCGTGCCGTAGTGGCCCTCGACCGTGAAGGCGCCGTCGAGGATGGCGAAGGCGGGCAGGCCGAAGGCGACGGCGGCGAACACCAGCAGCGGTACGACGGCCAGCCAGCCGGGGGCGCGGCGCCGCCGCTTCGCCGAAGCGACGGGCGCCACGTCCGCGCGCGTGAGGGTGGCGGTCATCCGGAGACGGCCTTGCCCCAGCCCTGCGCGATGACCGTCTTGGCCTTGCTCTGCTGGGCCTCGGCCGGGAAGGAGGGCGTACCGGTGACCTGGGGCAGCCTGGCCGCGGCCGTCTTGTCCAGCGTCCCGGCCTTGTCCAGGGCGGCCATCAGGGCCGGACGGGCGTAGCCCTTGAGCCACAGGTTCTGGCCCTCGGCGCTGTAGAGGTACTCCTGCCACAGGCGGGCGGCCGCCGGGTGCGGGGCGTCCTTGTTGATGGCCTGGGAGTAGTACTGGGCGTACTGGCCGTCGGTGGGGATGTTCACCTTCCAGTCCAGGCCCTTGGACTTGAACTCGTCGGCGTACCCGGCGTTCAGGTAGTCCCAGTCGATGGAGATCGGCGTCTCGCCCTTCTCGACGGTGGCCGGGGTGGACTCGACGGGCGTGTAGTTGCCGCTCTTCTTCAGCTTGGCGAAGAAGTCCAGGCCGGGCTGGATGTCGTCGAAGGAGCCGCCGCTGGCGAGCGCGGCCGCGTAGACGCCGCCGAAGGCCGAGCCGGACTTGGTCGGGTTGCCGTTGAGCGCGACCTGGCCCTTGTACTCGGGCTTGAGCAGGTCCTTGAAGCTGGTGGGGCAGTCCTTGACGCGCTTGTCGTCGCAGCCGATGGAGATGTAGCCGCCGTAGTCGTTGTACCAGCGGGCCTGCGGGTCCTTCTGGGCCTCGGGGATGTCCCCGTACGAGGCCACCTTGTACGGCGCGAGCAGCCCCTGCTGGGCGGCGCTCAGCGCGAAGGAGCTACCCAGGTCGAGGACGTCGGGGGCGCGGTCCTGGCCCTTCCTGGAGGTGACGGCGTTGATCTCGTCCTGGCTGGTGCCGTCGGGGCTCTCGTCGTCGATCTTGATGCCGTACTTCTTCTGGAAGCCGTCGATGATCGCGCCGTAGTCGGCCCAGTCGCGGGGCACCGCGATGATGTGCAGCGTGCCCTCCTTCTTGGCCGCCTTGACCAGGGCGTCCATGCCGCCGAAGGCGGCCGCGGAGGTGGCGGTGGCGGCGCTCTTGCCGTCCTTGGTGGTGGTCGACGCGTTGTCGGGGGCGGCGCCGCAGGCGCTGAGGGCGAACGCGGCGACGACGGCGGTGCAGCCGCCGATCACGGCGTTTCTCGGCAAGGACACGTTCACGGTCTCTCCAGGGGGACACATGAGAAGCGAGGGGAGAACTTGTCTGAACAAGTTGGCCTCAGTACGCCCGGCCCCGGTGTCCTGTTCATGAACGGCGCCGAAACAGCGCCCGCTGTTTCCCTGCACACTTCCGACTGACACGGATCACCAAGGTGTGTCGATTAGGCTGGTCACGCTGTGCACAGTGACCCGAGCAGAGGGGAAGCATGACGGCGCGACACGAGGAGATCGCCGACGAGCTGCGGCGAGCCATCGACCGCGAGGAGTACACGGTCGGCAGCCGGCTGCCCTCGGAGTCGGAACTGGCCGCGCACTACGGCGTCTCACGCGGCACGGTCCGCCAGGCCGTCGCGGCTCTGACCTCCGAGGGCCTGATCGGCTCCCGCCAGGGCGCCCGGCGCGTGGTGCTCGCCAGCCGCCGCAGCCAGAGCTTCGAGGAACTGCGCAGCTTCGCCCAGTGGGCCCGCGCGATGGGCCGCGAGGCCACCGGCCACGTGGTGGCACAGGAGTACCGCCCGGCGACCCACGAGGACGCCATACGTCTCCAACTCCCCATCGGCACACGGGTGTTGCAGGTGCTCCGGGTACGCGGCCTGGACGGCGAACCGGTACTGCTGGAGCGCACGGTGTACGCCGACTGGATCTCCCCCGCGGTGGAGTCGATCGAACCGGACTGCCCCTCCGTCACCCAGCGGCTGTACGACGACACGGGGCTGGTCTTCGCCTACGGCGAGCACGTCATCGACGCGGTGGCGGCAGGCGCGCAGGACGCGGAGCTGCTGGGGGTGCGGCGCACAAGTCCGCTCCTTCGGGTCCGGCGTGTGACGACGACCCGCGAGGGGCGGCCGGTGGAGTGGTCGGACGACCGGTACCGCTCGGACGCGGTGAGCTTCAGTGTGCACAATTCAATCGGCAACAATGCGCTGGCGCGCACGACACCGGGATAGAACTCGGGGGGCTTTGCCGTTGGGGTCCCCTACCCCGGCGCCCCGGAAGAAAAGCGCCGCAGCAGCGGCGACAGCACCAGCACGGACTTGGTCCGCTCCACGAACGGCTCCCCGGCGATCCGCTCCAGGACCCGTTCGAAGTGACGCATGTCGGAGGCGAAGACCTGGGCGATCGCGTCCGCGTCGCCGGTGACGGTCGACGCGGCCACGACCTCCTGGTAGCGCTCCAGGCCCCGCTGAATGGTCTCCGGCGAGGTGTTGCGCCGGCAGTGGATCTCGATGAACCCCTCGGTCTCCCAGCCGAGCGCCGCCGGATCCACCCGGACGGTGAATCCGGTGATGGCTCCGGTGGCGCGCAGCCGGTCCACGCGCCGCTTCACGGCGGGCGCGGACAGTCCGACCAGTTGCCCGATGTCCGCGTAGGAGCGGCGGGCGTCCTCGGCGAGGGCGTGCACGATGCGTTCGTCGAGATCGTTCAGCACAGCGGGTGGTTCACTTCTTCGGTCCGGTCACTTCTCTGCCGTCACCGCGAGGTCCTCACCGGTCGCGAGACGGGAACGGCGATAGCCGTACACGAAGTAGAACACGAGCCCGAGGGCCATCCAGACACCGAACACGATCCAGGTGACCTCGGACAGGCTGCCCATCATCCAGATGCAGAAGAGGAAGCCCAGCGCGGGCAGTACCGGCGACAGCGGCACGCGGAAGGTGCGGTGCATGGCCGGGCGCGTGCGGCGCAGCACGACCACCGCGACATTGACCAGCGCGAAGGCGAACAGCGTGCCGATGCTGGTGGCGTCCGCCAGCTGGCCCAGCGGGATGGCGGCGGCGAGGACACCGCAGAACACGGACACGATGACCGTGTTGGCGCGCGGCGCGCCGGTCTTCGGGTGCACCCTGGCGAAGATCCCCGGCACGAGGCCGTCGCGGGACATCGCGAACAGGATGCGGGTCTGGCCGTAGAGCACGGTCAGCACGACGCTGGCGATGGCGATGACCGCGCAGAACGCGAGCAGCGTGCCCCAGAAGCTCTGCCCGGTGACGTCGGTCATGATCTGCGCGAGCGCGGCCTCGGAGTCCTTGAACTTCTTCCAGGGCCAGGCGCCCACGGCGACGGCCGCGACGAGGACGTACAGCGCGGTCACGATGACCAGGGACAGCATGATCGCGCGCGGCAGGTCACGCTGGGCGTTCTTCGCCTCCTCACCGGCGGTGGAGGCGGCGTCGAAGCCGATGTACGAGAAGAACAGCGTGGCGCCGGCCGCGCTGACGCCCGCCATGCCGAGCGGCATGAAGTTCGAGTAGTTGCCGGACTTGAAGCCCATGAAGCCGATGGCGCAGAAGAGGATCAGGGCGGCGATCTTCACCGACACCATGACGGTGTTGGCCCGCGCGGACTCCTTGGCGCCGCCGAGCAGGAACACCATCGCGAGGAGGACGACGATCAGGGCGGGCAGGTTGAAGATGCCGCCCTGGCCGGGCGGGGCCGACAGGGCGTCCGGGATGGTGACGCCCACGGTGCCGTCCAGCAGCTCGTTCAGGTACTGGCCCCAGCCGACGGCCACCGCGGCCACCGAGACGCCGTACTCCAGGAGCAGACACCAGCCGCAGACCCAGGCGATCAGCTCGCCCATCGTTGCGTATGCGTACGAGTACGAGGAGCCGGCGACCGGGATGGTGCCCGCCAGCTCGGCGTAGGACAGGGCCGAGAACAGCGCGGTGAGACCGGCGATCACAAAGGAGAGGGTGACGGCCGGACCCGCCTTGGGGACGGCCTCGCCGAGGACGACGAAGATGCCGGTGCCGAGGGTGGCGCCAATGCTGATCATGGTCAGCTGCCACAGCCCGAGGGATCGCCGCAGCGAACCTCCCTCACCCTGGCCGCCCTCCGCGACCAGGCGTTCCACGGGCTTGCGCCGCATGAGGCGCGCTGCGACACCCGGGGACGCGGGGGTGGTCGCTGTGCGGTCGTGCGGGGGTGCACCTTGGTCGAGCACGCGCTGGCTCCTTATCGCTGCCGGTCATTGCGGACGGGGACCGGGGGCAGCCCTGCAGGGGCAGGAACCCACCGAGCGGAGTCCCCGCCACGCCACGTACAGCGCAGCACCCTACGGGGGTGGCCTTCACGGACGTAATGCAGCAACCTTGCGCGTCCCCGGATGATCATTGCGTTCATCGGCCGAGAATGCCAATTCGTTGCACACGGGCTGCCGACCGTTGCGCAGCTGTCCCACAGATCCCCTTTGCGAAGTCTTGAACATGCCGACGGCCCCCGCCGGTCCCGGGCTCGGGATCAACGGGGGCCGTACGGAAGGGACTTGAGAGGCCTGGAGGCCTTGAGGGTCAGCTCCAGCTGGCGTGCAGCGGCTTGCCCTCGGCGTAGCCGGCGGCGCTCTGGATGCCGACGACGGCCTTCTCGGCGAACTCCTCCAGGGAGCCGGCACCCGCGTAGGTGCAGGAGGAGCGGACGCCCGCGATGATCGAGTCGATCAGGTCCTCGACGCCCGGGCGGGCCGGGTCGAGGAACATGCGGGAGGTGGAGATGCCCTCCTCGAACAGCGCCTTGCGGGCCCGGTCGTAGGCCGACTCCTCCGACGTGCGGTTGGCCACCGCGCGCGCGGACGCCATGCCGAAGGACTCCTTGTAGGCGCGCCCGTCGGCGTCGTGCTGGAGGTCGCCCGGGGACTCGTAGGTGCCCGCGAACCAGGAGCCGACCATCACGTTGGACGCACCGGCCGCGAGGGCCATGGCCACGTCGCGCGGGTGCCGGACACCGCCGTCGGCCCACACGTGCTTGCCGTACTTCTTCGCCTCGGCGGCGCACTCAAGAACCGCGGAGAACTGCGGCCGGCCCACGCCGGTCATCATGCGGGTGGTGCACATGGCGCCGGGGCCCACACCGACCTTGATGATGTCCGCGCCGGCGTCGATGAGGTCCTTGACGCCCTCGGCGGAGACGATGTTGCCCGCGGCGATCGGCACCTGCGGGTCGAGCGCGCGCACCAGCTTGATCGCGCTGATCATCGACTCCTGGTGACCGTGCGCGGTGTCGATGACGAGCGTGTCCACGCCCGCGTCGAGCAGCTGCTTGGCCTTGCCCGCCACATCGCCGTTGATGCCGACGGCGGCGGCGATGCGCAGCCTGCCGTCCTTGTCGACGGCCGGCGTGTACAGCGTGGCGCGCAGGGCGCCCTTGCGGGTGAGGATGCCGGCCAGCTTGCCGTCCTTGTCGACGGCCGGGGCGTAGCGGCGGTTGTGGTGGTCGAGGGTGTTGAAGGCCTCGTGCGGGTCGATGTCCGCGTCGAGCAGCAGCAGGTCCTTGGACATGACCACTTCGAGCTGGGTGAAGCGGTCGACGCCGGTCAGGTCCTGGTCGGTGACGACACCGACGGGCCGCCGGTTCTCGTCCACGACGACACCCGCGTTGTGGGCCCGCTTGGGCAGCAGGGCCAGGGCGTCGGCGACCGTCTGGTGCGGGGCCAGCACGATCGGCGTGTCGAGCACCAGGTGGCGGCTCTTCACCCAGGAGACGACATCAGTGACGACGTCGATCGGGATGTCCTGCGGGATGACCACCAGACCGCCGCGGCGGGCCATGGTCTCGGCCATGCGGCGGCCGGCGATGGCGGTCATGTTGGCGACGACGAGCGGGATGGTGGTGCCCGTGCCGTCCGGCGAGCTGAGGTCCACGCCCTGACGCGAGCCGACCGCGGAGCGGCTCGGCACCATGAACACGTCGTCGTACGTCAGGTCGTACGCGGGCTGGATGTCATTGAGGAAACGCACGTGCTGCACATCCCAGTCGTTCAGAGGTGACCCCCGACAGGTGTGCCAGGGGAAAAGAGCACGTACCTCATTGTCCCATGACGGGAGACTTGTCATGCCCCAACAGAACGTCCAGGCCGGAGGCAGGGCCTTAGGAGGTTCCTCCAAGGGCCAGCACGACGGCCAGGGACGGCGTACGGTCCACCGCCTCCGTGAACACCTCCTGGGCCGTCCGCCACTCCTCGGGGCGCGCCTCGGCATACGGCTGCCAGCCCCGGACGACGATCAGCATCCCCTGTTCCACGGCGCCCGGCGGCCACACGGTGTGGTCGCCGAGCGAGTCGGCCAGCGCGTCCCAGTTGCGGCCGAACCAGTCGGGCAGCGTCAGGGCGCGGGCGGCCCGGTCCATCAGGCTGGCCTTGTCGGTCACACCGTCAAGATCCAGCGTGACCAGGTGGCGGCCCGCCAGGTCTTCGCTCATCTCAGCACCGCCCGGAACGAGTTGTAGTGATCATCGGTGTAGTAGATCTCCCCGCCCCGGCCGGTGACGATGCGCCGGGCCCCACGGTCGCGCGAGCCGGGCGTCCTGACCGTGTACTCGTGGTAGTAGCCGCGCGGGCGCCCGGGCAGATGTCCCTCGAAGTTCCCGAAGACGACCCCGTCCTTGGCGTACGGGAAGGGGCCGCCCTTGTCGATCAGGGCGAGGGTCCTGCGGGCCTCGGCCGGCAGCTGGGACTCCCTGACGGTGCCCATGCCGTGGGCCCACGCCGGAGCGGACGCGGCCGGCTCCGTGCCGGAACCGGTCCCGGCACCGGACCTCGCCTGCGGACCGGACGAGCACCCCGCGAGCAGCACGGCGAGCACGACGGCCAGCAGCCCCGCGAGCGCACGGGGCAGGCTCCGGGGCACTCTCGGCATGTGGGGGCCGAAACGCGACAGCATGCGGAGATGCTCCCACGCCCAGCCCGCTCCTCGGCCAGGACGACCCGCCGGGACGCCATGACCCACCGCGCCTCGGCGAGCCGCCCGGACACCACGACCGACCGAGCCGCCACAACCGACCGAGCCGCCACGGCCTGCCGGGGCCGCCATGACCGTGAGGATCCGCAGGACCGGCCCCGTCAGAGCCCGTCCGGGTCCGCCCGGCTGAGTGCGGGCTTCGGGGTCGGGCCCGCTGTCATCAGGTAGTCCGCGGCCGAGGTGTCCGTGACCAGGCTGGTGACCAGCCCGGACCGCAGCACCGCGTCGATCGCGGCAGCCTTGCGCTGCCCGCCCGCGATCGCCACGACCTCCGGGATCCGGCGCAGCTGGTCGGCCTTGACCGTGATGCACCGCTCCCCCAGGTCCCGGCCGATCCTGCGTCCCTCGGCATCGAAGAGGTGCGCGGACATCTCGGCGGCGACACCGAGCGAGGCGTAGTGCGCCCGCTCCTCGTCGCTGAGCATGTCGTGCACCGTCGAGATGCCCGGCTCCCAGGAGCCGATGGAGACGCAGGCGACCGTGACCTTGTCGAAGTACTCGAAGGCCCGGGCGATCCCGGTCTGATTGCGCAGCGCCGCCGCGGTGGCCGCGTCCGGCAGCAGCATCGGCGCGTAGATGGGGTGCGCGTCCCCGCCCGACACCTGCGCGGCACGGCGCACGGCCTCCACCGAGCCGCGCTCGGCGGTCCCGGCGTCGTACACGCCCGTCAGCTGCACCACCGTGCACGGCGGCAGCCGGTCGAGCGCCGCCGCCATGTGGATCGTGGACCGGCCCCAGGCCAGCCCCAGCACGTCCCCCTCGTTGACCAGTTCGCCGAGCAGGTCGGCGGCGACCTCGCCGAGGTTCTCGGGGTCGGGGGTCTCCTCGGCCTCGGCCGGGGACTCGACCACGACGGCGTGCCTCAGGCCGTAGCGGGCGCGGAGCGCGTCGGAGCGCTCGGCGTCCAGTTCGGCCGGCACACGGATCTCGATACGCACGAGATCCCGTTCGAGGGCCGTCTCCAGGACCCGGGCCACTTTGAAGCGGCTGACGCCGAACTCCTCTGCGATCTGGATCTTGGATTTCCCCTCGAGGTAGAAGCGGCGGGCCATGGCCGCCGCCTGGACCAGCTCAGCGGGTCCCATCCGCATGGCTGACCGGCCCGCCGACATACCCGACACGGCGATCTCCTCACTGCTGTTCACACTCTGGATTCGCCGTTCATCCTTGCAGATTCGGGGCGACTGATCTGCCCTGATGGGCGCCGTTCACTTAACCGTTCACGTATCTGTGGCTCAGTGGTCGCATGCCCAGGACGCCTTGGCGGTAACGCCCTCCGCCTGGGCGCGCAGGGCACGGACCGCCTCCGCCGGGTCCTCGGCCCCGTACACCGCCGAGCCGGCCACGAAGACGTCCGCTCCCGCGTCCGCGCACCGCTCGATCGTCGACGCCGAGACACCGCCGTCCACCTGCAGCCACAGCTGGAGGCCATGCTTGCCGATCAGCTCCCGGGTGCGGCGGATCTTCGGCAGCATGATGTCGAGGAAGGCCTGGCCGCCGAAGCCGGGCTCGACCGTCATGATCAGCAGCATGTCGAGTTCCGGCAGCAGGTCCTCGAACGGCTCGATCGGCGTCGCCGGCTTGAGCGCCATGGAGGCGCGGGCACCCTTGGCACGGATCTCGCGGGCGAGTCGCACGGGCGCGGCGGCGGCCTCCACGTGGAAGGTGACGGACGAGGCGCCCGCCTCGACGTACTGAGGGGCCCAGCGGTCGGGATCCTCGATCATGAGATGGCAGTCCAGCGGGGTGTCCGTCGCACGCGCCAGGGACTCCACGACCGGCACGCCGAGCGTGAGGTTCGGGACGAAGTGGTTGTCCATCACGTCGACATGGAGCCAGTCGGCGCCTTGGACCGCCTTGGCCTCCTCCGCCAGGCGGGCGAAGTCGGCGGACAGGATGCTGGGGTTGATCTGCACGGCCATGCCCCAAGACTGCCATGTCCGGAGCACTGATGTTCGCGCCGGTCCACAGGCAGGACCAGTTCATCGTACGAGTACGACGAATGCCTCCGCCTGTGGACGACGCCCGACGAGCCCGTGGCCTCAGCCGGTACGACGGATGAGCGCCAGATACATCGCATCGGTGCCGTGCAGATGCGGCCACAACTGGACGTCCGGCCCATCGCCGAGCGCCGGCACGCCGGGCAGCAGCGGGCGCGCGTCGACCAGCTCCGTCTCCGGGCGCTGCTTGAGCACGTCGGCGACGACCGACCGGGTCTCGGCAAGGTGCGGCGAGCAGGTGGCGTAACCGACGATCCCGCCGACGCGCACCGAGTCGAGCGCGGTGCGCAGCAGGGCGCGCTGGAGCGGCGCGAAGTTCTCCAGGTCCTCCGGGCGCCGCCGCCAGCGGGCCTCGGGCCGCCTGCGCAGCGCGCCGAGCCCGGTGCACGGCACGTCCATCAGCACGCGGTCGAAGGTCCCGGGCCGCCACGGCGGCCGGGTGCCGTCGGCGGCGATGACCTGGTACGGCCCGGGATTGCCGGCCAGCGCCTTGGCGACCAGCCCCGCCCGGTGCGGCTGCTTCTCGGAGGCGAGCAGCGTGGCTCCGCGCTCGGCGGCGAGGGCGGCCAGCAGCGCGGCCTTGCCACCGGGCCCGGCGCAGCCGTCGAGCCATTTCGTGTCGGACCCCTCGACGGGCGCGTTGGCGAGCGCCAGGGCGACCAGCTGACTGCCCTCGTCCTGCACCCCGGCCCGCCCCTCGCGCACGGCCTCCACCGCGCCCGGCTCACCGCCCTCGGCGAGCCGCACGGCGTAGGGCGACCAGCGCCCCGGCACGGCGGCCTCCTCGCGCAGCAGTTCCCCGGCGGTGGCCCGCCCCGGCCGCGCGACCAGGGTCACCTCGGGCCGCTCATTGTCGGCCTCCAGCAGATCCTCGATCCCGGCGCGTCCGCCGCCGAGGGAGTCCCAGAGCGCCGAGACGACCCAGCGGGGATGCGAGTGCACGACGGCGAGGTGATCCTCCGGGTCCTCGTCGTACGGCGGCGCGACCTTCTCCAGCCACCCGTCGAGATCGTCCTGGGCCACCTTCCTCAGCACGGCGTTGACGAACTTCGCCCGCCCGTCACCGAGCACCACCCGCGCCAGCTCCACGGAGGCCGACACGGCGGCGTGCGTGGGGATCCGGGTGCCGAGCAGCTGGTGCACACCGAGGCTGAGCACGTCCAGCACCGGTGGGTCGACCTCGCGCAGGGGCCGGTCGACACAAGCGGCGATCACCGCGTCGTACGTCCCCTGCCGCCGCAGCGTGCCGTACACCAGCTCGGTCGCGAGAGCCGCGTCCCGGGCGTCGAACTTCTCCGGTCCTTCCTTCTCCCGCGCCTTGCGCAGCAACGGCGGCAGCACGAGGTTGGCGTACGCGTCCCGCTCGTCGACCGCGCGCAAGGCCTCGAAGGCCAGGATGCGGACGGGATCCTTCTGCGGACGACGGTAGGGCTTGGCGGGCTTACGGGGCCGCCGGGACTGCTCAGTCACGAAAAAGGTGCTCCGGATATGAAGGAAGGGTGCGGTGTCCAGCGTACGTCGAGGCGACGTCGCACCGGCGGTCCGGGGCGACGACCGCCCGCACCCACGCCCCGGGTCCCGGGCACCACGCGGCCCGGGAACCATGCCGCCCCGCGGGCCTCAGCCGCCCAGCGTGTCGCTCTCGGAGATGCGCACACCGCGGGCCCAGTCGGCCGCACGCATCGGCTTCTTGCCCTGGGCCTGCACCCAGAGCAGCTCGACGGCGTACGAACCCGTGCCCACGTGCACGCTGTTCTTGCCGGCCGCCATCCGGCCCGGTGCGAGGTCGGTGCGCTCGGGCACCGGCGTGACCTGGATCAGCTTGAGCCGCTCGCCGCGGAAGGTGGTCCAGGCACCGGGCGCCGGGGTGCAGCCGCGCACGACGCGGTCCACGCGCAGCGCGGGCGCGGCCCAGTCCACCTGGGCGTCCTCGACAGTGATCTTCGGCGCGACGGTGATGCCCTCGGCCGGCTGCGGTACGGCCTTCAGGCTGCCGTCCTCGATGCCGTCCATGGTCGCGGCGAGCAGCCCGGCTCCGGCGAAGGCGAGCCGCGTGAGCAGGTCTCCGCTGGTGTCGGTGGACCTGACCTCCTCGGTGACGGTGCCGTAGACGGGCCCGGAGTCGAGTCCCTCCTCGATGAGGAAGGTGGAGGCGCCGGTGATCTCGTCGCCCGCCATGATCGCGTGCTGCACCGGCGCGGCCCCGCGCCAGGCGGGCAGCAGCGAGAAGTGCAGGTTGACCCAGCCGTGCGCCGGGATGTCGAGGGCCACCCTGGGCAGCAGGGCGCCGTAGGCGACGACCGGGCAGCAGTCCGGGGCGATCTCCTTCAGCCGCTCCAGGAACTCGGGGTCGCGCGGCTTGAGGGGCTTGAGCACCTCGATCCCGGCCTCCATCGCCCGCTCGGCCACGGGCGACGCGACCAGCCTGCGCCCGCGCCCGGCCGGCGCGTCGGGCCGCGTGACGACGGCGGCCACCTCGTGCCGCCCGGAGGCGATCAGAGCGTCCAGGGCGGGAACTGCGACCTCGGGGGTACCGGCGAAGACAAGCTTCATGGGCGGGATCGGGCCTCTCGGGCGGGGGTTGGACGGGCAGCGCACCAGTCTATGACCACGGGCGGAAAGCCGCCGACGGCGAGCGCACCCACAGGTTGTCCAGCCTGTCCGCCGACAGAACAGGCGGCGCGCGGGTGGGCACACGGCGTACGCATATGCCCGTACGCCCCCAGCCCGTGACCAGCGGAGCGCACACGCGTTGGTCAAGAAAGAGTTGACCACATCGGGCCGCTTTCGCGGCCCAATTCCTTTCAACGCCGGTTCGAGAGGCTTGTTCATGGCCGACCACGCAACCCACGACGCCCAGGCCCGGGCCAGCCTGCACTTGCTGGTGCGGGACATCGAGCGGGTCCGCCGGCAGGTGGACGCACTGCGTACGCTCACCGCCCAGCTGGGCAACGTCTACCGCCCGCGCCGCTCCGGCCCGTCCACAGGCTTCGTTGTCTACGGACGCGCCCCCGCCCCGACGGTCCGCCTCGCCCAGGAACTCCGCGACAGCGTGGAAACCCTGGTCACGGCCGCCGTGGACTTCGACCGCTCACTCGGTTTCTCGTGGGACGCGGTGGGCTCGGCGCTCGGAGTCACCAAGCAGGCGGTGCACCGCCGTTACGGCGCCCGCCGTGCCGCGGCCCAGGCGGCCGCCGAGGCCGAGCGGTCCCCCGAGCCGTCCGGCACGCGCACGCTCAATGTGAACACGGGCCTGCCGTCGGTCCCCACGGTTCCCGCGGCCCGCTCCATGCCCACCCAGCCGACCGCGGGCAGCCCCGCCCTGCGCGACGACGCCCGCCCGACGGCGTTCCCCGGGCCGCGCAACGGCTGACGTTCCCCGAGCCGTGCAACGGCTGACGCCCCCGCCCTGCCCTCCCGGCCCCTTTCCGGGAGGGCAGACTTGTCCCGGAAGCCCTCCGCCGGCCCCTCCGCCGCGGCCTCCCGCTGCTCCCCCCTCAGCCGATGTCCGGCGGATCGATCCGTACCCGAACCGCCTCAGCGCTCCCGCTCCCCCGCGCCATCCGAGCGGCCTGGGCGGTCTTCAGCGCGAAGGCCAGCGCCGCCCCGCTCCCCGGCGGGACCCGGACGAGCGCCCGCTCCCAGTGCTCACCGGGCGGCGGCGCCCCGGGCCTGCGCGGTCGGCCGGGAGGTGTGGACGGCACCGGCACCGGCCCCAACACCTCGGCGTCCGGCGGCAGTTCGACCGAGGTCAGGAACTCGGCGACGGCAGCGGGCGCCCCGGTGACGGCCGCCATCCGGGACACCGGCGGGAAGCCCAGCTCGGCCCGCTCGGCCAGTTCCCGCACCGCATGCCCGACGGGGTCCCAGCGCACCAGCGCCTGCACCGGCCGCAGGGTCGGCTCGGCCACCACGACCACCGTGCCGCCCTCGCCCTGCGGCCGCACCAGCGCGCCGGCCGCGATCCACCGGCGCAGCGCGTCCTCGCCGGCCCGCAGGTCGGGCCGTACGAGCATGGCCCAGCCGTCCAGCAGGAGGGCCGCCGCATAGCCGCCCTCCGCCACGGGTTCGGCGCCCGGGGTGCTCACCACCAGCGCGGGTGTGTCCGGCACGGTGTCCAGCACGTGTTCCCGTCCCGAGGTCCGCACCGGTACGGCGGGAAAGGCGCGCCCCAGTTCCTCGGCCGTCCGCCGCGCTCCCACCACCTGGGCGCGCAGCCGGAAGCCACCGCACTGCGGGCAGTGCCACGCGCTCTCCTCGCGCCCGCACCAGTCGCACCGCAGAACTCCCGCGTCCTGCCCCTGGAGCGGTCCTGAACAGTGCCGGCAGCGCGCGGGCGCCCGGCACTGGGCGCAGGCCATGCGGGGTGCGTAGCCGCGCCGGGGCACCTGCACCAGCACCGGACCGTGCCGCAGTCCCTCCCGGGCCGCCTGCCAGGCGAGGGTCGGGAGCCGGGCGGCGCGGGCGGCCTCGTCGCGTGCGAGGTCGTCGTCCCCGACCGTGCGGACCAGGGGCGCGGCCGCCCGGACCTGCTCGCGGCCGGCCACCAGCGGCCGGGCCCAGCCGCTCTCCACCAGCTGGGCGGCCTCGACAGTGCAGCTGAATCCGCCGAGCAGAAACGCGCACTTGTCCAGCGCGGCGCGCAGCAGCAGCACGTCGCGCGCGTGCGGCTGCGGGGCATGCTGCTCGCTGAGGCTGTCGTCGCCGTCGTCCCACACGGCGACGAGCCCGAGATCCCGCACGGGCGCGAACATGGCCGCCCGCGTCCCGACCACGGCCCGTACGGATCCACGCCGCACCGCGAGCCACTGCGCGTACCGCTTCTCGGGACCCGCGTCGGCGGTGAGCAGCGCATGCCGGCCCGCGCCGAGCAGCGCGGTCAGCGCGACGTCGACCCGCGCGGCGGCCCGCCCGTCCGGTACGACGACGAGGGCGCCGCGTCCCGAGGCGAGCGTGGCGGCGACGGCCCGGGCCAGTTCCTCGCTCCACGACGGACCCGGCAGCGCGTTCCAGACGGCCCTGGGTGCTGCGCCCGAGGCCAGGGCCTCGAGAAAGGCACCCCCGTGCTCGTACCTCGCCCAGGGCCCGGCGTCCGGGGTGTGCGGCGGCGGCAGCGGCGCGGGCGACGACCGCTGCTCGGCACGTGCGCTGCGCGGCGGCACGGCCAGCTGGAGCACATCGGCGAGGCTGCCCGCGTAGCGGTCGGCGACGGCCCGGGCGAGGCCCAGCAGCTCCTCGCTCAGCACCGGCTCGGGCGACACGACCTGGGCCAGCGCGGCCAGCGGCCCGGAGTAGTCGGACTCGGCGCGGCGCTCGATGAGGAACCCGTCGATCAGCCCGCCGCCCTCGCGGCGCCCCTCACGCACCCGGTGCCGCCCGGCACCGAACCGGACCCGCACGCGCACTCCGGGCTGCGCCTGGCCGTCCAGCTCCTCGGGCACGGCGTAGTCGAAGTACCGGTCGAGGTGCAGTACTCCCTTGTCGACGAGCACCCGCGCGACGGGCAGTTCCTTGGCGAGCGCGGCCCCCCGCCAGGTGCGCGGCTTGGCGCGCGGCGTGTTCGCCTTGCGCACGCTCTCCCGGATGAGCGCGAGCTGCTCCGGCGGCGCACCCTCGGCCCCGCCGTCCCCCGCTGCCCGGGACACCCCGTTCTCGCTGCTCACGCTTGCATTCTTACCAAACCCCACTGACAACGGCCCCCGCCGCCTCGGACCGCTCCGGACACGCCGAGGCCCGGCCCCCGAAGGGAAGCCGGGCCTCGGCGAGAAGGAGGTGCGGGCTTACAGGCCCGCTGCCTTGCGGAGGGCGTCCACGCGGTCGGTGCGCTCCCAGGTGAAGTCGGGCAGCTCACGGCCGAAGTGGCCGTACGCAGCCGTCTGGGCGTAGATCGGGCGGAGCAGGTCGAGGTCGCGGATGATCGCGGCCGGGCGGAGGTCGAAGACGACGTCGATCGCCTTCTCGATCTTCTCGGTCTCGACCTTGTTGGTGCCGAAGGTCTCCACGAAGAGGCCGACGGGCTCGGCCTTGCCGATCGCGTAGGCGACCTGGACCTCGCAGCGGGAGGCCAGGCCCGCCGCCACGACGTTCTTCGCCACCCAGCGCATCGCGTACGCGGCGGAGCGGTCGACCTTGGACGGGTCCTTGCCGGAGAAGGCGCCGCCGCCGTGCCGGGCCATGCCGCCGTAGGTGTCGATGATGATCTTGCGGCCGGTCAGGCCGGCGTCGCCCATCGGGCCGCCGATCTCGAAGCGGCCGGTCGGGTTGACCAGCAGGCGGTAGCCCTCGGTCTCCAGCTTGATGCCCTCGTCCAGCAGGGCCTTCAGCTCCGGCTCCACGACGAACTCGCGGATGTCGGGAGCGAGCAGCGACTCCAGGTCGATGTCGGAGGCGTGCTGCGAGGAGACGACGACCGTGTCGAGGCGGACGGCCTTGTCGCCGTCGTACTCGATGGTGACCTGCGTCTTGCCGTCGGGGCGCAGGTAGGGAATGGTGCCGTTCTTGCGGACCTCGGACAGGCGCTTGGACAGGCGGTGCGCCAGGAAGATCGGCAGCGGCATGAGGGTCGGCGTCTCGTCGGAGGCGTAGCCGAACATCAGGCCCTGGTCGCCCGCGCCCTGCTTGTCCAGCTCGTCGGCCTCGTCGCCTGCGGCGGCGCCCTCGACCCGGGACTCGTACGCCGTGTCGACACCCTGTGCGATGTCCGGGGACTGCGCGCCGATGGAGACCGACACGCCGCAGGAAGCGCCGTCGAAGCCCTTCTTGGAGGAGTCGTAGCCGATCTCGAGGATCTTGCCGCGGACGAGGGTCGCGATGTCCGCGTAAGCCTTGGTCGTGACCTCGCCGGCCACGTGCACCAGGCCGGTGGTGATCAGCGTCTCGACGGCGACCCGGGAGGTCGGGTCCTCACGCAGAAGCGCGTCGAGAATGGTGTCGCTGATCTGGTCAGCGATCTTGTCGGGGTGACCCTCGGTCACGGACTCCGAGGTGAACAGGCGACGGGACACTACGCTCCCTGTGGTTGCAGCGGCTGCTGGCTGATCATTTGCAGTCGGCACGAGGGCTGCGCCCGGTGCCGACCCTGAACAGTTTATCGGTCGCACTCGCGCTGTGGGCCACCGTCTCGCCTCTCGGGAGCGCTGTGACCTGCGGCACGGGCATTCTGCACAATGCCGGGCCGCGTTGGCCAGGGTCGCCACACGCGAATTGATCGTTCCTCGCGTGCGCCCCCAGCGGGCGTGCGCGAGGGCGCGCCGCTCAGCCGAGCCGCTGGGCGACGAGGTCCCAGACGGTGTCGGCCAGGGCCTCCTTCGGCCCGTGCGGTACGGGGGTCTCGCTGCCGTCGGCGGCGAGCACGACGGCCTCGTTCTCCTCGGAACCGAACGTCTTGCGCTCCCCCACCTCGTTGACCACCAGCAGGTCACAGCCCTTGCGGGCGAGCTTGGTACGGCCGTTGGCGAGCACGTCGTCGGTCTCGGCGGCGAAGCCGACGATCACCTGTCCCGGGCGGGCGCGATCGGCCGAGATCTCCGCGAGAATGTCCGGATTCCGTACCAGGACGATCGGGTCGGGCTCCCGTCCGTCCTTCTTCTTGATCTTCCCGGCGGCGTAGGCCGACGGACGGAAGTCGGCGACGGCCGCGGCCATGACGACCGCGTCGGCGTCCGCCGCCGCCTTCAGGACGGCCTCGCGGAGCTGGACGGCCGTGCCGACCGGCACGACGTCCACGCCCGCCGGGTCGGGCAGGCCGGTGTTGGCCGCGATCAGGGTGACACGGGCGCCGCGGGCGGCGGCGGTGCGGGCGAGGGCGTAGCCCTGCTTGCCGGAGGACCGGTTGCCCAGGAAGCGGACCGGGTCCAGGGGCTCGCGGGTGCCGCCGGCGGACACGACCACGTGTCTGCCCTTGAGGTCGGGCTCGGCGACCCCGCGGGCCAGCACCCGGCGGCAGACCTCGAAGATCTCCACCGGGTCGGGCAGCCGGCCCTTGCCGGTGTCGACGCCGGTGAGCCGGCCGACGGCGGGCTCGATGACGACGGCGCCGCGCCGGCGCAGGGTGGCCACGTTCTCCTGCGTGGCCGGGTGCTCCCACATCTCGGTGTGCATGGCGGGCGCGAAGACGACCGGGCAGCGGGCGGTCAGGAGGGTGTTGGTCAGCAGGTCGTCGGCGAGGCCGTGGGCGGCCTTGGCCAGCACGTCGGCCGTGGCGGGTGCGACGACCACGAGGTCGGCGTGCTGGCCGATGCGGACGTGCGGGACCTCGTGGACGTCGTCCCAGACCTCCGTCGAGACCGGGTTGCCCGACAGGGCGGACCAGGTGGCGGCACCCACGAAGTGCAGCGCGGACGCGGTCGGGACGACGCGTACGTCGTGACCCGACTCGGTCAGCCTGCGCAGCAGCTCACAGGACTTGTAGGCGGCGATTCCGCCGCTGACCCCCAGGACGACCCTCGGCTTGTCCACCATCGCTCCCCGCATCTCTCCCCGGCTCGGCACCGTACGAGTCCATCACACACCACAGGCCCGGCAACGTGCTGCCGGGCCTGTGGATAAGTCGATCGCAGTCTGAAAGTACTACTGCACAGGACTACTGGGCGGGGCCCTCGATGGCCTCGGACGTCAGCAGGCCCGCGTTGATCTCGCGCAGGGCGATCGAAAGCGGCTTCTCGTGGACGTGGGTGTCCACCAGGGGACCGACGTACTCGAGGAGGCCCTCGCCGAGCTGGGAGTAGTACGCGTTGATCTGACGGGCCCGCTTGGCGGCGTAGATCACGAGGCTGTACTTCGAGTCGGTGGCCTCAAGCAACTCGTCGATCGGCGGGTTGATGATGCCCTCGGGCGCGGTGATGGAAGAGGACACGCTCTACCTTCCGAAAGAGGGGAAAAGATCAGTCACGATCACACAATGTCCATCAAGGCTAGCAGCTCGCGCGCCACGTCCTCGACGGAGGTGTTGACCAAGGTCATGTCGAACTCCGGCTCGGCCGCCAACTCGGTCCTGGCCGCGTCCAGGCGGCGCTCGATGACCTCGGGCGGCTCGGTGCCCCGGCCGGTCAGCCTGCGCACCAGCTCCTCCCAGGAGGGGGGAGCCAGGAACACCAGCCGGGCGTCGGACATCGACTCCCGGACCTGCCTGGCGCCCTGGAGATCGATCTCCAGCAGAACGGGCTCGCCGTTCTCCAGGCGGTCCAGCACGGCCGCGCGGGGCGTGCCGTAGCGGTTCCCGGCGAACTCGGCCCACTCCAGCAGTTCACCGTTGGCGATCAGCTTGTCCATCTCCTCGTCGGTGACGAAGAAGTAGTGGACCCCGTGCTGCTCGCCGGGGCGCGGCTTGCGGGTGGTGGCCGAGACCGAGAGCCAGACCTCGGGGTGTTCCTTGCGCATATGGGCGACGACCGTGCTCTTGCCGACCCCCGAGGGGCCGGAGAGCACGGTCAGCCGCGGACGTTCACTCATGCAGCGATTATTCCAGCAATCCCGGGGTGCCCGGGACTCCCGGTCCGTCGGGAGACGGACTCAGGAGCCGGTGCTGCCGAACTCACGCTCCAGGGAAGCGATCTGGTTGGAACCGAGACCCCGCACGCGGCGGCTCTCGGAGATGCCCAGACGCTCCATGATCTGCTTGGCGCGGACCTTGCCCACGCCCGGCAGCGACTCGAGCAGTGCGGAGACCTTCATCTTGCCGATGACGTCGTTCTCCTGGCCCTGCTTGATGACCTCGTGCAGGGAGGCGCCGGAGTGCTTGAGTCGATTCTTGACCTCGGCCCGCTCCCGGCGAGCCGCGGCGGCCTTTTCGAGCGCGGCTGCGCGCTGTTCAGGGGTAAGGGGCGGAAGAGCCACGCCTACGTCACCTCGGATGTCGAACTGTCGGATACGGACCGGTGAGGAACCTAGTCGCCCCACACCTGGGGAGCCACGAGCAACACGCTGCCCGTTCTCCCCCACTGCCTGAAGGGCGTGGGAGGTGCCCCCACTGCTCGGAGACTAGCGGGCAAGTCCGCCAGAGTCAGCGAGAACAGCGGAAAAGTCCTGGTCAGCCTCCGTCAGGCCGGACATTTCAGACATAATGCCCCCGATTTGAGGATGTATTCACACTCAAGTCGCCGGGCCGCCGCCCGCCGGGGCACTCGTCGGAGGACTCCGGAACCCGCCGAAAGGGCTCAGAAAGCCGTGACGACGGCCTGGATCTCCTCGGCGAAGCGCTCCGCGGCGGCGCGCAGCGCCCCGGCGTCGGGACCGTGACGCAAAACACCCCGGCTGACGTTCGGCACGACGTTGCGCAGCGCCGGCCCGAAGACCTTGGGGAGGTCGGCCGCCGTCGCCCCCTGCGCGCCGACGCCGGGCGCGAGGAGCGGGCCGTTGATGGCGAGGTCGTACGACGACAGATCACCGACCGTGGCACCCACGACGGCGCCGAAGGAGCCCAGCGGCTCCTCCCCCGCGTTCTCGGCGGCCAGGTGGGCCAGCATCGTCGCGCCCACGCTGCGGCCGTCGGCGCGGACCGCGTGCTGCACCTCGGGGCCCTCCGGGTTCGAGGTCAGCGCCAGCACGAACAGACCGGCACCGCTCTCCCGGGCCAGCGCGACGGCCGGGCTGAGCGAGCCGTAGCCCAGGTACGGCGAGACGGTCAGCGCGTCGCAGAACAGCGGGGCGTCCTGGTGCAGGTACGCCTGCGCGTAGCCGGCCATGGTCGAGCCGATGTCGCCGCGCTTGGCGTCCATCACGACCAGCGTGCCGGCCGCGCGCGCCTCCCGGACGACCGTCTCCAGGACGGCGACGCCACGGGAGCCGAAGCGCTCGAAGAAGGCGCTCTGCGGCTTCATCACGGCGACCCGGTCGGCGACGGCCTCGACGACCGTACGGCTGAACCTCTCCAGACCGGCCACGTCGTCGTCCAGGCCCCACTGGGCGAGCAGGGATTCGTGCGGGTCGATGCCGACGCACAGCGGGCCGCGCTCGTCCATGGCGCGGCGCAGCCGGGCGCCGAAGGGCTCCGTCGGGGTCTTGCTGGTCACCGGGAGTTCCTCACGTCGGCGCCGACCGCGTCGGCGAGGGTGGTGTAGGGGCTGGTGCGCAGGCGGGCGGCGAGGCCCTTGTGGATCGCGCGTGACCAGAAGGGGCCCTCGTAGATGAAGGCGCTGTAGCCCTGGACCAGCGTGGCGCCGGCCAGGATGCGCTGCCAGGCGTCCTCGGCGGTCTCGACACCGCCGACGCCCACCAGGGTGATCCGGTCGCCCACGCGCGCGTACAGGCGGCGCAGGACCTCCAGGGAGCGCTCCTTGAGGGGAGCACCGGACAGGCCGCCGGTCTCATGCACGATCGAGGGCGCGGAGCGCAGGCCGAGGCCCTCGCGCGCGATGGTGGTGTTGGTGGCGATGATGCCGTCCAGGCCCAGTTCCACGGCCAGGTCGGCGACGGCGTCGATGTCCTCGTCGGCGAGGTCCGGGGCGATCTTCACCAGCAGCGGGACGCGGCGGTTCGCGACCGTGCGGTCGGCCGCCTCGCGCACCGCGGTCAGCAGCGGCCGCAGCGCCTCCGTGGCCTGCAGATCGCGCAGGCCGGGCGTGTTCGGCGAGGAGACGTTGACCACCAGGTAGTCGGCGTACTGCGCGAGCCGCTCGGCGGACTTCACGTAGTCGCCGACGGCCTCCGCCTCCGGGACGACCTTGGTCTTGCCGATGTTGACGCCCACAACGGTCCTGAACACCGGCTTGCGCGTGGCGAGGCGCGCCGCCACGGCCAGCGAACCGTCGTTGTTGAAGCCCATGCGGTTGATCAGTGCGCGGTCCGCGACGAGACGGAACAGCCGCTTCCTGGGATTGCCGGGCTGGGGCTCCCCCGTCACCGTGCCGATCTCGACGTGGTCGAAGCCCAGCATCGACATGCCGTCGATGGCGACGGCGTTCTTGTCGAAGCCGGCGGCGAGCCCGAAGGGCCCGTGCATGCGCAGCCCGAAGGCCTGCGTGCGCAGTTCCTTGTGGCGCGGCGCGAGGACGGCCGCGACGAAGGTGCGCAGCACGGGGATGCGCACGGCCAGGCGGATCCAGCGGAAGGCCAGGTGATGGGCCTTCTCGGCATCCATCCGTTTGAAAACCAGACGGAAGAAGAGCTTGTACATCCAGAAAGTCCTCAGGGTCCTCATACAGAGGGGGACACCGTTTCCGGTGTCCCCCTCGGGGCTGCTAGTCGCGGGCCGCGGTCAGGTGTTCCGCGTGTTCCTGGAGCGAACGCACGCCCACGTCACCGTGGTTGAGCGCGTCGATGCCCTGGACGGCCGCCGCGAGGGCCTGCACCGTCGTCAGACACGGCACCGAGCGGGCCACCGCGGCCGTACGGATGTCGTAGCCGTCGAGCCGGCCGCCCGTGCCGTAGGGGGTGTTGACGATGAGGTCGACCTCGCCGTCGTGGATGAGCTGGACGATGGTCCGCTCGCCGTTCGGGCCGGTGCCCTCGGACTGCTTGCGCACGACGGTGGCGTTGATGCCGTTGCGCCTGAGCACCTCGGCGGTGCCGGAGGTGGCGAGCAGCTCGAAGCCGTGGGCGACCAGTTCGCGCGCCGGGAAGATCATCGAGCGCTTGTCCCGGTTGGCGACCGAGATGAACGCCCGGCCCTTGGTGGGCAGCGGGCCGTAGGCCCCCGCCTGGGACTTGGCGTACGCCGTGCCGAAGACGGAGTCGATGCCCATGACCTCGCCGGTGGAGCGCATCTCCGGGCCGAGGACGGTGTCCACGCCGCGGCCGTGGATGTCGCGGAACCGCGACCACGGCATGACCGCTTCCTTGACGGAGATCGGCGCGTCCATCGGCAGCTCACCGCCGTCGCCGTTCGCCGGGAGCAGGCCCTCGGCGCGCAGCTCGGCGATGGTCGCGCCCAGCGAGATCCGCGCGGCGGCCTTGGCCAGCGGTACCGCGGTCGCCTTCGAGGTGAAGGGCACGGTGCGCGAGGCGCGCGGGTTGGCCTCCAGGACGTAGAGGATGTCGCCCGCCATCGCGAACTGGATGTTGATCAGACCGCGTACGCCGACGCCCTTGGCGATGGCCTCCGTCGAGGCGCGCAGGCGCTTGATGTCGAAGCCGCCGAGGGTGATCGGGGGCAGGGCGCACGCCGAGTCGCCGGAGTGGATGCCGGCCTCCTCGATGTGCTCCATGACGCCGCCGAGGTACAGCTCCTCGCCGTCGTAGAGGGCGTCGACGTCGATCTCGATCGCGTCGTCCAGGAAGCGGTCGACCAGGACCGGGCGGGAGGGGCTGATCTCGGTCGACTCGGCGATGTAGGAGGCGAGGCGGGTCTCGTCGTAGACGATCTCCATGCCCCGGCCGCCCAGCACGTACGACGGGCGGACCAGGACCGGGTAGCCGATCTCGTCGGCGATCGCCTTCGCCTCTTCGAAGGTGGTGGCGGTGCCGTGCTTCGGGGCCGGGAGGCCGGCCTCGGCGAGGACCCGGCCGAAGGCGCCGCGGTCCTCGGCGGCGTGGATCGCCTCCGGCGAGGTGCCGACAACCGGCACGCCGTTGTCCTTCAGGGCCTGGGACAGGCCGAGCGGGGTCTGGCCGCCCAGCTGCACGATCACGCCGGCCACCGGGCCGGCCTGCTGCTCGGCGTGGACGATCTCGAGGACGTCCTCCAGCGTCAGCGGCTCGAAGTACAGGCGGTCGGAGGTGTCGTAGTCGGTGGAGACGGTCTCCGGGTTGCAGTTGACCATCACCGTCTCGTAGCCCGCGTCGCTGAGCGCGAAGGAGGCGTGGACACAGGAGTAGTCGAACTCGATGCCCTGGCCGATGCGGTTGGGGCCGGAGCCCAGGATGATGACGGCGGGCTTCTCGCGGGACGCGACCTCGTTCTCCTCGTCGTAGGAGGAGTAGAAGTACGGCGTCTTCGCGGCGAACTCGGCCGCACAGGTGTCGACCGTCTTGTAGACCGGGCGGATGCCGAGGGCCTGGCGGACCTCGCGGACCACGTCCTCGCGCAGGCCGCGGATCTCACCGATCTGGGCGTCGGAGAAGCCGTGCCGCTTGGCCTCGGCGAACAGGTCGGCGGTCAGCTCGGGCGCCTCGGCCAGCTCGTCGGCGACCTCCTTGATCAGGAAGAGCTGGTCCACGAACCACGGGTCGATCTTCGTGTACTCGAAGACCTCCTCGGGCGTGGCGCCCGCGCGGATGGCCTGCATGACCGTGTTGATCCGGCCGTCGGTGGGCCGTACGGACTCCGCCAGGAGTGCCGCCTTGTCACCCGTCTCGCCGACGAAGGTGAACTGCGAACCCTTCTTCTCCAGCGAGCGCAGCGCCTTCTGGAACGCCTCGGGGAAGTTCCGGCCGATGGCCATGGCCTCGCCGACCGACTTCATGGTGGTGGTCAGCGTGGAGTCGGCCTGCGGGAACTTCTCGAACGCGAAGCGCGGGGCCTTGACGACGACGTAGTCGAGCGTGGGCTCGAAGGAGGCCGGGGTCTCCCGCGTGATGTCGTTCGGGATCTCGTCCAGGGTGTAGCCGACGGCGAGCTTGGCGGCGATCTTCGCGATCGGGAAGCCGGTCGCCTTCGAGGCGAGGGCGGAGGAACGCGACACGCGCGGGTTCATCTCGATGACGATCACGCGGCCGTCCTCGGGGTTCACCGCGAACTGGATGTTGCAGCCGCCGGTGTCGACGCCGACCTCGCGGATCACGGCGATGCCGATGTCGCGCAGGATCTGGTACTCGCGGTCGGTCAGCGTCATCGCGGGCGCGACGGTGATCGAGTCACCGGTGTGCACGCCCATCGGGTCGAAGTTCTCGATGGAGCAGACGACCACGACGTTGTCGTGCTTGTCGCGCATCAGCTCCAGCTCGTACTCCTTCCAGCCGAGGATGGACTCCTCCAGGAGCACCTCGGTGGTCGGCGAGAGGGTCAGGCCCTGGCCGGCGATGCGGCGCAGCTCCTCCTCGTCGTGGGCGAAGCCGGAGCCGGCGCCGCCCATGGTGAAGGACGGGCGGACGACGACCGGGTAGCCGCCGAGGGTCTCGACGCCCTGGAGGACGTCGTCCATGGAGTGGCAGATGACCGAGCGGGCGGACTCGCCATGGCCCGTCTTGCGCCGGACCTCCTCCACGACCTCCTTGAACAGGTCGCGGTCCTCGCCCTTGTGGATGGCCTCGGGCTTGGCGCCGATCAGCTCGACGCCGTACTTCTCCAGGACACCGTTCTCGTGCAGCGAGATCGCGGTGTTCAGGGCCGTCTGGCCGCCCAGGGTGGGCAGCAGGGCGTCGGGGCGCTCCTTGGCGATGATCTTCTCGACGAACTCCGGGGTGATCGGCTCGACGTACGTGGCGTCGGCGATCTCCGGGTCGGTCATGATCGTCGCCGGGTTGGAGTTGACGAGGATCACGCGCAGGCCCTCGGCGCGCAGGATGCGGCACGCCTGGGTGCCGGAGTAGTCGAACTCGGCGGCCTGGCCGATGACGATCGGGCCGGAGCCGATGACCAGGACGGACTGGATATCGGTGCGCTTAGGCACGCTGGCCCTCCATCAGGGAAACGAAGCGGTCGAACAGGTAGGCGGCGTCGTGCGGGCCCGCTGCCGCTTCGGGGTGGTACTGGACGGAGAAGGCCGGCTGGTCGAGCAGCTGCAGCCCCTCCACGACGTTGTCGTTCAGGCAGACGTGCGAGACCTCGGCGCGGCCGAACTTCGTCTCGCTGACCGTGTCGAGCGGCGCGTCCACGGCGAAGCCGTGGTTGTGCGCGGTGACCTCGACCTTGCCGGTCGTACGGTCCTGGACCGGCTGGTTGATGCCCCGGTGGCCGTACTTCAGCTTGTAGGTGCCGAAGCCGAGGGCGCGGCCGAGGATCTGGTTGCCGAAGCAGATGCCGAACAGGGGCGTCTTCCGCTCCAGGACGGCGGTCATGAGCGCCACCGGGCCGTCGGCCGTGGCCGGGTCGCCGGGGCCGTTGGAGAAGAACACACCGTCAGGGCTGACGGCGTAGACCTCGTCGGCCGTGGCCGTCGCGGGCAGGACGTGCACCTCGATGCCGCGCTCGGCCATGCGGTGCGGGGTCATGCCCTTGATGCCGAGGTCGATCGCGGCGACGGTGAACCGCTTCTCACCGATGGCCGGGACGACGTAGGCCTCCTTGGTCGCGACCTCCTCGTAGAGGCTCGCGCCCTTCATGTGCGGCTGGGCCTGCACGCGCTCGAGCAGCTCGGCCTCGGGGGCGATCGCCTCGCCGGAGAAGATGCCGGCGCGCATCGAGCCGCGCTCGCGCAGGTGGCGGGTGAGGGCGCGGGTGTCGATCCCGGAGATGCCGACCACGTCCTGCGCGACCAGTTCGTCGTCCAGGGAGCGCTTCGCGCGCCAGTTGGAGGGCACGCGCGCGGGGTCGCGCACGACGTAGCCGGAGACCCAGATCCGGCTCGACTCGTCGTCCTCGTCGTTCCAGCCCGTGTTGCCGATCTGGGGGGCAGTCGCGACGACGATCTGGCGGTCGTACGACGGGTCGGTCAGCGTTTCCTGGTAGCCGGTCATGCCGGTGGAGAACACGGCCTCGCCGAAGGTCTCCCCCACGGCCCCGTAGGCGCGGCCGCGGAAGGTGCGGCCGTCCTCCAGGACGAGTACGGCGGGAACCTTGGCGGCTCCCCTGGTGGAGGTCGTCATCGTGCGCCTTCCGTGTCGTTGATCATGTCGTTCAGGGTGTCGACCCACTCGGCGTGCTCGGCCACGTGGTCGGAGCGGAAGCCGGAGTCGATCAGCTTGTCGCCCAGTGCCCAGGTCACCACCAGCAGTCCGCCCTCGGGGAGGACCTTGCCGGCGATGCCCTTGTCCAGCCGGGCCCCGCGCAGTGCGGCGGTGGGGACGAAGAAGTCGGCCGCCCCGGGACGCTCGACCTCCAGGCCCGCCTCCGTCAGGGTGAGCTGGGCCCGGCTGCGGGTGCCCAGGCCGTGGGCCACGATGCGGTCCAGCCACTGCCCGGCGGTGGTGGAGCCGTGGTAGCGGCCGCTCATGCTCAGTTTCGCCGGGCCGGTCTCCTCCGGCGCGCTGGGCGGCTCCGGCAGGTCGCTCTGGAGCGTGCCGCGCCATTTCCAGCCCTCGCGCATCAGCCAGTAGACGAGCGCGATGAAGAGGACGAGTCCGACGAGCCAGCCGATGCGGGCCGGCCAGTCGGTGACGGCGGCCGACTTCTTGGCCTCCGCGAGCAGGATGAGAGGTGTCACGTGAGCTTCCCGTCGACGAGCGTGGCCTTGCCCCGCAGCCACGTGTGCGTCACACGGCCCGGCAGCTCACGCCCCTCGTAGGGGGTGTTGCGGCTGCGCGAGGCGAAGCCCGCGGGGTCCACCTGGCCACGGTATTCCGTGTCGACGAGGGTGAGGTTGGCGGGCTCACCAGCCGAGACGGGACGGCCGTGTCCGGTGGCCTGTCCGATGTGTGCGGGCTTGACGGACATCCGGTCGGCGACGCCGGCCCAGTCCAGCAGGCCCGTGTCGACCATGGTCTCCTGCACCACTGACAACGCGGTCTCCAGCCCCACCATCCCCATGGCGGCCGCGGCCCACTCGCAGTCCTTGTCCTCGTGCGGGTGCGGGGCGTGGTCGGTGGCGACGATGTCGATCGTGCCGTCGGCGAGCGCCTCGCGCAGGGCGTGCACGTCCCGCTCGGTGCGCAGCGGCGGGTTGACCTTGTAGACGGGGTTGTACGTCCGCACCAGCTCGTCGGTGAGCAGCAGGTGGTGCGGGGTGACCTCGGCGGTGACGTCGATGCCGCGGGACTTGGCCCAGCGGACGATCTCGACGGAGCCTGCGGTCGACAGGTGGCAGATGTGGACGCGGGAGCCGACGTGCTCGGCGAGCAGCACGTCCCGCGCGATGACCGACTCCTCCGCGACGGCCGGCCAGCCGCCCAGGCCCAGCTCGGCGGAGACGACGCCCTCGTTCATCTGGGCGCCCTCGGTCAGCCGCGGCTCCTGCGCGTGCTGGGCGACGACACCGCCGAAGGCCTTCACGTACTCCAGCGCACGGCGCATGATCACCGCGTCGTCCACGCACTTGCCGTCGTCGGAGAAGACGGTGACGCCGGCGGCCGACTCGTGCATGGCGCCCAGCTCGGCGAGCTTCCTGCCCTCCAGCCCGACGGTGACGGCACCGATGGGCTGTACGTCGCAGTAGCCGTGCTCCTGGCCGAGCCGGTAGACCTGCTCGACGACACCGGCGGTGTCGGCGACCGGGAAGGTGTTGGCCATGGCGAACACGGCCGTGTAGCCGCCGGACGCGGCCGCGCGCGTGCCGGTCAGGACCGTCTCGGAGTCCTCACGGCCCGGCTCGCGCAGGTGGGTGTGCAGGTCGACCAGGCCCGGCAGCAGCACCTTGCCGGCGGCCTCCACGATCTGAGCGCCCTCGGCGGACAGCCCCGTGCCGACGGCCGCGATGACCTCGCCGTCGATCAGCACGTCCTGCGGCTCGCCGCCGAGCACCTTCGCACCACGAATCAGGATCTTGCTCATGGGTCTTACTTCTCCTCGTTGGTGCGGGCGTGGCTGACGGCGGGTTCGTTGCCGCCGAGCAGCAGGTACAGGACGGCCATCCGGATGGAGACGCCGTTGGCGACCTGCTCGACGACGGTGCAGCGGTCGGAGTCGGCGACCTCGGCGGTGATCTCCATGCCGCGGACCATGGGGCCGGGGTGCATCACGATGGCGTGCTCGGGCATCTTGGCCATGCGCTCGCCGTCGAGGCCGTAGCGCCGCGAGTACTCGCGCTCGGTCGGGAAGAACGCGGCGTTCATGCGCTCGCGCTGGACACGGAGCATCATCACCGCGTCGGACTTCGGCAGGGCGCTGTCGAGGTCGTACGACACCTCGCAGGGCCAGTTCTCGACGCCGACCGGCACCAGGGTGGGCGGGGCGACCAGGGTGACCTCGGCGCCGAGGGTGTGCAGCAGGTCGACGTTGGAGCGGGCCACCCGGCTGTGCAGGACGTCGCCGACGATGGTGATGCGCCTGCCGGCCAGGTCCTTGCCGAGGCCGGTGTCACGGCCGATCAGCCGGCGGCGCATGGTGAAGGCGTCCAGCAGGGCCTGGGTGGGGTGCTGGTGGGTGCCGTCGCCGGCGTTGATGACGGCAGCGTCGATCCAGCCGGAGTTGGCAAGGCGGTACGGGGCTCCGGAGGCGCCGTGCCGGATGACGACGGCGTCGACGCCCATCGCCTCCAGGGTCTGGGCGGTGTCCTTCAGGGACTCGCCCTTGGAGACGCTCGAGCCCTTCGCGGAGAAGTTGATGACGTCGGCGGACAGGCGCTTCTCGGCGGCTTCGAAGGAGATGCGCGTGCGCGTGGAGTCCTCGAAGAAGAGGTTCACGACGGTGCGGCCGCGCAGGGTCGGCAGTTTCTTGATCGGCCGGTCGGCGACCCGGGCCATCTCCTCGGCGGTGTCGAGGATCAGGACGGCGTCGTCACGGGTGAGGTCGGCGGCCGAGATGAGATGGCGCTGCATCTGTCAGGCTCCGTAAGGCAGTTCATTCGGGAGATTCGGGGCAAACAGGCGCGTACGCGGGTACGCCGAAGCGGACTTGCGCGCCTGATTGGCTACTGGCCGGTCTGCTTCACGCCGAGCAGCACGGTGTCGCGACCGTCCTCCTCGGCGAGCTGGACCTTGACCGTCTCCCGCAACGACGTGGGGAGGTTCTTGCCGACGTAGTCGGCGCGGATCGGCAGTTCGCGATGGCCCCGGTCGACCAGGACCGCGAGCTGCACCGCGCGCGGGCGCCCGATGTCGTTCAGGGCGTCCAGGGCGGCCCGGATGGTGCGGCCGGAGAAGAGCACGTCGTCGACGAGGACGACCAGCTTGCCGTCGATGCCGTCACCGGGGATCTCGGTGCGGGCCAGCGCGCGCGGCGGGTGCATGCGCAGGTCGTCGCGGTACATGGTGATGTCGAGCGAGCCGACCGGGATCTTGCGGTCGGTGACCTGCTCCAGCTTGACGGCGAGCCGCTGGGCGAGGAAGACGCCCCGGGTGGGAATGCCGAGGAGCACCACGTCGTCGGCGCCCTTGGCGCGCTCGACGATCTCGTGGGCGATGCGGGTCAGTACCCGCGCGATGTCGGGGCCCTCGAGAACGGGCCGCGCATCGGACGCCTGCGGGTGCGCAGACGAGTCGTGCTTGTCCATACGAAACGGACCTCCTTCTCCGCCTCACGGGACGGACCTTAAAGGACGTCGGATTTGCGCCATCCACCGTATCAGGTCGCGGGAAGCCCCCCGATCACCCCCTCCTTCACTCCCTTGGCCCAACCGGATGCCGCCACCACGGAAGAGTCGGTGTGGACCATTCGGCTTGACGCACAAGAGTCACGCTGCGTAACCTCACAGTGAGTTACCAGCCGCGCGGCGGGCAACAGCGCCGGCCGCGTCGACACAGTGTCCGGGGAGCTATATGTCCAGCGAATACGCCAAACAGCTCGGGGCCAAGCTCCGGGCCATCCGCACCCAGCAGGGCCTTTCCCTCCACGGTGTCGAGGAGAAGTCCCAGGGTCGCTGGAAGGCCGTGGTGGTCGGGTCGTACGAGCGTGGCGACCGTGCGGTGACCGTGCAGCGGCTCGCCGAGCTGGCCGATTTCTATGGTGTTCCGGTGCAGGAGCTGCTGCCGGGCACGACGCCGGGCGGCGCCGCCGAGCCGCCGCCGAAGCTGGTCCTGGACCTGGAGCGGCTGGCCACGGTGCCGGCCGAGAAGGCGGGCCCGCTTCAGCGCTACGCGGCGACGATCCAGTCCCAGCGTGGTGACTACAACGGCAAGGTGCTCTCCATCCGCCAGGACGACCTGCGCACACTCGCCGTCATCTACGACCAGTCCCCCTCGGTGCTGACCGAACAGCTGATCAGCTGGGGTGTCCTGGACGCGGACGCGCGCCGCGCGGTGGCCACGCACGAAGAGGGCTGACCCGCTCAGCACCTGCGCAGAAACGTGCCGCCGCCGGGGTGGCCGGAACCTATGGTTCCGGCTGCCCCGGCGGCTTTTGACGCGGTGCGGGCGCATCGGCGCATCGCTGTCGTGCGGGCAGCACACACAAAGCGCCGGAGGGCCCGCAGCGGACGCGCTGCGGGCCCTCCGGCGTTGTTGTACCGGCTTACGCCTCCTCGCGGCGCAGCGAGGGCTTCAGCTCCTTCAGACGGCCCAGCAGGCCGTTGACGAACGAGGGCGACTCGTCCGTGGAGAACTCCTTCGCCAGCTGCACCATCTCGTCCAGGACGACGGCGTCCGGGGTCTCGTCGACCCAGATCAGCTCGTACGCGCCCAGCCGCAGGATGTTGCGGTCCACGACCGGCATCCGGTCGAGCGTCCAGCCGACCGCGTACTGGGCGATCAGCTCGTCGATGCGCCTCGCGTGCTTGGCGTAGCCCTCGACCAGCTGCATCGTGTACTCGCTGACCGGGGGCTGCCGGGTGTCGGACCGGGACAGCCGGACCCAGTCGGCGAGGACCGTCAGGACGTCGGCGCCGCGCTGGTCGCCCTCGAAGAGGATCTGGAAGGCGCGCTTGCGGGCCGTGTTGCGAGCAGCCACGGTTAGCTGTTCACCCGGCCGAGGTAGTCGCTCGTGCGGGTGTCGACCTTGATCTTCTCACCGGTGGTGATGAAGAGCGGGACCTGGATCTGGTGGCCGGTCTCCAGGGTGGCGGGCTTGGTGCCACCGGTGGAGCGGTCGCCCTGGACGCCGGGCTCGGTCTCCTTGATGACCAGCTCGACGGCGGCCGGCAGCTCGACGTAGAGGACCTCGCCCTCGTGGCGGGCGACGGTGGCCTCGAAGCCCTCGATCAGGAAGTTCGCGGCGTCGCCGACGGTCTTCCGGTCGATGTGCAGCTGGTCGTAGGTCTCCATGTCCATGAAGACGAAGTAGTCGCCCTCCATGTACGAGAACTGCATGTCGCGCTTGTCGACAGTGGCCGTCTCGACCTTGACGCCGGCGTTGAAGGTCTTGTCGACCACCTTGCCGGACAGCACGTTCTTCAGCTTGGTGCGCACGAAGGCCGGGCCCTTGCCGGGCTTGACGTGCTGGAACTCGACGACGGACCAGAGCTGGCCGCCTTCGAGCTTGAGCACCATGCCGTTCTTGAGGTCGTTCGTGGAAGCCACGGTTGCGGAATCTCCTGGACTGACGTACGACCCCGGGTCACGCCACTGCCTAGAGGGCGAGCAGCTCCTTGGTCGTGATGGTGAGTAGCTCGGGTCCGCCGTCCGCCTCGGGGCGTACGACGAGCGTGTCATCGATCCGGACGCCGCCCCGGCCCGGGAGGTGGACCCCCGGTTCGACGGTGACCGGCACGCAAGCGTCCAGTTTACCCATGGACGCGGGCGCCAACTGCGGGTCCTCGTCGATTTCGAGTCCGACGCCGTGTCCGGTCGACGGTGACAGTGCCTCCGCATAGCCGGCCGAGTCCAGCACCTGGCGTGCCGCGCGGTCCACGTCACGGTGGGCGGCACCGGGCGCCAGGGACTCGCGCCCGGCGCGCTGGGCGGCGAAGACCAGGTCGTACAGCTCGACCTGCCAGTCGGCGGGCGACGTACCGATCACGAAGGTACGGCCGATCTCGCAGCGGTAGCCGCGATAGGTCGCGCCCAGGCACACGGAGAGGAAGTCGCCCTCCTCCACCCGGCGGTCGGTGGGGCGGTGACCGGGCCGGCCGGAGTTCGGGCCGGTCGCCACGGAGGTGGGGAAGGCCGGTCCGTCGGCGCCGTGGTCGACCAGGCGGCGCTCCAGCTCCAGCGCGAGGTGCCGTTCGGTACGGCCGACCAGGATGGACTCCAGCAGCTCGCCGAGGGCCTGGTCGGCGATCTCGGCGCCGATGCGGAGGCAGGAGATCTCCTCCTCGTCCTTGACCACCCTGAGCTGCTCGACGGCTCCGCCGAGGTCGCCGAGGCGCAGTCCGGGGGCTACGGCGCGGACGGCTCTGTGCCGGGCGACCGTGAGGTGGTGTTCCTCGAGGGCCAGGGAGTCGGCGTCCTGGGCCACGGCCAGGTCCGCCGCCACGACCGCCGCGTCGCCGCCGTTCGGGGGGAGGACGTGCAGGCGCAGGTTCTCGTCTGGCCGGCCCTCGTAGGGGCGGTCGTCGGGCGGGCCGGCGCAGACGAGGAGATCCTCGCGCTTGCCGAGCAGCAGGGCGGAACCCTGCGGGGCCGCGGCGGCGAGGTAGCGCACGTTGGCCGGGCGGGTGACGAGCGCTGCCGCGGTGCCGGCCGCGGTGAAGTGGTCTCTCAGCCGGGACCGACGGGTCGCGTACACCTCTGACATGAGACGAGCGTAGGAGTTTTGTGGCGGTTGTGCTGATTTGCGGGGGCCGAGTGGGTGCGGGGCCGGTGCGGGCCTACCAGCTCGGGGGGCTTGCTATCGCCCTGGCCAGCACCTCGTCCAGGACTCTTGCCGTGCCGGGGACGTCCAGTTGGGAGTTGTCGATGATCGGGAGACCGGAGCCGTACCAGCCGGCCATGCGGCCGTGGATGCGGGCCACCTCCTCGTCGGTGAGGCGGCGGTTGCCGGTGCGTTCGGCGTTGCGCTCGAGGACGATGTCCAGGCCAGGGAGGAGGACGACCGGGAGCAGGCCGGGGCCGACGTGCCGCTTCCAGCCGCCGAGCCCGACCACCGGGCGGTCCGGGAACACGGCGTCGTCCAGGATGCAGGAGATGCCGTTGGCGAGGAAGTTGCGGGCGGCGAAGCCGCAGGTGCGGCGGGCCAGGCGGTACTGGGCCTCGGAGTTGTCGTTCCAGCCGGACTGGGGGTCGGCGAAGCCCGAGCGGACCCATTCGCGGACGTCATCGAGGCTGATGTGCGCGGTGGGCACCCTGCGGTGGTCCGCCCAGTACTTGGCGACGCTGGTCTTGCCCGCGCCCGCCGGGCCGATCAGCAGGACGGCCAGGGTGGTGGTCGTCGGATCGGGCACCGCGGCCGCGGCCGGCGGCGCCATGGGCACGCCGACGGGACCACCGGGCGGCAGCGGCACATGGCCGGTGGCGTCGTGCCCGGGCGCCGCCGCGGCGTGCTGCGGGTAAGCGGCTGCGCGGGGGCCGCCGGCACGGGACCGGCCGGAGCCGGCGGAACACCTGCTCCGGGAAAGCCCTGAGCGGGCGGCACGGGAGGAACGGGCGCGGGGCCCTGGGCGGGCGGCACGGGAGGAACGGGCGCGGACCCCTGGACAGGACCCGGATCCGGCTGTGGCACGGGACCAGGGCCCTGGGCGGACAGGTGATGCGGCGGTGGCACGGGGGCGGGCGCCGGGTGGGAGGGGGCTGTGGTGCCCTGGGTGGGGGACGGTGGGCGGACCGGGTGGTGTGCGGCCGGTGTCCAGGCGGCCTGCGGCCCGTGCCCCGGCTGCTGGGGCGGCGGCAGCGGCGACCCCACTGCGTGCTGCATCCGTTGCCACTCCGTCTCGTCGTCTTCGGCTCGTTCACCTCCGGGGCGCCTGAGCCGGTGTCGACGGCCCGAGCGTGCTCAGCCCTTCGGGCTTCCGCGCTCCCTCACGGCCCCTCGACACCGAAGCGCCCCTCCAGCTCACTCGCGGCAGGCAATTCGTGCTGGTAGCGGGGGTCGAGCCCCGCTCCCTACCGAACGGTACCGTCCCCGGCCGGCGTTTGGTGAACGGCCGGGGGCGGCCTGAAGTGCCCATTCCGGAAAGGAGATCGGACGGGAATCGGACGGACGGAACAGTCGGGGACTTACTGACCGACCTCGCCGTACGCGGCGAGCAGCACGGCCGGGTCCGGGCTCTCCAGGACCGTCGGCTTGGCCAGGCCGTCGAGGACGATGAAGCGCAGCCGGTCGCCGCGGGACTTCTTGTCGACCTTCATCGTCTCCAGCAGCTTGGGCCACTGGTCGTAGCGGTAGTGCAGCGGCAGGCCGACCGCCTCGAGGACCGTACGGTGCCGGTCCGCCGTCGCGTCGTCCAACCGGCCCGCCAGACGGCCCAGTTCGGCGGCGAAGTGCATGCCGACCGCGACCGCGGCGCCGTGCCGCCACGTGTAGCGCTCGTTCTTCTCGATGGCATGGCCCAGCGTGTGGCCGTAGTTGAGGATCTCCCGCAGACCCGATTCCTTCAGGTCGCAGGAGACGACCTCGGCCTTCACACGGATCGAGCGCTCGATCAGCTCGGCCGTGTGCGGGCCCGCCGGGCTGCGGGCGCCCTCGGGGTCGGACTCGATCAGGTCCAGGATCACCGGGTCGGCGATGAAACCGGCCTTGATGACCTCCGCGAGCCCGGAGACGTAGTCGTTGACCGCGAGGGAGTCCAGCGCGGCGAGGTCGCACAGGACGCCGGCCGGCGGATGGAACGCGCCGACGAGGTTCTTGCCCTCGGCGGTGTTGATGCCGGTCTTGCCGCCGACCGCCGCGTCCACCATGGCGAGGACCGTGGTCGGGATGGCGATCCAGCGGACCCCGCGCAGCCAGGTCGCGGCCACGAAACCGGCGAGGTCCGTGCTCGCGCCGCCGCCCACGCCGACGATCACGTCGGAGCGGGTGAAGTTGGACTGGCCGAGCGCCTTCCAGCAGTAGGCGGCGACCTCGGCGGTCTTCGCCTCCTCGGCGTTGGGCACCTGGATGGCGACGGCCTCGTAGCCCTGCTCGGCCAGGTCGGCACGGAGCGCGTCACCGGTCTCGGCCAGTGCCTCCGGGTGGATCACCGCGACCCGCCGGGCCTGCCGGCCGATCAATCCGCCCAGCTCACCGAGGAGTTGGCGGCCGACCAGCACCTCGTACGGCTCGGTGCCCGCCGTGCCGGCGACCTGGATCCGCGTGACTGCCTCGCTCATGCCTTCTTCAACTCCAGTGCTTCCAAGGCCTGTTGGGTGACCTCTTCGGGGGTGCGGCCATCGGTCGGTACGACGACCGTCGCGACCTCCTCGTACAGGTGCCGCCGGGCCTCCATCAGCTCGCGCCACTGCTTGCGCGGGTTGACCGCGAGCAGCGGGCGGGCCGCGTTCAGGCCGGTGCGCTTGACGGCCTCGTCCACGTGCATCGAGAGGTAGACCACGCGGTGCCCGGCGAGCAGTGCGCGGGTGTCGGCGTCGAGGACGGCGCCGCCGCCGAGCGCGAGGACGCCCTCGTGCCCGGCGAGAGCGGTGGCGACCGCCCGCTTCTCGATCGCCCGGAAGGCGGGCTCGCCCTCGTCGACGAAGATCTCGGCGATGGTGCGGCCCTCTGCGGCGACGATGTCGTCGTCGGTGTCGCGGTAGCCGACACCGAGGCGCTCGGCCAGCAGCTGTCCGACGGTGGACTTGCCGACGCCCATCGGGCCGACCAGCACGACCGCAGGCACGGCGCTCACCGGATGCGGAGGTTGTCGAGGTACGACCGCACGTTGCGGCGGGTCTCGGCCACGCTGTCGCCGCCGAACTTCTCCGCGACCGCGTCGGCCAGCACCAGCGCGACCATGGCCTCGGCGACGATGCCGGCGGCCGGCACCGCGGAGACGTCGGAGCGCTGGTGGTGCGCCTGGGCCGCCTCGCCGGTGGTGACGTCGACCGTCTGCAGGGCCCGCGGCACGGTCGCGATCGGCTTCATCGCGGCGCGCACGCGCAGCAGCTCGCCGGTGCTCAGGCCGCCCTCGGTGCCGCCGGACCGGCCGGAGACCCGCCTGATGCCCTCGTCGGTCTTCACGATCTCGTCGTGCGCCTGCGAGCCGGGCACCCGGGCCAGCTCGAAGCCGTCGCCGATCTCGACGCCCTTGATCGCCTGGATACCCATGAGCGCGCCCGCCAGCCGGGCGTCCAGCTTGCGGTCCCAGTGCACGTGGGAGCCGAGGCCGACGGGCACACCGTAGGCCAGGATCTCGACCACGCCACCGAGGGTGTCGCCGTCCTTGTGGGCCTGGTCGATCTCCGCGACCATCGCCTTCGAGGCGTCCGCGTCCAGGCAGCGCACCGGGTCGGCGTCCAGCCGCTCGACGTCGGCCGGGGTCGGGTAGACGCCCTGCGGGGCCTTGGCGGAGGCCAGCTCGACCACGTGCGAGACGATCTCGATGCCCGTCGTCTCCTTCAGGTACGACCGGGCGACCGCGCCGAGCGCCACCCGGGCGGCGGTCTCGCGGGCGGAGGCGCGCTCCAGGATCGGGCGGGCCTCGTCGAAGCCGTACTTCTGCATGCCGGCGAGGTCGGCGTGGCCGGGGCGCGGGCGGGTCAGCGGCGCGTTGCGGGCGAGCCCGGCCAGCACCTCGGGGTCGACCGGGTCGGCCGCCATGACCTGCTCCCACTTGGGCCACTCGGTGTTGCCCACCATGATCGCGACCGGGGAGCCGAGTGTCAGACCGTGCCGGACGCCACCGAGAAAGGTGATCTCGTCACGCTCGAACTTCATCCGCGCACCGCGGCCATAGCCGAGCCGCCGCCGCGCGAGGTGGTCCGCCACCATCTCCGTGGTGATCGGCACGCCGGCGGGAAGGCCCTCCAGCGTCGCGACAAGTGCGGGACCGTGGGACTCTCCCGCGGTCAGCCAACGCAGCCTGCTCAACGGTGCTCCTCAATGCTCGCGCCCGGTACTGCCCTGCGTACGCGTGTCCTCGCGTACGGCGACGGCGCCACCGGGTGCGCGACCCCGGTACGCCACCTCCGATCCTCCCACGTCCGGGTGTCCGTCCGGCCGCCGGTCCAGCAAACGGACGCGAAGGAGGTGGCGAGCGGGGCGTCAGCGGGCGGCGAGCGCCTTCTCGCCGGCGTGCCGCATCGCCTCCAGGGGCGCCGGGGAGCGGCCGGTCATCCGCTCGACCTGGAGGACGGCCTGGTGGACCAGCAGGTCGAGGCCGCCGACCACGGCACCGCCGAACATGGACCAGCGGGCCGCCAGCTCGGTGGGCCAGGGCTCGTAGAGCACGTCGAAGAGGGTGGCCGGGCGTTCGGGTACGGCGGCGGCCAGGGCGTCGGTGGTGCCGGCCGGCGTGGTGGCGATCACCAGGGGCGCGCGCAGCGCCTGCCCGGCGTCCGCCCAGTCCGCCGTGCGGATGTCCACGTCGAGCCGTTCGCCCCACTGCCGCATCTCGGCGGCACGGGCCTCGCTGCGGACGTAGACGGTGATGTCGCCGGTGCAGATCCGGGCGAGGGCGGCGAGGGCGGAGGAGGCGGTGGCACCGGCACCGAGGATCGCGGCGGAGTCGACCTGCTCGACGCCGTGCTCGCGCAGCGCGGCCACCATGCCCGGGATGTCGGTGTTGTCGCCGACGCGGCGGCCGTCCTCGGTGAAGACGACGGTGTTGACCGCGTCGACGGAGGCGGCCGTGTCGCTGATCTCGTCCAGCAGCGGGATGACCGCCCGCTTGAGCGGCATGGTCAGGGACAGCCCCGCCCACTGCGGTCCGAGCGTCTCGAAGAAGCCGGGCAGGCCGGCCTCGTCGATCTCGAAGCGGTCGTACGACCAGTCGGTGAGCCCGAGTTCGTCGTACGCCGCCCGGTGCAGCACCGGGGAGAGGGAGTGGGCGATGGGCGACCCGAGCACGGCGGCGCGGCGGGCGTCAGTTGCCCGATGTGGCATTGAATTTTTCCTTGAGCTGCTGGAATTCGGCGTAGGTCTTGGCGAACTCGGTGTTGTTCTGGCCGTCGGTCGCCACGAAATAGATCCAGCCGTCGTGGGTCGGATTCAGTGCCGCCATCATCGCGTCCTCGCCGGGGTTTCCGATCGGACCGGGCGGCAGCCCCTTGTGGGTGTACGTGTTGTACGGGTTGTGGTTGCTGTTGATCTCCCTCTCGGAGATGTGGATGTTGCTGGTGCCCTTGAGGTAGTTGTACGTCGAGTCGAACTGGAGCAGCTGGTTCGTCTGGGTGTTGGTGGGTTTCAGGCGGTTGTAGACCACCTCCGCCATCTTGCGGAAGTCGTCGTGAGTCTTGCCCTCCGCCTGCACCAGGCTCGCGACGGTGACGAGTTGGAACGCGTTGTTCAGGCCCAGGGACTCGGCCTTGGCGGTCAGGCCGTAGGCGTCGTACTTGGACTTGGCCTCGGCGACCATCTGCTTCAGGATCGTGTCCGGCTTCATGCCCTTGGCGGCCGGGTAGGTGCCCGGGAAGAGGAAGCCCTCCAACGGGTCCTTGACCTCAGCGGTGTTCTGCGCCCAGGCCGGCACGCCGAAGTTCTTGTATTCCGCCTGGGCGGCCTTCTTGGTGGTACCGGCGGTGAGTTCGAGTTTCTCGTCGATCGCCGCGTAGACACCCGCGTTGCGTTCGCCCGGGGTCACCACGACATTGTTCTGGCTCTTCGGGTCCAGCATCATTTTCACGGCACTGGCGGCGGACATCTCCTTCCTCAGGAGGTATGCGCCGGCCTGGATGCCGCCGCCGCCCTGGATCTCGCCCTGCGCGTGCACGAAGGCCTCGGCGCTCTTGACGACGCCGGCCTCCTTCAGGCGGTTGCCGATGTCCCAGCCGCCCGCGCCCTTGGGGATCTCGACGGTCACCGTCCCGCCGACGCCGTCGCCCTTGTAGTCGGGAGCCGGGGCGAAACGATTTTGGTAGAACCTGTAGCCGAAGTAGCCGGCGCCGCCGAGGCCGCCGCCGAAGACCAGGACGACCACCATGCAGGCGCAGCCGGTGCGCCGTTTCCTGGGCTTGGCCGGCTTCTTGCCCTTGCCTCGCCGGTCGCGCCGGCCCGCGAGTTCGTGGTCCTCGTCGTCGTCATCGTCGTCGCCGCCGCCCGTGAAGAAGGGGTGATTCTCCTCCTCGGGCACGTCCTCCGGATCCGGATCCGGATCCAGCTCCGGCCCGGGGCGCCGGCGGCCGGGCGGCTCCGGCGGCGGGTAGGCGTCCTCGGTGCCGTAGAAGTCGGGCTGCTCGCCCCCGTAGGCGCCGGGGTGCGGGCCGTAGGGGTCGCCGGGATCGGCCGCGTAGGGGACCTGGGCGTGGGTTCCGGTCGTGTCCCAGCCGCCCTGCTGCTGGTACTGCTGCTGGGGCCCGGCGTACTGCGGATGCCCCTGCTCGTCGTAGTACGGGTACTGCTCGTGGCCGTATCCGGGCTGCTGCTCCTGGCCCCAGTTGTCGTACTGCGGCTGCTGAGGGTAGTGCTGGGGGTAGTGCTGCGGCTGGCCGCCGTAAGGCTGCTGGCCGCCGTGCGGCTGCTGCCCTCCCCATCCGCCGTCCCCGTACAACGGGTCGTGCGGATGCCACGGTTCGGAGCCTTGGCCCCGGCCATACTCAGTCATCGATCCCCTAGAGCCGCGAGGCCGACCGGGCACGCGGCCGGTGGGCCCGCTTCCGTTCCGCCTCCTGTTGCTGTGGGCCGGCTGTTCGAACACCGGCACACCGCGCGGAACGTTACCGTATCGCGATCAGATGACCACTTCGACGCCCTCGCCCGGTGCTTTACCTGACACCCGTTCGGATTCGAGGGCCTGCTGGAGGATGATGACGGCGGCTGCCTGGTCGATGACCGAGCGGCCCTTCTTCGATTTCACGCCCGAGGCACGCAGTCCCTGGCTGGCCGTCACGGTCGTCATCCGCTCGTCCACCAGGCGGACCGGCACCGGCTTGATGCCCTTGGCCAGCTCCTGGGCGAAGGCGCGGACCTTGACCGCGGCCGGGCCCTCGCCCCCCTTGAGGGAGCGAGGGAGTCCGACGACGACCTCGATCGGTTCGTACTCCTCCACCAGCTGCCGCAGCCGGCGGTGGGCGGCGGGGATGTCCCGGCCGGGGACGGTCTCCACCGGGGTGGCGAGGATACCGTCGGGGTCACACGAGGCGACCCCGATCCGGGCGTCCCCGACGTCGATCGCAAGTCGACGTCCTCTGCGCATTTCCGACCGTTTCCTTACGTGCCCGTTACTTGGCGGTCTCGGCGACCATGCGCTCGACGGCGTCGACGGCCTCGCCGACGGCGGCCGGGTTCTGACCGCCGCCCTGGGCGACGTCCGGCTTGCCGCCACCGCCGCCGCCGAGGGTCTTGGCGGCGGTACGGACCAGGTCACCGGCCTTCAGACCACGCTCACGGGCGGCCTCGTTGGTGGCGATGACCGTCAGCGGCTTGCCGCTCGTGACTGTGAAAAGAGCCACAACGGCGGCGCGTCCGCCCTGGATGCGGCCGCGCACGTCGAGGACCAGTTTGCGCAGGTCGTCCGGGGTGGTGCCGTCCGGAACCTGGCCGGTGACGACGGCCACGCCGCGGACGTCCTTGGCGGACCCGGCGAGACCGGCGGCGGCCTGGAGCACCTTCTCGGCGCGGAACTTCTCGATCTCCTTCTCGGCGTCCTTCAGCTTGCCGAGCATCGAGGAGACCTTCTCCGGCAGCTCCTCCGGGCGGCCCTTGAGCAGCTCGGTCAGCTGGTTGACGACCGTGTGCTCGCGGGCGAGGAAGGTGTAGGCGTCCACACCGACCAGGGCCTCGATACGGCGGACACCCGAGCCGATGGAGGACTCGCCGAGCAGCTTCACCAGGCCCAGCTGGGCGGTGTTGTGCACGTGCGTGCCGCCGCACAGCTCCTTGGAGAAGTCGCCGATGGTCACGACGCGGACCCGCTCGCCGTACTTCTCGCCGAACTCGGCGATGGCGCCCTGCTTCTTGGCCTCGTCGATGCCCATGATGTCGGCGCGCACGTCGAGGTCGCGGGCGAGCACCTCGTTGATCTTCTGCTCGACGTCGGTCATCACGGCCGTCGGAACGGCGGCCGGGGAGCCGAAGTCGAAGCGGAAACGGCCGGGCTGGTTCTCGGAACCGGCCTGGGCGGCCGTCGGGCCGAGGGCGTCGCGCAGAGCCTGGTGGGTCAGGTGCGTGGCCGAGTGGGCGCGGGCGATGGCCTTGCGGCGGCGGGAGTCGATCGAGGCGTGGGCCTTGGCGCCGACGGTCACCTCGCCGACCTGGACGACGCCCTTGTGGACGTACACACCCGGGACCGGCTTCTGGCAGTCGCGGACCTCGATGACGGCACCGGAGTCGACCTTGATCCGGCCGGTGTCGCCGATCTGGCCGCCGCCCTCGGCGTAGAACGGGGTCCGGTCGAGGACGATCTCGACCTCGTCGCCCTCGGTGGCGGCCGGCGAGGAGGCGCCGTCGACCAGGATGCCGACGATCGTGGACTCGCCCTCGGTGTCGGTGTAGCCGATGAAGTCGGTCTCGCCGACCTTGTCGGCGATCTCCCGGTAGGCACCGGCACCGGCGTGACCGGTCTTCTTGGCCTGGGCGTCGGCCTTGGCGCGCTCCCGCTGCTCCTTCATCAGGCGGCGGAAGCCGTCCTCGTCCACCGAGAGGCCCTGCTCGGCGGCCATTTCGAGGGTGAGGTCGATCGGGAAGCCCCACGTGTCGTGGAGCAGGAAGGCCTTGTCGCCGGCCAGGACGGTGGAGCCGGCGGCCTTGGTCTCGGTGACGGCCGTGTCGAGGATGTTGGTGCCGGCCTTCAGCGTCTTGAGGAAGGCGTTCTCCTCGGCGACGGCGACCTTCTCGATGCGCTCGCGGTCGGTGATCAGCTCAGGGTACTGCTGGCCCATCATGCCGATCACGGTGTCGATCAGGTCCTTGACGACCGGACCGGTGGCGCCGAGCAGGCGCATGTTGCGGATGGCGCGGCGCATGATGCGGCGCAGGACGTAGCCACGGCCCTCGTTGCCGGGGGTGACACCGTCGCCGATGAGCATCACGGAGGTGCGCATGTGGTCGGTGACCACGCGCAGCGAGACGTCCGACGCGTGGGCGTCGCCGTAGGCCACGCCGGTCAGCTCGGTGGCCTTGTTGATGACGGCCATGGAGGTGTCGATCTCGTACATGTTCTGCACGCCCTGCAGAATCATGGCGAGGCGCTCCAGGCCGAGGCCCGTGTCGATGTTCTTGCTGGGCAGCTCGCCGAGGATCTCGAAGTTGTCCTTGCCGATGCCCTCGCCGCGCTCGTACTGCATGAAGACGAGGTTCCAGATCTCCACGTACCGCTCGTCGTTGACGGCGGGGCCGCCCTCGGCGCCGAACTCGGGGCCGCGGTCGTAGTTGATCTCGGAGCAGGGGCCGCAGGGACCGGGCACACCCATGGACCAGTAGTTGTCCTTCATGCCGAGGCGCTGGATGCGCTCCTTCGGCACGCCGACGACCTCGTGCCAGATGCGCTCGGCCTCGTCGTCGTCCTTGTAGACGGTGATCCAGAGCTTCTCCGGCGCCAGGCCGTAACCACCCTTGGCCTGGGGCGTGGTGAGCAGCTCCCAGGCGTGCTTGATGGCGCCTTCCTTGAAGTAGTCGCCGAAGGAGAAGTTGCCGCACATCTGGAAGAACGTGCCGTGGCGCGTGGTCTTGCCGACCTCTTCGATGTCGGGAGTGCGCACGCACTTCTGCACGCTGGTGGCGCGCGGGAACGGCGGCTTGACCTCACCCAGGAAGTAGGGCTTGAAGGGCACCATGCCGGCCGGGACGAGGAGCAGAGTCGGGTCGTCCGCGATGAGCGACGCCGAAGGCACGACGGTGTGCCCGCGCTCCTCGAAGAAGCTCAGCCAGCGGCGGCGGATCTCAGCCGACTCCATCAGTGGTCCTCATTCCGGTTGTACGAGTACATCGGGGCTTGGATGTACTTCGGGTTGCTGCGGTTGTTCTCGATGGCGGCGAACCGCCGGGGTGCGGGGAGTTCGGGGTTCTCGTGGATCCCGAGGGCCTCCTCCAGCTCGGCCTCCCGCACGGCCATGTTGTCGCGGACGTCGAGCGCGAAGCCCACCGCGCGGTCCTTCAGCCGGTGACCGGTCTCCAGGGCCTTGTTCGCCGCGGTCGCGGCGAGGCTCTCGGGGGTCAGCTGCTTCAGCTTGCGGTTGACCTTGGTGGTGGCCCACACCCCGGCGGCGACACCTGTGGTGAACCAGAACGTACGGCGGAACATCGCTCGGTCTCAGTCCTTACTTCCGCTTGCGTCGTGCGGCGGGGACCGTGCGGCCCACGATCACGGTACGCCGGGGCGCCTTCGCGGGCACGTCCTCCTTGCGGCCGCCCAGCGCCCGGCGGACGCCGTAGCCGAAGGCGGCGACCTTCACCAGCGGGCCGCCGAAGGTGGAGGCGACGGTGGTCGACAGCGCGGAGGCGTTCGACGTGACCTCCTGGACGTCGGAGGCGATCGCGTCGACGCGGTCGATCTGGGTCTGCGCGGAACGCACCGCCGCCGAGGCATCGGCGAGCAGCGGGACGGCCTGGTCGGTCACGTCCGCCACGAGCTTGGTGGTCGCCTTGAGCGTCTGGGCCAGCCTCACGAGAGCCACCGCGAGGAAGGAGACCAGGATCGCCCAGAAGACGGCCACCAGGATCCCGGCCACCTCTCCACCGGACACTGTGCGCACCCGCTCCCTGAAACGTGCCTCGACATCGAAAACATCGAAAAACTCGTGTCCGAGCCTATCGCGCCGGGACCTGCGCTCCGTACCGGATTACCCGGTGGCGGGGACGGAGTTGCGGGAAGCGATTGTACGCAATGCGCACACTTCAGTACGCTCCGTGTCCCATGCGAGGTCCTCAGCGCCCAGACCCCTTCCCCGACGGCGATCCGCCCCTGGAACTGACCACTTTCGTCGGGCGCTCGGCCGAACTCGCCGAGCTGGCCGCGGCTCTCGGTGCGGCGCGGCTGGTGACCGTGACCGGGCTCGGGGGCGTCGGCAAGTCCCGGCTGGCCGCGCGGGCTGCCGCCGGGTGGGCGTCCGGGGCGTGCGGGCGGGTGGAGCTGGCGCCGGTGCGCGATCCGCAGTTCGTGGAGTACGCGGTGGTCGAGGCGCTGGGTCTGACCGACCACACCACCCGGCCGCCCCGGGAGACCCTGCTCGGGCATCTCGCCGGCCGCCCGGTCCTGCTGGTGCTGGACGGGTTCGAGCATCTGGTGGAGGCCTGTGCCGAGCTGACGGCGGAACTGCTGCGCAAACTGCCGGAGCTGCAAGTGCTGGCCGCGGGCCGGCGCCCGCTCGGGCTGCCGGGCGAGCGGATGATGCCGCTGGCTCCGCTCGGCGAGGACGCGGCGGTGGAGCTGTTCACGGACCGGGCCCGGGAGCAGGGGCTCGCGGTGTCCGACGGTCCCGAGGTGCGTGAGCTGTGCCGCCGGCTGGAGGGCATCCCGCTCGCGCTGGAGCTGGCGGCCGGGCGGCTGCGGGCGCTGTCCCCCGGGCAGTTGCTGCAGCGGCTGGACGACCGGTTCCGGCTGCTGACCGCGCGCGGCCGGAGCGAGGCCCCGCGCCCGGTGCCCGGCGGGCCGCCCTCCCGCCATCACACGCTGCGCACGGCGATCGGCTGGAGCCATGAGCTGTGCACGCCGGCCGAACGGCTGCTGTGGGCACGGCTGTCGGTGTTCGCGCAGACCTTCGATCTGGAGGCGGCCGAGTACGTGTGCAGCGGGGACGGGCTGCCCGCCGAGGACGTGCTCGACCTGCTGTCGGAGCTGCTGGCCCAGTCGGTCCTCACCCACGAGGACACCCCGGCCGGCCCCCGCTACCGGATGCTGGACACCGTCCGGGACTACGGCGCCGACTGGCTGGAGGCGACCGGGGACGCGGGCCGGCTGCGCAGGCGGCACCGGGACTGGTATCTGGGCCTGGCGACCTGGTGCGAGCTGGACTGGTTCTCGCCCCGGCAGCACGAGATCGCCGAGCGGGTCGACGCCGAGCTGCCGAATCTGCGGGCCGCGCTGGAGTTCTGTCTGACCGAGCCGGACGAGGCGCACCTCGGCCAGTGCCTGGCGGGGTCGCTGTGGTTCTGCTGGGTGGGCTGCGGGCGGCTCGCGGAGGGGCGGTGCTGGCTGGAGCGCAGCGTGGAACTGGAGTCGGAGTACGAGCAGTCCCGGCTGAAGGCGCTGTGGGTGCTCGGCTACGTGGCGATCCTGCAGGGCGACACCGTGCCCGCGCTGGTGGCGCTGCGGGAGTGCCGCGAGCAGGCGGAGCGGACCGGGGATCCGACGGCGGTGGCGTACGCGGAGCACCGCACCGGCTGCCTCGCCCTGGTCACCGATGACATGGCCCGTGCAGAAACGCTGCTGCGGTCGGCGCTGGAGCGGTATCGGGAGATCGGCGAACTCAACAGCAACGTCCTGATGGGCCAGGTGGAGCTGGCGATGGCACGCGCCTTCCAGGGCGATCTGCCGGACGCGGTGCGGCTGTGCGAGGACGTGCGCCAGGTGTGCGAGGACCATGGGGAGCGCTGGGCGCGGTCGTACGCGCTGTACGTGCTGGGGTACGCGGCCTGGCAGGACGGCGACCCCGCACGGGCGCGGGAGCTGCTGGCGGACTGCCTCGGCCATGCGCACGCCTTCCGCGACCTGCTCGCCGAGGTGCTGTCGCTGGAGCTGCTGGCACTGGTGACGGTGACCGGGGGCGACGCGGCCGAGGCGGCGGTGCTGCAGGGCGCGGCGGGCCGGATGTGGCCCTCGGTGGGGCTGCCGCTGTTCGGTTCGGCCTACTACAACGCCCCGCACGAGCTGTGCGAGGCGACGGCCCGGCAGACACTGGGCGACGAGCGCTACGAGGAGTGCCTGCGGGACGGGGCCCGACTCGGCCGCGCCACGGCCGTGGCCCGTGCGCTGGAGCGTGATGGGGCACGGCCACTGGACGCGGTGCCGGCTCCGCGCGGAGCCGACGACGCGCCCCCGAGGGACGCGGGGAACCGCGCGCCCGGCCCCCGCCGGCCCGCGCTGTCCGAACGACCGGACCTCCCTGCGAACTGAGGCGGCCGGTAAACGCAAACCCGCCGTTTCCCCGCCCGGCAGGGCTGGGAAACGGCGGGCTGGGAGCTTACGCCTGCGCCGGGATCAGCGGGCGTAGTACTCGACGACGAGCTGCTCGTCGCAGATCACCGGGATCTCCTTGCGGTTCGGCTCGCGGTCCAGGCGGAACGCCAGGGCCTTGAGGTTCACCTGCAGGTAGCGCGGGGTCTCACCCTCGGGGGCGAAGCCACCCTCGCGGGCGATCGTGAAGAGCGTCTTGTCCTTGGAACGGTCGCGGACCTGCACGACGTCGTCCGGGCGGACGCGGAAGGACGGCTTGTCGACCTTCTGGCCGTTGACCTGGATGTGGCCGTGAACGACCATCTGACGGGCCTGGTAGATGGTGCGGGCGAGGCCCGAACGCAGGACCAGGGCGTCGAGGCGGCGCTCGAGCTCCACGATCAGGGCCTCACCGGTCTTGCCCTGGACCTTGGACGCGCGCTCGTAGGCGCGGACCAGCTGGCGCTCGGAGATGTCGTACTGCGCGCGCAGACGCTGCTTCTCCAGCAGACGGACCTTGTAGTCCGAGTTCTGCTTGCGGCCGCGGCCGTGCTCACCCGGCGGGTAGGGGCGGGCCTCGAAGTACTTGACGGCCTTGGGGGTCAGCGCGATGCCGAGGGCACGCGACTTCTTGACCTTGGGGCGGGACTGGTTCGCCACTGTCTTTCGTCTCTTTCGTAGTTTTCGGCTCGTCAGGGTTAAGGGAGGTCGCATCCGCAGCCGGGAAAACCCGCCGGGCCCCGAGGGGACCTGCCGGGCAGCCGCTTCCCTGGTCTGGGCACATACGTGCAGCACGCGAGTGGCCCACCGGCCGTCCCGGAACCCCGGGTGGTGGTGGGCTGCCCGCGACACCGATCGACGGTGCGCGACGCTCCTGGAGCCGGTCCGCGAGGGACCGGGTCTCCGGCTGGCTGTCCCGCTCTGACAGCGCGGGACTCAGCACTTCGGGGCAGTCTACAGGGTGCTCAGGAGCGCTTGCGACCGAGGTGTTTCCTGGTCCACTCGACCGCGTCGGCGTATCTCGCCTCGGCGCCGTGCCTGCCCGGGGTGTAGTACTCGCGGTCCTTCAGGGCGTCCGGGGCGTACTGCTGCTCGGCGATGCCCTCCGCCAGGTCGTGCGGGTACACGTACCCCTGCGCGTGGCCGAGCTTGGCCGCACCCTTGTAGTGCCCGTCGCGCAGGTGGGGCGGGACGGGGCCGGCCAGGCCCTTGCGGACGTCCTCCAGGGCGGCGCCTATCGCGGTGGTCGCGGAGTTGGACTTGGGGGCGAGCGCGAGGGCGATCGTGACGTGGCTGAGGGTGAGGGCGGCCTCGGGGAAGCCGATCATGGCGACGGCCTGGGCGGCGGCGACGGCGATGGGCAGGGCGTTCGGGTCGGCGAGGCCGATGTCCTCGCTGGCGGAGATCATCAGGCGGCGGGCGATGAAGCGGGGGTCCTCGCCGGCTTCGATCATGCGGGCCAGGTAGTGCAGGGCCGCGTCGACGTCGGAGCCGCGGATGGACTTGATGAGGGCGCTGGCGACGTCGTAATGCTGGTCGCCGTCGCGGTCGTACTTCACCGCGGCCCGGTCGACGGTCTGCTCCAGCGTCTCGAGGCCGATCTGCCCCTCGCCCTTGGCGAGCGCCGCTCCGGCGGCGGCCTCCAGGGCGGTCAGGGCCCGCCGGGCGTCGCCGCCGGAGATGCGCAGCAGATGCTCCGCGGTGTCGTCGGGCAGGCCCACGGCGTCCTTCAGGCCGCGCTCGTCGCTCAGGGCCCGCTTCAGCAGGCTCCGGATGTCGTCGTCGGTGAGCGGTTCGAGCGTCAGCAGGAGCGAACGGGACAGCAGGGGCGAGATCACCGAGAAGTACGGGTTCTCGGTGGTGGCCGCGATCAGCGTCACCCAGCGGTTCTCGACCGCCGGGAGCAGGGAGTCCTGCTGGGCCTTGCTGAAACGGTGGATCTCGTCCAGGAAGAGGACGGTCTCCTTGCCGAAGCCGCCGGTGGCGCGGCGGGCGCCGTCGATGACCGCGCGGACCTCCTTGACGCCCGCGGTGATCGCGGACAGCTCCACGAACCGCTTGTTCGTGGCCTTGGAGACGACGTACGCCAGGGTCGTCTTGCCTGTGCCGGGCGGGCCCCACAGGATCACCGAGGACGGTCCGGCGGGGCCGCCCGAACCCTCGCCGACCAGCCGGCGCAGCGGGGAGCCGGGCTTCAGCAGATGCTGCTGGCCCACGACCTCGTCGAGGGTGCGCGGGCGCATCCGCACCGCCAGGGGGCTGCCTGCCGGGTCCTTCTCCTGGCGTTCTTCCGCCGCTGCGGTGAAGAGGTCGGGTTCCACGTCCAAAACCCTAAATCACCGCACTGACAACGCGGCCGGGCCGGGCCCGGGCCTTGGGTCGGACAGGCCCTGGCTAGGCCCAGAGCTGGCTGCCCCAGCGGGTCAGGATCAGCATGGCGATGATGCCGCAGTGGGTGACCGGCAGGACCCAGGTGAACTCGGCGAAGAACCGCTTCAGCCAGCCCGGCGCGGGCAGGAAATCGTTGCGGATGTTGGACGAGGTCACGTACCAGAACATGGTGATCGTGGCGACCCAGGCCAGCGAGCACCACAGGCACAGCGCGTTGATCCGGTACAGGGACTGGAACTGCAGCCAGGTGACGAAGCCGACACCGAAAAGAGTGCCGAAGTTGAAGGTCAGCCAGTACCAGCGCGGGAAGCGGGCACGGGTCAGCAGGCTCATGCCGACACAGATGACGATGCCGTAGCAGACGAGGCCGAGCCAGGGGTTAGGGAAGCCGAAGGCCGCCGCCTGCTTGCTCTCCATGACGCTGCCGCAGGACACGATCGGGTTGACGCTGCAGCCCGGCGTGAACGTCTTCCCCGCGATCTTCGCTTCGAGGATCTTGTTCTTGTCGAGCGTGATGACCCAGGCCGCCAGCAGTCCGGCCGCGCCGGTGATCACCAGCAGCAGGGCGAAGGCGCGGCTGCCGCCCACCGTGCGGGGTCCGTCGGCGGCACGCTCGGGCCCGGGCTCCGTGGAGAGGTCTGTGACTGTCGTCTTGCTCATCCGCCGATTCCGTCGTTTGAGAGTTGGACCATCTTCGGGCACGGGTCATTGTGCCGCACGCGCGTGTGTGTCCACCGTTCGAAGGACATAAGGAGGTACGCACGGCGGTCACGGACCGTTCGGTTCCGGCCGAAGCTCGGGGACATGACCGCACACACGGACGAACCGGCGGTGGACGTCCGGGGCCGCGCAAGCGCTACGGGGGGCGGCAGCGCCGTGGACGGCCTCGATCTCGGCATCCGGCGCGGTGAGGTGTTCGGCCTGCTCGGGCCGAACGGCGCGGGCAAGAGGACCACGGTGGAGATCCTCCAGGGCAACGGTCCCGGGACGGGGGCGAGGTTTCCGTCCTGGGTACGGACCCGGCGACGGGCACGCGCGCGTGGCGGTCCCGAGTGGGAATCGTCTGACAGGACGAATCGACGCCGCCGAGTTGACGGTGGCCGGGTCGTCGCCGAGGGCACCCCCGGCGAGCTGCGCCGGCGGTACGGCGGTGAGACCACCGCGGCCTGGACGGAACCCGACGGCTCCGCGCGCGCCTGCTGGAGCATTGAACAGGGCGCCGGAATTCCTTCCGGCGCCCTGCTTCTCGTACTTCGCGTGCTTCTCGGCTTCTCGTGCTTCTCGCGGGCCTCGACTAGCCGAGCCGGGAGCGCAGTTCCGCCAGGATGTCGGTCACCGCGATCGCGCTCTGCTCGCCGGACTCCATGTCCTTGAGCTGGACGACGCCCTCGGCGAGGTCGCGTTCGCCGGCCACCAGCGCGTAGCGGGCGCCGCTGCGGTTGGCGTTCTTCATGGCGCCCTTCAGGCCCTTGCCGCCGTAGGAGAAGTCCGCCGAGATGCCGGCCTTGCGCAGCTCGGTGACCTTCGCGAACAGCAGGCGGCGGGCCTCCTCGCCGAGCGGGACGGCGTACACCGACGTCGTGGACGGCAGGTCCAGCGCGATGCCCTCGGCCTCCAGGGCGAGGACCGTGCGGTCGACGCCGAGCGCCCAGCCCACCGACGGCAGTGACGGACCGCCGATCATCTCGGACAGGCCGTCGTAGCGGCCGCCGCCGCCCACCGCGGACTGCGAGCCCAGAGCGTCGTGCACGAACTCGAACGTGGTGCGGGTGTAGTAGTCCAGGCCGCGCACCAGCTTCGGGTCGTCCTCGAAGACCACGCCCGCCCCGGTGAGCAGTTCGCGGACCTCCTCGTGGTACGCCTTGCAGCCGTCGCACAGGTAGTCGCGCAGCAGCGGCGCGCCGGTGAGCTGCTTCTGGACCGACTCGCGCTTGTCGTCGAGGACGCGCAGCGGGTTGATGTCGACGCGCCGGCGGGTGTCCTCGTCCAGGTCGAGGCCGCGCAGGAACTCCTGCAGTGCGGCCCGGTACACCGGGCGGCACTCCCTGTCGCCCAGGCTGTTCATCAGGATGCGGAAGGTGCGCAGGCCGAGCGAGCGGTACGCCTGGTCGGCCAGGATGATCAGCTCGGCGTCCAGGGCCGGGTCCTCCGCGCCGATCGCCTCGGCACCGACCTGGGAGAAGTGCCTGTAGCGGCCCTTCTGGGGGCGCTCGTAGCGGTACTGCGAACCCGAGTACCAGACCTTCACCGGGAGGTTGCCCGTCTTGTAGAGGTTGGCCTCCAGCACCGCGCGCAGCACGGGGGCGGTCGTCTCCGGGCGCAGGGCCAGCTTGTCGCCACCCTTCGTCTCGAAGGCGTACATCTCCTTCGTCACGATGTCGGTGGACTCACCGACACCGCGCGCGAACAGCTCCACGTTCTCGAAACCGGGCGTCTCGATGTAGCCGTAGCCGGAGTTCCTGAGCGGCGCGGCGATCGCCTCGCGGACGGCCAGGAACTTGGCGCTGTCCGGCGGCAGCAGGTCGTACGTGCCCTTGGGGGCCTTGAAAGTGCTCACGGAGATCTCTCGTCACATTCCTCGTCGGGGAGCGGCGGCATCCGCTCCCTGGCCGGCCGCCACCTGCCGCAGATAGGGGTTGGCGGCGCGCTCCTGGCCGATGGTCGTCTGGGGGCCGTGGCCGGACAGCACCACGGTGGAGTCCTCGAGCGGCAGACACACGCGGGCCAGCGACTCGAGCATGTCCGCCATGGATCCGCCCGGCAGGTCGGTGCGTCCGATGGAGCCGGCGAACAGCAGATCCCCGGAGAAGAACACCGACGGGATGTCGGCGGTCTCGGGCATCCGGAAGGTCACCGACCCCTTGGTATGGCCCGGCGCGTGCGCGACGGAGAACTCCAGGCCGGCCAGGTCGAGGGTGGTGCCGTTCGTCAGCTCGCGGACGTCGTCCGGCTCCCCCACGGTCAGCTCCCCCATCAGCGGCATGCCGATGGACCGGCCGAGCGCCTTCTCGGGGTCGCTCATCATGTACCGGTCCTCGGGGTGGATCCAGGCCGGCACGTCGTGGGCGCCGCAGACCGGGACGACCGAGGCCACGTGATCGATGTGGCCGTGGGTGAGGACGACGGCGACGGGCTTGAGCCGATGCTTCTTCAGTGCTTCCTCGACGCCTTCGGCGGCCTGGTGGCCCGGGTCGATGATCACGCACTCCTCACCGGGGGCGGGGGCGACGAGGTAACAGTTCGTCCCCCAGGCCCCGGCGGGGAACCCGGCAATGAGCACGATCGTCCTTCGTTGTGTCGGTTGAGTACGGCCTGCAGACGGCTCGCGGAAGGCTTGCCGGCGGCGTCAGCCGCAGTCAGAGCCTACCGGCGCTGCCGTTTCCTCAGCGAACCCATATACGGTACGGGGCTACACGCAGCGGTCGGCCCACGAGAACCACGCAACCGCACACGTACCGGTCGACACACGACACGCATGAGGAGAGAACCCGGTGGTCAGCCAGGAGCAGCGGCGGCGTCAGCTCGCCCGGGAGAAGTTCTTGCGGCAGCAGCAGCGGCGCACCGAGGCGCGGCGCAAGGCCCGCCTGCGCAACTCCGTCATCGCGTCGGTACTGGGCGTGGTCGTGATCGGCAGCGTCGCGCTGTACACGACCGGTGCACTGAAGAACAACGACAAGAAGAACACCGCCTCCGACGTCACGCCCAGCGCGGCGCCGACCAGCAAGGCCCCCGACCCGTGCGCGAAGCCGGCGGCCGGCTCGGCGAAGAAGCTGAGCTGGAAGAAGGAGCCGGCGATGACGATCGACGCGTCGGCGAAGTACACGATGAAGCTCGCCACGACGTGCGGTGACATCGGCATCGACATGAAGACGGCGGCGGCCCCGCACACGGTGAACTCGTTCGCCTTCCTGGCGGCCCAGGGCTACTTCGACCACACGAAGTGCCACCGCCTGACCACCACCGGCATCTACGTGCTGCAGTGCGGCGACCCGCAGGGCACCGGCATGGGCGGCCCGGGCTACACGCTCCCGGACGAGAACCTGAAGGACAAGAGCCTGAAGGGCAACACGTATCCGGCGGGTACGGTGGCGATGGCCAACACCGGCCAGAAGCACACCGGCGGCAGCCAGTTCTTCCTGGTCTACAAGGACAGCCCGCTGCCGCCGCAGTACACCCCGTTCGGCACGGTCTCGGACGCGGGCATGAAGGTGCTGCAGAAGATCGCCGCCGCCGGCGCGCAGGCGGCCGACCCGACCTCGGGCAACACCGCGCCGAACGCGACCGTCGTGATCAACAAGGCGACGGTGACCAAGTCCTGACGGCGATGACGGCCAACTGCGGAATTTCGGTCGCGCTGGATGCGGACAGGCCGCCCGCCGGTCGCCTATGTTGGCCGTGACGAAACTGTGGACGATGCTCGGGGGCGCGAGGCCCCCGCAGGCATCATGTGGAGGAGGCGCTGTGAGCAGCGACCCGTGGGGCCGCGTCGACGAGACGGGGACCGTGTACGTGCGTACGGCCGACGGCGAGCAGGTCGTCGGATCGTGGGCGGCCGGCTCCCCTGAGGAGGCGCTTGCCTACTTCGAGCGCAAGTACGAGGGCCTGGTTGTCGAGATCGGCCTCCTCGAGAAGCGAGTGCAGACCACCGACCTGTCGGCGAAGGACGCCCAGACCGCGATCGACCACCTGCGTGAGCAGGTGGACGCGCACCACGCGGTCGGCGACCTGGCCGCGCTGCGCGAGCGGCTGGACAAGCTGGTGCAGTCTGTCGACGCGCGCCGTGAGGAGCGCAAGCAGCAGCGGGCCCGGCAGTCCGACGAGGCCCGCAAGGCCAAGGAGGATCTGGTCACCGAGGCGGAGCAGCTGGCGCAGTCCGACCAGTGGCGGGCCGCCGGTGAGCGGCTGCGGGCGCTGGTGGACACCTGGAAGGGCCTGCCGCGGCTGGACCGCAAGTCCGACGACGAGCTGTGGCACCGCTTCTCGCACGCGCGGTCGGCGTTCTCCAAGCGCCGCAAGGCGCACTTCGCGCAGCTGGACGCACAGCGCGAGGATGCCCGCAGGACCAAGGAGCGGCTGGTCGCCGAGGCCGAGTCGCTGTCGGGTTCGACGGACTGGGGTCCGACGGCGGCCCGCTACCGCGAGCTGATGGCGGAGTGGAAGGCCGCGGGCCGCGCCCAGCGCGAGCACGAGGACGACCTGTGGAACCGCTTCCGCGGTGCCCAGGACGTCTTCTTCGCCGCGCGCAGCTCGGTGTTCGCCGAGCGGGACGCGGAGCAGACGGAGAACCTGAAGCTGAAGGAGGAGCTGGCCGAGGAGGCCGAGAAGCTCCTGCCGATCGGTGACCTGAAGTCCGCCCGGGCCGCCTTCCGCTCGATCAACGAGCGCTGGGAGGCCATCGGCCATGTCCCGCGGGACGCACGGCCGAAGGTCGAGGGCCGGATGCACGCCGTCGAGCGGGCGATCCAGGACGCCGAGGAGACCGAGTGGCGCCGGACGAACCCGGAGGCACGCGCGCGTGCCGAGGGTCTGACCGGTCAGCTCCAGGCCGCCGTGGACAAACTGAGGGCGCAGATCGACCAGGCCCGCGCCCAGGGCAACAACTCCAGGGCCGACAAGCTGGAGCGTGAGCTGGAGGGCCGCCAGGCGCTCCTGGACCAGGCTCTCAAGGGCCTGCAGGAGTTCGGCGGCTGAGTTCCCTCACTCTCATGTGAAAGGGCCCCGTACGCGCGTACGGGGCCCTTTTCCTGCGCGGTAAGCGCCTACGACCGGGAGCGTCCCGACGTCACGCGGTACACGTCGTACACGCCCTCCACGCCCCGTACGGCCTTCAGGACGTGGCCGAGGTGCTTCGGGTCGCCCATCTCGAAGGTGAAGCGGGAGGTGGCCACCCGGTCGCGGGAGGTCTGGACGGCCGCGGAGAGGATGTTGACGTGCTGGTCGGACAGCACGCGGGTGACGTCCGACAGCAGGCGGGAGCGGTCCAGGGCCTCGACCTGGATGGCGACCAGGAAGACCGAGGACTGGGTGGGCGCCCACTCGACGTCGAGGATGCGCTCCGGCTCCCGGGACAGTGAGTCGACGTTGACGCAGTCGCTGCGGTGAACCGATACGCCACTGCCGCGCGTGACGAAGCCGATGATCGGGTCGCCGGGCACGGGCGTGCAGCAGCGGGCCAGCTTGACCCACACGTCGTCGACGCCCTTGACGACGACGCCCGGGTCGGCGCTGGAGCGGCGCTTGCGGCCGCGGCTGCGCGACGGCGGGACCGCCTCGTCGATCTCCTCGGTGGCCGCCTCCTCGCCGCCGAGGGCCTGGACGAGCTTCTGCACGATGTTCTGCGCGGAGACATGGCCCTCGCCGATCGCCGCGTACAGCGCGGAGATGTCCGAGTAGCGCATCTCGTGCGCGAGCGTGACGAGGGAGTCGCCGGTGAGGATGCGCTGGATCGGCAGGTTCTGCTTGCGCATGGCCCGGACGATGGCGTCCTTGCCCTGCTCGATCGCCTCGTCCCGGCGCTCCTTGGAGAACCAGGCCCGGATCTTGTTGCGGGCGCGCGGTGACTTGACGAAGCCCAGCCAGTCCCGGGACGGCCCGGCGCCGGCCGCCTTGGAGGTGAAGACCTCGACGAGGTCGCCGTTGTCCAGGGTGGACTCGAGCGGTACGAGCCGGCCGTTGACCCGCGCTCCTATGGTGCGGTGGCCGACCTCGGTGTGGACGGCGTACGCGAAGTCCACGGGTGTGGCGCCCGCGGGCAGCGCTATGACGTCGCCCTTGGGGGTGAAGACGAAGACCTCGTTGCGGGACAGGTCGAAGCGCAGCGACTCGAGGAACTCGCCGGGGTCCTCGGTCTCCTTCTGCCAGTCCAGCAGCTGCCTGAGCCACGCCATGTCGTTGATGGCGTCCTTGTCCTTGCCGGAGGCCTTGGGCAGGTCGGTGCGCACCTTGGAGGCACCGGCGACGGCCTCCTGCTTGTACTTCCAGTGCGCGGCGATGCCGTACTCGGCGCGGCGGTGCATGTCGAAGGTGCGGATCTGCAGTTCGACCGGCTTGCCGTTGGGTCCGATGACCGTCGTGTGCAGCGACTGGTACATGTTGAACTTGGGCATCGCGATGTAGTCCTTGAACCGGCCGGGGACCGGGTTCCATCGCGCGTGCACGGTGCCGAGGGCGGCGTAGCAGTCGCGGACCGTGTCGACGAGGACACGGATGCCCACCAGGTCGTAGATCTCCGCGAAGTCACGGCCGCGGACGATCATCTTCTGGTAGACGCTGTAGTAGTGCTTCGGGCGGCCGGTGACGGTCGCCTTGATGCGGGCGGCACGCAGGTCGGCCTGGACCTCGTCGGTCACTATCGCCAGGTACTCGTCACGCTTCGGTGCCCTTTCGGCCACCAGCCGTACGATCTCGTCGTACATCTTGGGGTAGAGGATCGCGAACGCGAGGTCCTCCAGCTCCCACTTGATGGTGTTCATGCCGAGGCGGTGGGCGAGCGGCGCGTAGATCTCGAGGGTCTCGCGCGCCTTCTTCTCCTGCTTCTCGCGCTTGAGGTAGCGCATGGTGCGCATGTTGTGCAGGCGGTCGGCCAGCTTGATGACCAGGACGCGCGGGTCCTTGGCCATGGCGACGACCATCTTGCGCACGGTCTCGGCCTGCGCGGCCTCGCCGAACTTGACCTTGTCCAGCTTGGTGACGCCGTCGACGAGCAGGGTGACCACGTCGCCGAAGTCGCGGCGCAGGTCCTCGAGGCCGTACTCGGTGTCCTCGACGGTGTCGTGCAGCAGGCCCGCCATGAGCGTGGCCGGATCCATGCCCAGCTCGGCGAGGATGGTCGTCACGGCGAGCGGGTGCGTGATGTACGGATCACCGCTCTTGCGCTTCTGGCCGCGGTGCCAGCGCTCGGCGACCTGGTAGGCGCGCTCGATCTGGCGCAGCGTGGCGTTCTCGATCTTGGGGTCGTTGCTGCGCACTATGCGCAGCAGCGGCTCCAGGACCGGGTTGTAGGGGTTGGCGCGCTGGACCCCGAGGCGGGCCAGGCGGGCCCGGACGCGGTTGGAGGAGCCGGAGCGCACGGGCTGGCCGACGGGCTGACGCACCACGGGCGGCTGCACCGGACGCTCGGGCGGGACCGGCTTGGGACGCGAGGCCTCGGCAGCCTTCTCGACGGGCGCGGACTGGGCGTGCTCGATCGGCCCGCGGGTGTCGTTCTTCGCGTTGGACGCGTGCGGCGCGGGCTTGGCCGCGGGCGCCGAGGCGGGCTCGGGCTTGGCGGCTGTCAGTGGCTGGGCCTCGTCTGGCAAGAGGGCTCCTCGTGCGCGATCCGGGTCCCCCGGTCAGGCTCCGGAGACCCCATGGTAGCGATCCTGCGGAGGGTCATCGCCTTCAGTCCGCTGTGAGGACCGTCTACCTGTGCAACGCAAGAGGCCACCGCCGGATTCCGGGATATGGATTGCGGGTGTGCGGGGGACGTGCGCAGGGTGTCCTGAACGTGGTCGCCGCGGGCGCCCGTCGTATGCGTACGGCCGCCCCGGTGCGGTGCCGGGACGGCCGTACGACGAGAAGGGCGGGGCCTGTCAGACCTGGAGGAGCGCCTCCAGCGGGGCCCCCGCGAGTGCCGGTTCCAGCCGGGCGCGGCCGTCGAGGAAGCCCAGTTCCATGAGCACCGCCAGGCCCGCGACCTGGGCTCCGGCGCGCTGGATGAGATGGATCGCGGCCTCGGCCGTACCGCCGGTCGCGAGCACGTCGTCCACGATCAGGACGCGGTCGGCGGAGGTCAGGTCCTCGGCGTGCACCTCGATCTCGGCCGAGCCGTACTCCAGGTCGTACGCCTGGCGCAGCGTCGCTCCGGGGAGCTTGCCCGCCTTGCGGACCGGGATGAAGCCGAGGCCCGCGCGGACGGCGACCGGGGCGCCGAGGATGAAACCCCGGGCCTCGAGGCCCACGACCTTGGTCGCGCCGGTGTTGGCCGCGATGTCGGCGAGCGCGTCGGTGAGCGCCGTGAAGGCGGCCGGGTCCGCGAGGAGCGGGGTGATGTCCTTGAACATCACCCCGGGCTCGGGATAGTCGGCCACATCACGGATACGGCTGAGCAGCAGCTCCTTGATGTCGGTCATCGGCGCTTCCCGGAGGGTCGGCCGCGGCCCCGGCTGCGGGGCGCGGACTGGTTGCGGGGGCCCACGACGGCGGGGGCGGTGTCGTCGGAGTCGTCGTCGAGGGCGGCGCGGTCGGCCGCGAGGTCCTCCTCGGCGGCGGCCTGGGCGCGCTTGGCCAGGACCCGCTTGGTGAGGGACCGCATCGCCGGCTCGCGCTCCTTGAGGTCGGCGACGAGCGGCGTGGCGATGAAGATCGACGAGTAGGCACCGGCCGCGAGGCCGACGAACAGCGACAGGGAGATGTCGTTCAGCGTGCCGGCGCCGAGGAAGCCGCCGCCGATGAACAGCAGGCCGGCGACCGGCAGCAGGGCGACGACCGTGGTGTTGATGGAACGGACCAGGGTGCCGTTGATCGAACGGTTGGCGATGTCGCTGTAGGTCCAGCGGGTCTGCTTGGTGATGTCCTTCGTCTGCTCCTTGAGGCTGTCGAAGACGACGACCGTGTCGTAGAGCGAGTAACCGAGGATGGTCAGCAGACCGATGACCGTACCGGGCGTGACCTCGAAGCCGACGAGGGCGTAGATACCGGTCGTGATGGTGATGTCGTGGATCAGCGCGACGAGGGCCGCGAGGGCCATGCGCCACTCGAAGGCGATGGCCAGGTAGATCACGACGAGGACCATGAAGATCGCCAGGCCCTCCCAGGCCTTGCTGGCGATCTGCTGTCCCCAGCTCGGGCCGACCAGGTCGGCGGCGAGCTTCTCGGGGTTGAGGTTCAGGTCCTTGGCCAGGTCCTGCTTGATCTTGTCGGACTGGCCGGTGTCGATGCCGGCGATCTGGATGCGCAGGCTGCCGTTGCCGAGCTTCTGCACGATCGCCTCATGGCCGGAGGCGTTCTTGGCGTACGTCTCCGCCTGGGTGACCGAGGTGCTCATGTGGGTCGGCGTGGTGAAGACCGCGCCGCCCTTGAACTCGATGCCCATGTTCAGGCCGCGCACCGCCAGGCCGAGGATGGCCGTGATGGTGATCAGGATGGAGATGCCGTACCAGATCTTGCGCTTGCCGACGAAGTCGTAGGAGATCTCGCCGCGGTGCAGTCGAGCGCCGAGGTTGCCGAGTTTCGACATCGCTCACGCCTCCTTCGGGTCGACGGAGCCGGTGGCGGGACCGGCGGGACGGCGGGTGCGGCGCAGCGGTGCCTTGGCCCCGAGACTCTTCGGGTCGAGACCGGACCACTTGTGGCCGTTCGCGAAGAACGGGCGGCGGGCGAGGAGTGTCATCAGCGGCTTGGTGAAGAGGAAGACGACGACCACGTCGAGCACGGTGGTCAGGCCGAGCGTGAACGCGAAGCCCTGGACCTTGCCGACGGTGACGATGAACAGGACGGCGGCGGCGAGGAACGACACGAAGTCGGAGACGAGGATGGTGCGCCGTGCGCGCGGCCAGGCCCGCTCGACGGCGGGGCGCAGCGAGCGTCCCTCGCGGATCTCGTCCCGGATGCGTTCGAAGTACACGATGAACGAGTCGGCGGTGATACCGATGGCGACGATGGCACCGCAGACGGCCGGCAGGTTCAGCGCGAAGCCGATGGCCGGGCCGAGCAGCGACATGATCACGTAGGTGAGGATCGCGGAGGTCAGCAGCGAGGCCATGGCGACGAGCGACAGACCGCGGTAGTACACCACCAGGTAGAGCACGACCAGCCCGAGGCCGATCGCGCCGGCGAGCAGACCGGCGTGCAGCTGCTCACCACCGAGCGCGGCGGTGACGGTGGTGACGGACTGCTCCTGGAAGGACAGCGGCAGGGCGCCGTACGACAGCATGTTGGCGAGGCTCTGGGCGTCCTGCTGGGTGAAGCTGCCGGAGATCTCCGCCTGGCCGCCGGTGATGGCCTGGCTCACGTACGGGCTGGAGACGACCTCGCCGTCGAGGACGATGCCGAACTCGTTCTGCGGCTGCTGGTTCTTGGCCAGCTGACCGGTGATGTCCGCGAACTTCTTGGCACCGTTGGAGCTGAAGGTCATCTGGACCTGCCAGCCGGAGGCGCCCTGGGTGTCGAAGACGGCCTGCGCCTTCTTCACCTCGGTGCCGTCGACGGCGGCAGGGCCGAGCACGTACTTGTACCAGGTCTTCTTGATCTGGCCGCAGGCCACCGTGGACTCGCCCGGCTTGGCTGCGCCGCCGACCTTGGCGCGATCCGCGGGCTTGGTGCAGTCCAGGGCCGCGTACTGGGCCTGGAGCTTGGCGGCGTCCGCGGCGGCGCCGCCGGCGGAGGACGACGGGGTGGCCGGCGGCTTGGCGCTGCCGGAGGCGGTGGTGCTCGGCGAGGGGGTGGAGCCCGCCTTCAGCGCGCCGGTGACCGCGCGGCCCTGGGAGGTCGCGGAAGCGGTCGGGGACGCCGTGGAGGACGAGGACGCCTTGTGCTTCGAGGACGCGCTCGCGGAGGGGCTCGCGTTCGGCTTCGGCGAGGAGCTGCCGCTGGAGGACGCGCTCGGCGAGGGGCTCGGCGTGGCGGGAGTGCTGGGCTCGCTGGCCAGGACCGGGCGGAAGTACAGCTTGGCGGTGGTGCCGACCTGCTGCTGGGCTTCCTTCGAATTGGTGCCCTTGGGGATGTTGACGATGATGTTGTCGTTCCCCTGGGTCTGCACCTCCGCTTCGGAGACGCCGAGGCCGTTGACGCGGCGGTTCATGATGTCGACCGCGGTGTCCATATTGGCCTTGTTGATCGCGGACCCCTGGTCGGCCTTCGCCTTGAGCGTGATGCTCGTACCACCGGCGAGGTCGATGCCGAGACGCGGAGTGGTGTTCCCGGAGAGGAACATGCCTCCGGTGAGCGCCACGATGGCGATCAGGATGAGGGCCAGCGAGCGCCCTGGCTTGCTCTGGGCACTCGCGCTCCGGCCCCTCTTAGGTGCTGCCACCTTCTCGTACTCCCTCTCGGGCCGCTCCGCGCCCTGGTCGGCGCGGTCGGCCATGACATGGTGTCGGGCTCCCGTGCGGGAAACAGACGTGCCCGATGGTGCGCGGGGCGTGATTATGCCGCGTAGCGCACCACCGGGGCGTGACTACTTCGCGTCGGAGTCGCCGTCGGTCTTCTTCGGCTCGTCGTCGGCCTTGGTCTCGGCGGCCTCGGCGGCCTCGGCCGCGTCGGTGCCGTCCTCCGCAGCGTCCTTCTTACCGAGGTCGACGGCCTTGTCGTCGGAGGCGGCGGCAGCGGGCGCGTCGGACTCGTCGCTCTCGGTGAGGGAGGACGCGTCGTCCGGGACGATGTCGGCGTCGGCCTTCAGGTCGTGCTCGATGCCGTGCACGATGCGGTTGTACTCGTCGTCGGTGAGGACGGCGCCGATCGCGTTCTTGGCGAAGAGGAGTTCGACACCGGGGCCGGCGTCGAGGAGGACCGTGTCCTCGTGGACCTCCTTGACCGTCGCGTACATCCCCCCGATCGTGCGGACACCGGAGCCGGGCTGCATCTCGTTCCGCATGGAGGCGGCCTGCTGCTGCTTCTTCTTGGCCGAGCGTGTCATCAGGAACATGGCCGCGATGAGCACGATGAAGGGGAGAAGGGTAAAGGCATTCACGGGACGGGATTTCCTTCGCGCGACCGCGACGGAGAGCGGCCTGTTGACGGGGGTGTGGTCGGCGCCGCCCGCAAGGGCGGCATCGGCGGAGTCTAAGCGAGTCCGCGTGCATGGAACAACGCTCAGCATGGCACCTGGGTTCCTGCTCCCGCCAATGCCGCTCTGTCACCGGGCCGGTACGGCGCCGCCCTCCGCTGTCAGGTCCCGAACAGGTCCTGCTGTCCGTTGCCCCCGGCTGACGTGCGCGGCGCGGTGAGGCCGAGGTGCGCCCAGGCGGCGGGCGTGGCGACCCGGCCGCGCGGGGTACGGGCCAGCAGGCCCTCCCGGACGAGGAACGGCTCGGCGACCTCCTCGACGGTCTCCCGCTCCTCCCCCACGGCGACGGCGAGCGTGGACAGGCCGACCGGGCCGCCGCCGAACAGTTTCAGCAGGGCTTCGAGGACGGCTCGGTCGAGACGGTCGAGGCCGCGGGCGTCGACCTCGTAGACGGCGAGGGCGGCCCCGGCGATGTCCCGGGTGATCAGGCCGTCCGCCTTGACCTGCGCATAGTCGCGGACGCGGCGCAGCAGGCGGTTGGCGATACGGGGCGTGCCACGGGAGCGGCCGGCGATCTCGGCGGCGCCGTCCGGCTCGATCTCGACGTCCAGCAGACTCGCCGAGCGGTGCACGACCCGCTCCAGCTCGTGCGGCTCGTAGAACTCCATGTGGGCGGTGAACCCGAAGCGGTCGCGCAGCGGAGGCGGCAGCAGACCCGCGCGCGTGGTGGCGCCGACCAGGGTGAAGGGGGGCAGCTCGAGCGGGATGGCGGTGGCGCCGGGGCCCTTGCCGACGATGACGTCGACGCGGAAGTCCTCCATCGCCATGTACAGCATCTCCTCGGCGGGCCGGGACATGCGGTGGATCTCGTCGAGGAAGAGGACCTCGCCCTCCTGCAGGGAGGAGAGGATCGCGGCGAGGTCGCCGGCGTGCTGGATGGCGGGGCCCGAGGTGATGCGGATGGGGGCACCCATCTCGGCCGCGATGATCATCGACAGGGTGGTCTTGCCGAGGCCGGGCGCACCGGAGAGCAGCACGTGGTCGGCGGTGGCGCCACGCGCGCGTGCGGCGCGCAGGACGAGGTCGAGCTGTTCGCGGACCTTCTCCTGACCGATGAACTCGCCGAGGTCCTTGGGGCGCAGGGCGGCCTCGACGGCCTGGTCCTCCCGGTCGGCGGACGCACCGACCAGCCGCTCGGCGGCGGACGTGTCGGTGGTGTCGTCCCAGTTCACTTGGGTCTCCTAGCTGGTGGCGCAGGTCAGCGGGCGCGGTTCAGGGTCTGCAGGGCGGCCTTCAGCAGCTGGCCGACCTGGGGCGTGCCGCCCGCCGCCTCGGCCCGGGGGGCCACGGCGGCGACGGCCTCGTCGGCCTCGCGGGTGGCGTAGCCGAGGCCGATGAGGGCCGCGTGCAGCTGGTCGCGCCAGCCCTGGGTGACCGGGGAGCCGACCGCGGGGGCCGTCCCGACTGGTTCGCCGAGGCGGTCCTTCAGCTCCAGCAGCAGCTTCTGCGCGCCCTTCTTGCCGATGCCGGGGACGGCCGTGAGGGCCTTCTCGTCACCGGTGGCCACGGCGCGGCGCAGCGCGTCCGGGGTGTGCACGGCGAGCATCGCCTGAGCGAGGCGCGGGCCGACGCCGCTCGCGGTCTGGAGCAGCACGAAGACCTGGCGCTCGTCGTCGTCGGTGAAGCCGTACAGGGTGAGGGAGTCCTCACGGACCACCAGGGAGGTGTGCAGCTTGGCGGGCTGGCCGATGCGGAGCGTGGACAGCGTGTTCGGCGTGCACTGGACGGCCATGCCGACGCCGCCCACCTCGACGACCGCGGCGTCGGGAGCGAGCGCGGCGACCGTGCCGCTGACGAAGGCGATCATGCCGTACGGCCTTTCGTTGCGTTGACGGTGTGGCGGGCGACCGCCTGCTGGAGCCGGTTCTGGGCGGGGGCGCGCCAGATGTGGCAGATGGCGAGCGCGAGGGCGTCGGCGGCGTCGGCCGGCTTGGGCGGTGCGGCGAGCCGGAGCAGCCGGGTGACCATGGCGCCGACCTGCTCCTTGCCGGCCCGGCCGGTGCCGGTGACGGCCGCTTTGACCTCACTCGGGGTGTGCAGGGCGACGGGGATGCCGCGCCGGGCGGCGCACAGCATGGCGACGGCGCTGGCCTGGGCGGTGCCCATCACCGTGCGTACGTTGTGCTGGCTGAAGACGCGCTCGACAGCCACGAACTCGGGCCGGTGCTCGTCCAGCCACTGCTCGATGCCCTCTTCGACGAAGAGCAGGCGCCGGCTGAGTTCGGCGTCCGCCGGGGTCCTGACGACGCCGACGCCGAGCATGGTGAGCGGCCGGCCCGCGACTCCCTCGACGACGCCGACGCCGCAACGGGTCAGCCCGGGGTCCACCCCCAGTACGCGCACCGCGCCCCCTCCCTTCGCCGACTCGATCGTCCCCCAGCTGCCGCTGGGCTCTGCCCCCAGTTCGTGCAGGCTATCGGGTGCCACTGACAACGCCGTGCACCGGCGCCCGGCACGGCGACGGGCCGACGGGTTGTCCCGTCGGCCCGTGAGACCTGCGCAGCTCGCGGCGGCGCTACGCGTCGACCTTCTCCATGACCTCGTCGCTCACGTCGAAGTTGGCGAAGACGTTCTGCACGTCGTCGCTGTCCTCGAGGGCGTCGATGAGCTTGAAGATCTTCTTGGCGCCCTCCTCGTCCAGCTCGACCTGCATGGTCGGGACGAAGTTGGCCTCGGCGGAGTCGTAGTCGATGCCGGCCTCCTGGAGGGCGGTGCGGACCGCGACCAGGTCGGTGGCCTCGCTGAGAACCTCGAAGGACTCGCCGAGGTCGTTGACCTCCTCGGCGCCGGCGTCCAGGACGGCGCCGAGGACGTCGTCCTCGGTCAGCTCGCCCTTGGGGACGATCACGACGCCCTTGCGGTTGAAGAGGTACGACACCGAGCCCGGGTCGGCCATGGAACCGCCGTTGCGGGTCATGGCGACACGGACGTCGGAGGCGGCGCGGTTACGGTTGTCGGTGAGGCACTCGATGAGCACCGCGACACCGTTGGGGCCGTAGCCCTCGTACATGATCGTCTCGTAGTCGGCACCGCCGGCCTCAAGGCCACCGCCGCGCTTGATCGCGGAGTCGATGTTCTTGTTCGGGACCGACTGCTTCTTGGCCTTCTGGACGGCGTCGTAGAGGGTCGGGTTGCCGTCGAGGTCGACGCCGCCCATGCGCGCGGCGACCTCGATGTTCTTGATCAGCTTCGCGAAGAGCTTGCCGCGCTTGGCGTCGATCACGGCCTTCTTGTGCTTCGTCGTAGCCCATTTAGAGTGGCCGGACATCTGCCTGTCTCCTTCGCGTAACCATCCACATAACGAACGCCAGAGATCCTACAAGGACTCGGCCGTACGGTTTGCGCGCACCATGTCCACGAACAGGGAGTGCACGCGGTGGTCGCCGGTCAGTTCCGGGTGGAACGACGTGGCGATCGCGTTGCCCTGGCGGACGGCGACGATGTGGCCGTCGTGCTCGGCGAGCACCTCGGCCCCGGCGCCCACGGACTCGACCCAGGGAGCACGGATGAAGACCCCCTCCACAGGATCGCCCGCAACGCCCTTCACGTCGACCGCGGCCTCGAACGACTCGTTCTGCCGTCCGAAGGCGTTGCGGCGCACGATCATGTCGATGCCGCCGATCGTCTCCTGGCCCGAGCGCGGGTCGAGGATCTTGTCGGCGAGCATGATCATGCCGGCGCAGGTGCCGTAGACGGGCATGCCGGCGTGCACGCGCGCGCGGAGCGGCTCCATCACGCCGAACAGGACGGCCAGCTTGGAGATGGTGGTGGACTCACCGCCGGGCAGGACGAGGCCGTCCACCTCGGCGAGTTCCTCGGGGCGCCGCACCGGCCTGGCCACGGCGTCGGCCGCGGCCAGGGCGATGAGGTGCTCCCGTACGTCGCCCTGGAGGGCCAGGACGCCTATGACAGGAGTGTTCATGGGGTTCGGATACCTGTGTGCTTACCAGCCGCGGTTCGCGTAGCGCTCGGTCTCGGGGAGGGTGTCGCAGTTGATGCCGACCATGGCCTCGCCGAGGTTGCGGGACGCGTCCGCGATGATCTTCGGGTCGTCGTAGAAGGTGGTGGCCTTCACGATGGCGGCGGCGCGCTTGGCCGGGTCGCCGGACTTGAAGATGCCGGAGCCCACGAAGACGCCCTCGGCGCCGAGCTGACGCATCAGGGCCGCGTCGGCCGGGGTGGCCACGCCACCGGCGGAGAACAGCACGACCGGGAGCTTGCCCAGCTCGGCGACCTCCTTGACCAGCTCGTACGGGGCGCGCAGCTCCTTGGCGGCGGCGTACAGCTCGTGGTTGTCGAAGCCGCGCAGCTTGGCGATCTCGTTCTTGATCTGGCGCAGGTGGCGGACGGCCTCGACGACGTTGCCGGTGCCGGCCTCGCCCTTGGAGCGGATCATCGCGGCGCCCTCGGCGATGCGGCGCAGGGCCTCGCCCAGGTTGGTGGCACCACAGACGAAGGGGGTGGTGAAGGCCCACTTGTCGGAGTGGTTGACCTCGTCGGCCGGGGTGAGGACCTCGGACTCGTCGATGTAGTCGACGCCGAGGGACTGGAGGACCTGGGCCTCGACGAAGTGGCCGATGCGGGACTTGGCCATGACCGGGATGGAAACGGCGTCGATGATGCCCTCGATCATGTCCGGGTCGGACATACGGGCCACGCCGCCGTCCTTGCGGATGTCGGCGGGGACCCGCTCCAGCGCCATGACGGCGACGGCGCCCGCGTCCTCGGCGATCTTCGCCTGCTCCGGCGTGACGACGTCCATGATCACGCCGCCCTTGAGCTGTTCGGCCATGCCGCGCTTCACGCGCGCGGTGCCGGTCTCGGGAGCCTGGTTCTCGTTGGTGGACACGGATGACCTCACTGAAGGGAAAGAGGGTTTCTGCCTCACCGAGGAAACGCGAGTGGACCAGGCCACAGCAAGGGCCAATGAGAAGCCGGTGGATCCTTTTGGTTCACCCGGGGTTCAGCCGACGCGCTCCACCAGGGCCGCGGGCGGCTCGTCGTCCATTTCGAAGGCCAGCGGGAACGGGGCGTGGCCGGCGAGCCGGAACCAGCGGACCTTGCGGTGCTCGCGCAGCCTGCGGGCGGCCCCCACGGCGTCGTTGTGGAAGCGCCGGGCCATGGGGACCCGGCGGACGGCCTCGGCCAGTTCATGAGCCGCCTCCTCGCCGCCCGGGGCCTCGCGTACGGCCTCCACCTGCACCGGGTCCTGGAAGACCGCGCGCAGCGCCTGGCTCAGCTCGCTCTCCGCGACCTCACGCTGCTCCTCCTCGGCCTGCCGGGCCGCGTGCGCGGCCTCGTACAGCACGATCGAGGCGGCCGGGTCCAGCACGCCCGAGGTGGCCAGTTCCTGGGTCACGGAGGCCCTCCGCAGCAGCTGCGCGTCCAGCGCGGCCCGCGCGGCGTCCATCCGCACGTGCAACCGGTCCAGCCGCCCGGCGGTCCAGCTCAGATACACGCCGATCGCGACGAGGACGACAAGGATCCAGATGAGGGTTGCGGTCACGCCGGAAGGCTATCGGCTGCGCACGGACACCCTCGGCGCCGGTCCCGGCCCGGATGCGAACCCACCCGAGCCGTCCGTCCCGGACCCGGGGCGGACCGTCAGTCCCGGGCCAGTCCGAAACGTGCCCGTAGTCCCGTCGTGCGCTCGTCCGCCGCGACCGCGGCCGCGCCGGCCGTCACCGTCTCGTAGACCGACAGGATGTCCGCGCCGACCGTCGACCAGTCGAACCGCCGGACGTGTGCGCTGCCGCGCTCGCTCAGTTCGGCGCGGCGCACCGGGTCCGCGAGCAGCCGCAGGGCGGCCGCGGCGAGCGCGTCGGCGTCCTCGTTGGCGAAGACCTCGCCCGCCTCGCCCTGGTCGAGGACCTGCACGAAGGCGTCCAGGTCGGAGGCGAGCACGGGCGCGCCCGCCGACATCGCCTCGACCAGGATGATGCCGAAGCTCTCGCCGCCGGTGTTGGGCGCGACGTACAGGTCGACGCTGCGCAGGAAGCGCGCCTTGTCCTCGTCGCTGATCATGCCGAGGAACTCCACACGCGCGCGCAGTTCCTTCGGCAGCTCCTCGACGGCGGCCTCCTCGTCGCCGCGGCCCGCGACCAGAAGGCGGGTCTCCGGGCGGGCGGCCAGGATCTTCGGCAGGGCCTTCATCAGCACGGGCAGGCCCTTGCGGGGCTCGTCGATACGGCCGATGAAGCCGATCGTGTCCCCCTGCCACTCCGGCTTCGGCTCGGCCTTGGCGAAGAAGTCCACGTCGACCCCGTTGGGGATGACCACCGCGTCCCCGCCGAGATGCTCGACCAGGGTGCGGCGGGCGTACTCGCTGACCGCGATCCGGGCGCTGATCTTCTCCAGCGCGGCCTGGAGGATGGAGTACGCGGCGATCATCGCGCGTGAGCGCGGGTTGGAGGTGTGGAAGGTGGCCACGATGGGGCCCTGCGCCGCCCAGCAGGTCAGCAGGCCCAGCGAGGGCGAGGTCGGCTCGTGGATGTGGACCACGTCGAAGGCGCCCTCGTGCAGCCAGCGCCGCACCCGCGCGGCCGACAGGAAGCCGAAGTTCAGCCGGGCCACCGAGCCGTTGTACGGCACCGGGACCGCACGGCCGGCCGAGACGACGTACGGCGGCAGCGGGGTGTCGTCGTCGGCCGGGGCGAGCACGGACACCTCGTGGCCGAGCCGGATGAAGTAGTCGGCGAGGTCGCGGATGTGGAACTGGACGCCCCCGGGCACGTCCCAGGAGTACGGGCAGACGATCCCGATTCTCACGACGGCCCCTTCGCCGGGTCGAGGTCGGCGAGCCACAAGCGCTGGAGCATGTGCCAGTCCTCCGGATGGCCGGCGATCCCGGTGGCGAAGGCGTCGGCCAGCGCCTGTGTCATCACAGACGTCTTCTCCGCGCGCGTGCCTGTTCCGGGTACCTCTACCGGGGGATGCACCTGCCCCTGCATGACGGGCGAGTCGTCGTACCAGAGGGTGACCGGCAGCAGCAGCGCACCGGTCTGCTGGGCGAGCAGGGCCGGGCCCGCGGGCATCCTGGTCCGCTCGCCGAAGAAGTCGACCTCGACGCCGGAGGCGGACAGGTCCCGGTCCGCGACCAGGCAGACCAGGCCGCCGTCGCGCAGCCGCCGGGCCAGGGTGCCGAACGCGGAGCCGCCGCTGTGCGGCAGGACCTCCATGCCGAGGCCCTCGCGGTAGGCGACGAACCGGTCGTAGAGCGTCTCGGGCTTCAGCCGCTCGGCGACCGTCGTGAACGGCGTCTCCAGCTTGGTGGTGACCCAGGCGCCGGCCAGGTCGTAGTTGGCCATGTGCGGCAGGGCGAGGACCACGCCCTGGCCGGAGGCGAGCCCGTCGGTCAGGTAGTGGATGTCCTTGGGGTCGAAGCCGGTCTTCACGCGCTCGCGGCTCCAGGCCGGCAGCCGGAAGGACTCCATCCAGTAGCGCAGGTACGAGCGCATGCCCGCGCGGGAGAGTTCGGCGAGGCGCTCGGGGGTGGCGCCGGGCACCACGCGCGCGTAGTTGGACTCCAGCCGCTTGACGCCCTTGCCGCGCTGCTTCCAGGCGAGGTCGGCGATGGTGCGGCCGAGCCGGACCGCGGCCGGTTCGGGGAGCTTCTTGACGGTGCTCCAGCCGAGGCCGTACAGCGCGTCGCTGAGCCGTTCGGCGGTGCTCATTTCGCCGCCTCGCTCCCCTGGGACGCGTTCTGCCGGGCCGCCGCCTCCGCCTCGGCGGACTCGCGGCGGACGGTGACGACCCGCTGGATCAGCGTCACGAGGCTGCCGGCGGCGACGATCCACAGAGCGACCGGCAGCAGCCACTGGATGCCCGGCACGCCGAACTTGTGCAGGCCCGCCAAACCCGCCGCGACCAGCGAGATCACCAGCCGCTCGGCGCGCTCGACCAGCCCGTTGACGGCGACCGGCAGCCCGATCGACTCGCCGCGCGCCTTGGTGTACGACACCACCTGGCCGCTGGCCAGGCAGAAGATCGACACCGCGCACAGCACATTGTTGTTCCCGTGGCCCGCGTACCAGAGCGCGAAGCCGCCGAAGATCGCGCCGTCGGCGACCCGGTCGAGGGTGGAGTCCAGGAAGGCGCCCCAGCGGCTGGAGCGGCCCAGCTGGCGGGCCATGTTGCCGTCGACCAGGTCGGAGAAGACGAACAGGGTGATGACGACCGTGCCCCAGAAGAACTCGCCCCGGGGGTAGAAGACCAGCGCGCCCGCCACCACACCGGCCGTACCGATGAGCGTGACCGTGTCGGGGCTCACCCCCCGCCGGATGAGAAACGCGGCGAACGGTGTGAGGACACGCGTGAAGAATGCACGCGCGTACTTGTTCAGCATGGCCTTCCCGACGGTTGGTGGCGCCGCGGCCCTCGTGGCCTCCGGCTGGCCCATCGTAGCCACGCGCGCGTGTGCGTGGCGGGCGGGCACCCGCACCCCCTTGCCTGAACCGGTGTGCGCCGCCGCGCGCGGGGCGTACGTGGCGCGATCGGGCCCTTCGTATGGACGCAGCGTGACGGGAGTGGAAAGCTCGAATAACCGCGGGCGTCGCCGGAGCCGCCACTGCACGCGGATCCCGCGTGTCCGCGCCCACAGTGACCTCACCGTGCACGGGAGGCAGGATCATGGGCGACAAGACACAGACACACCCCGGGGCCGCCGGCAGGGCTATTGAGGCCGATCAGCCCGCGTCCGTACGGAACGTGGTGCTGGTCGGCCACTCCGGTTCGGGCAAGACGACTCTGGTGGAGGCCCTCGCGCTGACCGCGGGGGCGGTGAACCGGGCGGGCCGCGTCGAGGACGGCGGCACCGTCTCGGACTACGACGAGATCGAGCACCGGCAGCAGCGCTCCGTACAGCTCTCCCTGGTGCCGGTCGAATGGAACGGCATCAAGATCAACCTCCTCGACACCCCCGGGTACGCCGACTTCGTCGGGGAGCTGAGGGCCGGTCTGCGGGCGGCGGACGCGGCCCTCTTCGTCGTCTCCGCCTCGGACGGGGTGGACGGCTCGACCAGGATGGTCTGGGAGGAGTGCGCGGCCGTCGGCATGCCCCGCGCGATCGTGATCACGCACCTGGAGGCCGCGCGCGCGGACTTCGAGGAGATGACCCGGACCTGCGCGGAGGCCTTCGGCGGGGACGATCCCGACGCCGTGCTGCCGCTGTACCTGCCGTTGCGCGGCCCCGAGGGCCCCGACGGGCACGCGCCCGTGACCGGGCTGGTCGGGCTGCTGTCGCAGAAGCTGTTCGACTACTCGACCGGGGAGCGCAAGGAGTCCGAGCCGGGCGAGGACCAGCTGCCGCGCATCGAGGAGGCCCGTAACCGGCTCATCGAGGGGATCATCGCCGAGAGCGAGGACGAGACCCTCATGGACCGCTATCTCGGCGGCGAGCAGGTCGACGTCGAGACGCTGATCGAGGACCTGGAGCGGGCCGTCGCCCGCGGCTCGTTCTTCCCGGTCCTGGCCGGGGCCCCCGCCGCCGACGGCGCCAGGCAGGGGCTCGGCACGGTCGAGCTGCTGGAGCTGATCACGGGCGGGTACCCGACCCCGTTCGAGCACGCGCTGCCCGAGGTCAGCACCATCGACGGCAAACGGCGCGAGCTGAAGCCGTGCGACACCTCCGGCCCGCTGGTCGCCGAGGTCGTCAAGACCTCCTCCGACCCCTACGTCGGCCGCGTCTCGCTGGTGCGTGTCTTCTCCGGCAGCCTTCGCCCCGACCAGACAGTGCACGTCTCCGGGCACGGGCTGGCCGACCGCGGGCACGAGGACCACGATGTCGACGAGAAGGTCGGCGCTCTGTCCATGGCCTTCGGCAAGCAGCAGCGCCCGGTGGCGCACGCCGTCGCCGGCGACCTGGTGTGCGTGGCCAAGCTGGGCCGCGCCGAGACCGGGGACACGCTCTCCGCGAAGGACGACCCGCTGCTGATGGAGCCCTGGCGCATGCCCGACCCGCTGCTGCCGCTGGCCATCCAGGCGCACAGCAAGGCCGACGAGGACAAGCTCTCCCAGGGCCTTTCCCGGCTGGTCGCCGAGGATCCGACGATGCGGCTGGAACAGAACCAGGACACCCACCAGGTGGTCCTTTGGTGCCTGGGCGAGGCCCACGCGGACGTCGCCCTGGAACGGCTGCGCAGCCGCTACGGCGTCCAGGTCGACGTCGTCCCGCACAAGGTCTCCCTCAGGGAGACGTTCGCGCACCGGGCGTCCGGGCGCGGCCGGCACGTGAAGCAGTCCGGCGGGCACGGGCAGTACGCCATCTGCGAGATCGAGGTGGAGCCGCTGCCGGGCGGCTCGGGCATCGAGTTCGTGGACAAGGTGGTCGGCGGCGCCGTACCGCGTCAGTTCATCCCGTCCGTCGAGAAGGGTGTGCGGGCGCAGGCGGCCAAGGGCATCGCCGCCGGGTATCCGCTGGTGGACGTGCGGATCACGCTGCTGGACGGAAAGGCGCACTCGGTGGACTCCTCCGACGCCGCCTTCCAGACCGCGGGCGCGCTCGCGCTGCGCGAGGCGGCGGCCGACGCGAAGATCCATCTGCTGGAGCCGGTCGCCGAGGTGTCCGTGCTGGTCGGCGACGACTACGTGGGCGCGGTGATGAGCGATCTGTCGAGCCGGCGCGGCCGGGTGCTCGGCACCGAACAGATCGGCTCGGGGCGGACCTTGATCCGGGCCGAGGTGCCCGAGTTCGAGATCGGCCGGTACGCCGTCGACCTGCGGTCGCTCTCGCACGGCACGGCCCGGTTCGACCGGACCTATGCCCGGCACGAGCCGATGCCGCCGCAGATCGCCGAGCGGGTACGCGAACAGGCGGGCGAGATGGCGTAGTTCACCGCGTGCCGCGGGCCCGGCGGGCGGGCGGCTTCGGCCGTCCGCCCACCGGCTGTCGGTGGTGGCGGATACGCTGATCACCTGATCGTGTCGTGCCGCAGTCGTCCGGTGGTGGTGCGGATTTTCGGCACGACGGCCTGTTCAACAGGTGTGCGGGGCAAGGAAGTCGGGAAGGCCGCAGGAGCGACACGGCGGCGAGGGGGCGGGAATGTCGATTGGTACGGAGTGGGACGGGCCACAGGTGCCCGTCTCGGGCGACGCGAGTCATGCGGCGACCTCCGCGCTGGCCTCCGCGGCGTACCGGGACAGCCCGATGGACGACATCAAGAAGGCCGACAACGAGTGGCACCAGTCGACCGTCAAGGCGGGCCGGATCGCGCTGCTCAAGCCGAATCTCGGTGAGGCCTTCTCGCGGGCCGTGGTGGCCCGCATGCTCGCCCCCGGGCGCAAGCCGCTCATCCAGTCCTTCGGCTCGGAGCCGCAGTTCGTCGTCGAGCACTGCCTCGCGGCCAACAACATCCGCCGCGAGCGCGACAACCGCCTGACCGCCGTCACGGCCCTGTGCGGACTGCTCTTCCTGCCCGGCTTGCTCGTCTGGCTGCTCGTCTTCCAGCTGCGCACGTACATCGCCAAGCGCGACGACAAGCGGGCCGGGACGCTGGCCACGGCCCTGCTCCTCGCCGTCGGCGTGCTCGCCGTGCTGTTCCTGATCAAGATGCCGTTCACCGGCTTCTGGAGGTGGTACGCGCGCCTGGCCGTCGTCATGCCCGTCGTCGGCTGGTTCTGGGCCAAGCGGATCTGCGAGGCCACCGCCAAGGACCTGCGGGCCCGCTGGGACGGCCTGCTCTCGGGCACCAGCGTCGGCGCCAAGGTCCCCGAGGCCGTGCCGCGCGGCCCGGGCCAGACCGCCGCCGAGGCGCTGCGCCAGTCGCTGGCCCGGCTCAGCGCCGAGCAGCAGTCCAACTCGGTCTTCTACGCCGGCCCCAAGGGCATACTCGGCATGGGCACCCGCTGGGGCGCCTGGCAGCTCGCCGAGGACCTGACGCCGGCGGACCCGACCCGGGAGATCCACCCGTTCCGCAGCTGGGACGTCGTACGCGCGATCCACGACCAGCTCGCTCTGCTGGAGCGCGGCCCGCTGAACACCGGCGGCTTCCCCAAGCCGTCGATCAAGCACTGGATCGTCACGCCGATCGGCGAGAAGGCCTCGGCGGTGTCCCGGCCCGAGGGCACGGACGTGGAGGCGTTCCAGGTCAAGCCGCACGCGATACAGGACATCTGCAACAAGCAGCAGTTCGGCAGCGGCGACCGGCACTACCTGGGCGTGCAGTGGACGCTGTGGGACGGCCAGCTCGTGATCACCATGCTGATCACGGTGACGGTGCTGCACCAGACGCTGCGGATCGAGGTGACCGGACACGCGCTGGGACCGGTGAACCCGCTGTTCACGTCCAAGCCGGAGGCGCCGACGAAGGAGGTCTCCAAGTCCCTCAAGCCCTGGGAGACCCGCACGGTCAAGCTGCCGCTGGTCGGCACCGACGAGGTGGTACGGCTCGCCTCGCGTGCCCCGCTGTCCTGGTATCCGCCGCTGCTCAACTGGCTCGGCGGCTCGCTCGCCCTGCCGGAGCCGTTCGGCCTCAGGCATGCCTGGGCCGACCAGCCGTGGCGGCACCGCTTCATGGCCGACGACGCGCTGCGCGCGGCCACTCCGGTGCTGCGGGTGGTGCACTCGGCCGCGATCCGGGTGCTGGAGGAGAACGGGGTGGACACGGAGAAGTTCGGTGCCCGCTCGTCGTTCCTCAGCGGCAACGTCCAGGACCCGACGCCGAGGAAGGCCGACCTCTACGACGCGTGAGCGGTGCCCTCTGCGGAGGGGACCCGGGGCCGGGCCTAGGCCACCGCCGGCCAGGCCTCGGCCAGCATCTTCCGGGTGTCGGCCAGGAGCTGCGGCAGCACCTTCGTGTGGCCCACGACCGGCATGAAGTTCGTGTCGCCGCCCCAGCGCGGGACGATGTGCTGGTGCAGATGGGCGGCGATGCCGGCGCCCGCGACCGTGCCCTGGTTCATGCCGATGTTGAAGCCGTGCGCGCCGGACGCGGTGCGCAGGGCCGTCATCGCCTGCTTGGTCAGCTCGGCCAGCTCGGCGGTCTCCGCCCCGGTCAGCTCGGTGTAGTCGGCCACGTGCCGGTACGGCACGGTCATCAGGTGGCCGCCGTTGTACGGGTAGAGGTTGAGCACCGCGTACACGTGCTCACCGCGCCGGACGATCAGCCCGTCCTCGTCGGACTTGGCCGGGATCGAGCAGAACGGGCAGCCGTCGGCGGCCCCCGGGCCGGTCGGCTTGTTCTCGCCCTGGATGTACGCCATCCGGTGGGGCGTCCACAGGCGCTGGAACGCGTCCTGCGTCCCCACTCCGATCTGCTGTTCCGGCTCACTCGTCATGCCATGCAGCATATGGCTTCGCCGGTTCCCGGCGTGTCGCCGGGGCGCCGGGAGCGGGGGCACCGGCGAAGCTGGGCCGGTGGACGACTACAGCCGCAAGGGACGCTGGGAGCAGCGGACGGACCTGCTCCTCGCCTGCGCCTCGCTGGTCTTTCTCTGCGCCTACGCGGTGCACGTCCTCGCGACGGGGCTGTCGGACGCGGTGCACCTCGGGCTGCTTTCGGCGACCTACGTCTGCTGGGCGCTGTTCGTCGTCGACTACGCGGTGCGCTGGCGGTTCAGCGGGCAGGGGCTGCGGTTCGTACGACAGCACTGGCTGGACACGCTGGTCGTGCTGCTGCCCCTGCTGCGGCCGTTGCGGCTCGTGCGGACGTACGAGCTGGTGGAGCACCGGCACGGGCACGCCCGGATGCCGCTGCACGCGCGCGTGATGACGTACGCGTCCCTGTCCGTGACCTTGCTGGGATTCGCCGGGGCGCTGTCGGTGTACCACGTGGAGCACGCTGCCCCGGGCGCCTCGATCCGCACCTTCGGCGACTCGGTGTGGTGGACCTGCGCGACCCTCACGACCGTCGGCTACGGCGATGTGGTTCCCGTGACGACGATGGGCCGGATCATCGCCGTGGGGATGATGATCGTCGGTCTCGGCCTGTTCGGCGTGGTCACGGGATCGTTCTCCTCCCTCCTGGTGCAGCAGTTCGCGCGGGGCGACGACCAGGGCGGCGAGCCGGCGAAAAGGGAGGGGCCCCCGGGGAGCTGATCCCCGGGGGCCCCTGCACGCGACATCAGACCTGGGTCCGCTCCGTCACGACCTGGGCGATCTTGGCGATGGCCTCGTCGAACGGGATGCCGTTCTCCTGGGAGCCGTCGCGGTAGCGGAAGGACACCGAGCCGTTCGACATGTCCTCGTCGCCCGCGATGACCATGAAGGGCACCTTCTGCTTCTGGGCGTTGCGGATCTTCTTCTGCATGCGGTCCGAGGAGGAGTCCACCTCGACGCGCAGGCCCTGCTTGCGGGCCGCCGCGGCGAACTTCTCCAGGTACTCGACGTGCGCGTCGCCGATCGGGATGCCGAGGGCCTGGACCGGGGCCAGCCATGCCGGGAAGGCGCCCGCGTAGTGCTCCAGGAGGACGGCGAAGAAGCGCTCGATCGAGCCGAAGAGGGCGCGGTGGATCATCACCGGGCGCTGCTTCGCACCGTCCGGGCCCGTGTACTCCAGGTTGAAGCGCTCGGGCAGGTTGAAGTCGAGCTGGATGGTCGACATCTGCCAGGTGCGGCCGATCGCGTCCTTGGTCTGGACGGAGATCTTCGGGCCGTAGAAGGCGGCGCCGCCCGGGTCCGGGACGAGGGGCAGGCCCTGCTTCTCGGCGACCTGGCGCAGCGTCTCGGTCGCCTCCTCCCAGACCTCGTCGGAGCCGACGAACTTCTCCGGGTCCTTGGTGGACAGCTCCAGGTAGAAGTCGGTGAGGCCGTAGTCGCGCAGCAGGCCGAGGACGAAGGTGAGCGTCTTGTCCAGTTCCTCGGACATCTGCTCACGGGTGCAGTAGATGTGCGCGTCGTCCTGGGTGAAGCCGCGGGCGCGGGTGAGGCCGTGCACGACGCCCGACTTCTCGTACCGGTACACCGTCCCGAACTCGAAGAGGCGCAGCGGCAGTTCGCGGTAGGAGCGGCCGCGCGCGTCGAAGATCAGGTTGTGCATCGGGCAGTTCATGGGCTTGAGGTAGTAGTCCACGCCCTCGTCGAGCTGCATGGGCGGGTACATGCCCTCGGCGTACCAGTCCAGGTGCCCGGACGTCTCGAAGAGCTTCCCCTTCGTGGCGTGCGGGGTGTAGACGAACTCGTAGCCCTCTTCCTCGTGGCGGCGGCGCGAGTAGTCCTCCATGACCCGGCGGACGATGCCGCCCTTGGGGTGGAAGACCGCGAGGCCGGAGCCGATCTGCTCGGGGATGGAGAAGAGGTCCAGCTCGGTGCCGAGCTTGCGGTGGTCGCGCTTCTCGGCCTCGGCGAGGAAGTCCAGGTGGGCCTTCAGCTCGTCCTTGGAGGGCCAGGCGGTGCCGTAGATGCGCTGCAGCATCGGGTTCTTCTCGCTGCCGCGCCAGTAGGCGGCCGCGTTGCGCATCAGCTTGAACGCCGGGATGAGGCGGGTCGAGGGCAGGTGGGGGCCGCGGCAGAGGTCCTTCCAGCACAGCTCGCCGGTCTTGGCGTCCAGGTTGTCGTAGATCGTCAGCTCGCCGGCGCCGACCTCGACGTCCGCGCCGTCGTCGTGCGACGCGGAGCCCTTGAGGCCGATCAGCTCCAGCTTGTACGGCTCGTCGGCCAGCTCCGCACGGGCCGCCTCGTCGGTGACGACACGGCGGGAGAACTTCTGCCCGCGCTTCTGGATCTCCTGCATCTTCTTCTCGACGGCCTTGAGATCCTCGGGCGTGAACGGCTTCTCGACGTCGAAGTCGTAGTAGAAGCCGTCCTTGACGGGCGGGCCGATGCCCAGCTTGGCCTCGGGGAACAGCTCCTGCACGGCCTGCGCCATGACGTGCGCGGTGGAGTGGCGCAGGATGTTCAGGCCGTCCTCGGAGGAGATCTCGACGCCCTCGACGGTCTCGCCGTCCCTGACCTCGTAGGCGAGGTCCTTCAGCTCGGCCCCGACACGCGCGGCGATGATCGAGCGCTCGCCCGCGAAGAGGTCGGCGGCCGTAGTGCCCGTCGTCACCACGCGTTCTTCCCGCTCGGAATCGCGTTGGATGATCACACGGACGTCTGACACCGGTCTCTCCTGACTGAAGGTGGGGTGCGGCGCCATACCAGGAGCGCGCGCACAGGCGATCGTACCGACCCGACGGCACCGACCGCGAAACGGTCACCCTCAGTCCCCCAGCGCCTACCGCCCCGTCCTCTCAGTCCCTGTCGCCGTACGACTCCCCGCAGGCCTCCTCGAAGAAGTCGAGGTTCTCCTGGAGGGCCTTCATCAGCCGGTCCCGCTCCCCCTCGTCGACCTGTACCGGTACGACCCCCGAGGCGCCGGTGAGCCGGCGGAAGCCGCCCCGGCGCTCCAGCCTGCCGTGCACCCGCACCGGGAGTCCGACGAGGTGGGCATGGCCGGCGATGCGGTAGTCCTCCTCGCCCAGGGTGACGCGGACGTGCGGGACCTCGGCGCCGGCGAGGACGCGCAGCCGTACGGTGCCCTCGCCGCCGGGCCCGGAGCGGCGCATACGGACCACGGCGCCGGTGATCCGGACCGGCACGGAGGGTTCCTCGCGCAGATAGCGGGCCGCGGCCTCGCACAGGACGGGCAGGTCGCCGGGTGAGAACTCGACGGGTTCGGCGGACGGGGCGCAGCCCTCGGGGACGCCGGCGCCGGGTGCCCAGGCGACCGCGATCCGGGCGCCCTCGGTGCCCCGGACGAGCACGGTCAGCGCCTCGGTCAGCTCGCGGCTGACCCCTGCCTCGACGGCGCCGTCGAAGGCGTCCATGCCGCCGGTGGCCCGCTGGTAGTCGATGGCCTCGCGGGCGGCACAAAGGGCCTGGTGGAGACGGACGGCGAGGGGGCGCCCGGTGGGCACGGGCGCGAAGGCGGTGAGGTGGCGGTCCTCGGCGGCGGGGCCGACGAGGACGTGCTCCAGCAGGGAGACCGCCGCGCGGCGGTGGCGGGCGCCGTGGTAGCCGGCACGCGCGCGTGTGGCGAGCGCGGCGGCGAGCAGCATCTGCCGTGCGGCGCCGCGCAGTTGCTCGTCCGCCGTCCAGGGCGTGGCGCCGGCGGGTCCGTCCGGGGTGTCCCGCCACCAGCGGATCTCGTCACTGGGTACGGCGAGGGAGATCAGCACCTCGCGCGCGGCGGGCGTCTCGCTGCGGGCGAGCGCGTCGAGGGCCTCGCCGAGCAGGTCGTCGCTGTCGGGGAAGGCCCGGCTCTCGGGCACCAGCAGGCTGGTCCCGCCGCCGCCCGGCCCCGGCGGGGTCCAGCGGCCGTAGCGTCCCGGGTCTCCGCCGCGCCGCTGCCAGCCGTGCCGGTGCAGCAGGGCGCCGAGCACGACGGGGTCGACGTGGGCGGGGTCGGGGGGCCGGTGCCAGGCGAGGTCGTCGGGGTGCGGGCGGACCTGGCGCGGCAGCTCCTCGTGCGGACGGCTTCTCATGGCCTGCCTCCCGTCCCGACCCGCGTCATGATCTCGCACAGCGCCCGGTCGTCGAAGATGCGCGAGGTCGGGATCCGCACGGTGGTCCGGTGCCGGCCGGTGACCGGGTGACCGGCCAGGTTGACCCAGTAGCAGCAGTGCCTGAGGTCGAGCCGGTCGTGGCTGGCGCGCAGCCAGTCGTCCTGGGAGCGCGGGACGAGCATCACGACCAGGATCTTGTGCACCGAGACGGGTGTGCGGGCGAGCTTGCGCAGGTGGTCGTTGTCGAGGGTGAAGGAGAAGGAGCGGCCCGGCGGGTTCGGCGCGACCTGGTACGTGGCCTTCAGCTGCACCTTGATGGTGACCTCGTCGTCGACGGTGTGTCCGGGCGCGCTGTGGCTGACGTGCCAGTCGATGCCGTTGTCCGGGAAGGGCTGGGACAGCGAGCAGCCCGCCGCGGCGGCGACCGCGTGCAGATAGCCGACCTGCAGTGTCTCCATGCACGCGGTGGTGGCGAGCGTGCCGCGGACGGTGCCCGGACGATCGGGCAGCAGCCCGCCCCGCTCGGGCTGCGCAATGGCCATGACCAACAGCCTTCCAAGCAATGAGTGTCCCCGCTGCGGGCCGCTGAACTGCAAAGACCCGTACTCCTGTTGTCTCCTCGCGGCGTACGGCGCAAACGGCCCGGGTATCACCAAACGGGCAGAAGACGGAACGTCATCTGCTGTAGGTGAACGAGGAGTTGGGTTCAGATGACGACCTGGTACGAGGGGCCACTGGCCGCCTTCGACACGGAGACGACGGGCGTGGACGTCGAGACCGACCGGATCGTGTCGGCCGCCGTCGTCGTCCAGGACGCACCGGGGACCCGGCCCCGGGTGTCCCGCTGGCTGGTCAACCCGGGTGTGCCGGTGCCCGAGGCGGCGACGGCGGTGCACGGGCTGACGGAGGAACACCTGCAGCACCACGGACGCTGGCCGGCGCCGGTGATGTACGAGATAGCCGAGCAGCTGGCGGAGCACGCGGCGATGGGCCGTCCGCTGGTGGTGATGAACGCACCGTTCGATCTCACGCTGCTGGACCGGGAGTTGCGCCGGCACCGGGCGTCGCCGCTGGACCGCTGGTTCGAGTCGGTGCCGCTCAGGGTGCTGGACCCGCGGGTGCTGGACAAGCACCTGGACCGGTACCGCAAGGGGCGCCGCACACTGACCGACCTGTGCGCGCACTACGGCGTGGCGCTGCAGGACGCGCATGACGCGGCGGCGGACGCACTGGCCGCGCTGGATGTCGTGCGGGCGGTGGGCCGCCGGTTCGCGACCCGGCTGGAGCGCCTCACCCCCGCCGAACTGCACACGCTCCAGGCCAACTGGCACGCGGCGCAGGCCCGCGGCCTGCAGGCGTGGTTCGCGCGCAGCGGCTCGGACGAGATCGTCAGCACGGACTGGCCGCTGCGGCCGGAGCTGCCGGCGGCGGCGTGACCATGCGAAAGGCCGGTCCGCTGCTGCGGACCGGCCTTCTCCGGGTGGGCGATACTGGGTTCGAACCAGTGACCTCTTCGGTGTGAACGAAGCGCTCTCCCACTGAGCTAATCGCCCGGGAACGCACCGAACAATACAGGTCGAGGCGCCGATCCTTCAAACCGCTTCGAGGAGCCGGACCAGTCCCCGCCGCCCGGATCGCATCATCAGGCGGTGATTGGCCCGGAAGACCAGCCGCCCGGGTACGGCGAGCCGCCTGAGCAGGAGCTTGCGTACGTCGACCTCCTGCTCGTAGCGGGCGAGGGTGCCGGGGCCGTGGGCCGTGACCGTCCAGCGGGCCCACCCCTCGATGTCTCCGGACACGGCGACCTCCAGGACCCCGGCGGCGGGATCGCGGCGCGTCTCGCGCGCGGTGAAGGTCATGTCGTACGGCAGCAGGGACCGGATGGTGAGGACGCCGGTGGTGCCGTCCAGCCGGGTCACCGCGCGCACCTGCGGCCACCAGCGGGGATAGTCCTCGGGCCGCTCCAGCA